>JAQIJC010000008.1 GCA_036946405.1 Sphingomonas phyllosphaerae | reverse complement strand
GTCGGCGCGGGTCGGCAGCATCGGCGACAACCGGCTGGGCGGCTGGTACGGCTATCGCGCGTCCAAGGCAGCGCTCAACCAGCTGATCCGCACGCTGGCGATCGAGGACAAGCGGCGCAACGACCGCGGCATCGTCGTCGCGCTGCATCCCGGCACGGTGGATACCAAGCTGTCGCAGCCGTTCCAGCAGAGGGGCCGCGACCTGTTCCAGCCGGGACGTGCGGCGGTGCAGCTGCTCGACGTGATCGACGGGCTGAAGCCCACCGACAGCGGCAAGCATTTCGCGTGGGACGGGGCCGAGGTGCCGGCGTAATCTGCACCCCGTCATTGCGAGCGCAGCGAAGCAATCCAGGGCAGCATGCGCGACACTGGATTGCTTCGCTACGCTCGCAATGACGATCCGGGAGCGCGCATGACCGATCGGTCATCTTCCCGCCATTCCCCTGACAATCGCCCCGGCGCACAGGAGGCTCGACGGCATCGACGAAGGATGCCGCACCGACAGGAGCGAATGCCATGACCCGTACCCTGCCCTTCGCGATCCTCGCCTCCGCCGCGCTAGTCTCCGGCGGCGTCGCCGTCGCCCAGACCGCGCCCGCCAGGACCAACACCCATGTCGTCCAGCACCAGACCGTGACGAGGAAGACGACGCCGACCGGCAAGACCACCGCCGCGGTCGCCACGCGCAAGACCGCCACCACCACCCGCACCGCCGCGACCGGCCGCATGGTCACCGCGAAGACCAGCACCGGCAAGACCGTCACCTACGATTGCAGCAAGGCGGGCAACGCCACCAAGGCGGCCTGCAAGAAGTGACCCGATCGCCGGCCTGCTGGGTTGGCAATATGCGTGACGCTGGGCTAGTGCATGTGTGTAACCCCACATTCACGAAAGCCCAGCGTTGAGCGACGACACGGTCCTGGCGGACCCTTCCGATATCGCCCCCATCTCCATCGTCGAGGAGATGAAGACCAGCTACCTCGATTACGCGATGAGCGTGATCGTGGCGCGCGCCCTGCCCGACGTGCGCGACGGGCTGAAGCCCGTCCACCGCCGCATCCTGTATTCGGCGAGCGAGAGCGGGTTCCTCTACAACCGGCCCTATCGCAAATCGGCGCGCATCGTCGGCGACGTCATCGGTTAAATACCACCCGCACGGCGACAGCTCGATCTACGAGGCGCTGGCGCGCATGACCCAGGACTGGGCGATGCGCGTGCCGCTGATCGACGGCCAGGGCAACTTCGGCTCGATGGACCCCGACCCGCCCGCCGCGATGCGCTATACCGAGGCGCGGCTGGCGAAATCGTCCAACTATCTGCTCGACGATCTCGACAAGGACACGGTCGACTTCCAGCCCAATTACGACGGGTCGGAGCGCGAGCCGCAGGTGCTGCCCGCGCGCTTCCCCAACCTGCTCGTCAACGGCGCGGGCGGCATCGCGGTCGGCATGGCGACCAACATCCCGCCGCACAATCTGGGCGAGGTGGTCGACGCGTGCCTGGCGTACCTCGACAACGGCGCGATCACGACCGAGGAGCTGATGCAGATCGTCCCCGGTCCGGACTTCCCGACCGGCGCGATCATCCTGGGCCGCGCGGGCGCGCGCTCCGCCTATGAAACCGGGCGCGGATCGATCATCGTCCGTTCGCGCCACACGATCGAGGCGACCAAGGCCGCGCGCAGCGACGGTCGCCAGTCGATCGTCCTGACCGAAATCCCGTTTCCAGCAGGGCAAGAACGCGCTGGTCGAGAAGATCGCCGAGGCCGCCAAGGACAAGCGCGTCGAGGGCGTCAGCGACATCCGCGACGAATCGAACCGCGAGGGCGTGCGCATCGTCATCGACCTGAAGCGCGATGCGACGCCGGAGGTGGTGCTGAACCAGCTGTGGCGGCATACGCCCGCGCAGGGCTCGTTCCCCGCCAACATGCTGGCGATCCGCGGCGGGCGCCCGGAGCTGCTGAACCTGCGCGACATCATCGGCGCGTTCGTCCAGTTCCGCGAGCAGGTCATCACGCGGCGCGCCAAGTTCGAGCTGAACAAGGCCCGCGAGCGCGCCCATATCCTGCTCGGCCTCGTCATCGCGGTCACCAATCTGGACGAGGTCGTCCGCATCATCCGCGGCTCGTCGAGCCCGGCGGAGGCGCGCGCGAAGCTGCTGTCGCGCGACTGGCCGATCGCGGAGATCGCGCCCTATCTGCGGCTGGTCGAGGCGCTGGAGACCGACGTCGCGGGGCGACACCTATCGCCTGTCGGAGGTGCAGGTCCGCGCGATCCTCGACCTGCGGCTCCACCGCCTGACCGCGCTCGGCCGCGACGAGATCGGCGACGAGCTGAGGGGGCTGGCCGAGTCGATCGCCGAGCTGCTCGCGATCCTGTCCGACCGCGTGAAGCTCTATGCCGTCATGCGGGAGGAATTCCGCGACGTGCGCGAGCAGTTCGCGACCCCGCGCCGCACCGAGATCGCCGCGGCGGCCGACGGGATCGAGGACGAGGACCTGATCGAGCGCGAGGACATGGTCGTGACCGTGACCAAGGAGGGCTATATCAAGCGCACCCCGCTCGATGCCTTCCGCGCTCAGGCGCGCGGCGGCAAGGGCCGCGCGGGCATGGCGACCAAGGACGAGGACGTCATCACCAAGCTGTTCGTCACCTCGACGCACACGCCGGTGCTGTTCTTCTCGACGCTGGGCCGCGTCTACCGCATGAAGGTGTGGAAGCTGCCCGAGGGCGGTCCCGCCACGCGCGGCCGTCCGATGATAAACCTGCTGCCGCTGGAACAGGGCGAGACGATCTCCACCGTCCTGCCGCTGCCCGAGGACGAGGCGGAATGGGGCAAGCTGCACGTGATGTTCGCGACCGCGAAGGGATCGGTGCGGCGCAACTCGATGGATGCCTTCACCAACGTGCCGTCGAACGGCAAGATCGCGATGAAGTTCGAGGGCGAGGATGCGACGATCGGCTGATCGGCGTCGCGCTGCTCGACGAGGGCGACGACGTCCTGCTCGCCACGCGCCAGGGCAAGGCGATCCGCTTCGCCGGGGACGAGGTGCGCGAGTTCCAGAGCCGCAATTCCACCGGCGTGCGCGGCATCACGCTGAAGGGCGGGGACGAGGTCATCTCGCTCTCCGTGCTGCACCGCGTCGATGCCGACGGCGAGCTGCGCGAGGCGTATCTGCGCAACGCACCCTGGAAGGAGCGCGGAGGGCGAGCTGACGATGGATCAGCTCGACTTCGAGCGGCTGCGCGCGTCGGAGCAGTTCATCCTCACCGTCTGCGCCAACGGCTATGGCAAGCTGTCGTCGGCCTATGAATATCGCCGCACCGGGCGCGGTGGACAGGGCATCACCAACATCGACAATATCGCGCGCAACGGCCTGGTCGTCGCCAGCTTCCCCGCCAGCAAGGCGGAGCAGCTGATGCTGGTGACGGATCAGGCGAAGATGATCCGGATGCCGCTGGCATCGCTGCGCGTCATCGGGCGCGGGTCGGCGGGCGTGCGCCTGTTCAACGTGGCGAACGACGAGCATGTCGTCTCCGCCGCGCGCATCGACGAGGAGCCGGAGCCCGAGGATGCGGCCGAGGCGATGGTCGCACAGGAGCTGGCGCGCGACGCCCCGGCCGAGCCCACCGACGACGGCACGATCGGCGACGGACACCGCCGCCGGTCCGGAGGACGGCGAATGAGCGACCGGCCGCTCACCGCCTACAAGGTGCTGACTGCGGAGCAGATGGCCGCGCTGGAGCGCGACGGCGCGTTCGCTCGGCGCGCCGGTGGATGTGGCGGACGGCTATATCCACCTCTCCACCGCGGCGCAGCTGACGGAGACGGTCGACAGACATTTCGCCGGGCAGGACGACCTGCACGTGGTGGCGGTCGACCTCGCCGCGCAGGGCGATGCGGTGAAATGGGAGGAGTCGCGCGGCAGTCAGCTGTTCCCGCACCTCTACGGCACGATGTCGCTGGAGACGGTCATCGCCTATGCGCCGCTGATGCGCGGTACGGACGGACAGGTGAAGCTGCCGGTCGCAGGATAGCTCACCGTGCTCCTGCGAAGGCAGGAGCCCAGAGTTGTTTCACCCGACGGACGTTACTCGGCGCCGCTCCGGGCTCCTGCGTTCGCGGGAGCACGAAGGGGCTCGTCACGCGTACAGATCCACCACCTCGCGCCCCTCCCCCACCGCCTGCAACAGCAGCGTGCGGTGGCAGTGGCACGGGTCACGCTCGTAGCACAGCAGCGCGCTCGGCATCTCGTCCGCCAGTGCCAGCATCTGCGCCGCCTGCACCTGCGCTTCCGGAAGCTCCAGCTGTTCGTCATAGACGGCGGTCAGCGTCGCGACATCGCCCTTCTTCGCGGCATCCGCGCCCCGCGCTTGGGGGTGCCCAGCGCCTTGAGGTGGACGTAATCGATCCCCGCCTCCAGCAGCGACGCCGCCAGCATCGACTTCGAGAACCCCGGCCGTCGCGACAGCGGCAGCGCGCGCACGTCGATCACGCGCCGCACCCCCGCCGTCGTCAGCGCGGCGAGGAACTCCGCCATGGTGGTCGCTTCATAGCCGATGGTGTAGATCGTCATGCGCCCAAGGTGATGCGCCACCCCTGACAAGACAACCGCTACCCGCTATGCGCGCGCCCATGCACCATGACATTCACGTGATCGGCGGCGGGCTCGCCGGGTCGGAGGCCGCGTGGCAGCTGGCCGAGGCGGGGCTCAAGGTCCGCCTGTCGGAAATGCGCGGCAGCGGCGACACGACGCCCGCGCACCACAGCAGCGACCTGGCCGAGCTGGTCTGCTCCAACAGCTTCCGCTCCGACGATGCGGACAGCAACGCGGTCGGGCTGCTGCATCAGGAGATGCGCGCGCTCGGCTCGCTGATCCTGCGCCAGGGGGATACGCACCGCGTGCCCGCGGGGCAGCGCGCTGGCGGTCGACCGCGACGGCTTTTCCGCGGGCGTCACCGCCGCGGTAGAGGGGCATCCGAACATCACGGTCGTGCGCGAGCGCGTCGATGCGCTGCCCGACGGCCCCGCGATCGTCGCCACCGGCCCGCTGACCGCGCCGACGCTCTCGCAGAGCATCGCGGGAGAGACGGGCAAGGACGCGCTCGCCTTCTTCGATGCGATCGCGCCGATCGTCCACCGCGATTTCGATCGACATGGACAAGGCCTGGTTCCAGAGCCGCTGGAACAAGGGTGACGGCACCGACTATATCAACTGCCCGCTCGACAAGGAGCAATATCACGCCTTCGTCGCGGCGCTGATCGCGGGCGAGAAGACCGAATATCGCGAGTGGGAGAACGTCCCCTATTTCGAGGGCTGCATGCCGATCGAGGTGATGGCGGAACGCGGGGTCGAGACGCTGCGCTTCGGGCCGATGAAGGGCGTCGGACTCGACCAGCCGAGCACGGGGCGGTGGCCCTATGCCGCGGTCCAGCTGCGGCAGGACAATGCACAGGGCACGCTGTGGAACATCGTCGGCTTCCAGACGAAGCTGAAACATGCCGAACAGGTGCGGCTGTTCCGCACCATTCCGGGGCTGGAGAAGGGCGGAATTCGCGCGGCTGGGGGGGCTGCATCGCAACACCTTCCTGCGCTCGCCCGAGCTTCTGGACCCGACATTGCGGCTGAAATCGCGCCCGAACGTCCGTTTCGCCGGGCAGATCACCGGGTGCGAGGGCTATATCGAAAGCGCCGCGATCGGATTGATCGCGGGACGTTTCGCCGCGGCGGAAGTTGCAGGGGCGCCCCTTGCCGCCGCCGCCGGTCGAAACCGCGCTGGGCGCGCTGCTGACGCATATCACCGGCGCGGCGGAGGCGGAGACGTATCAGCCGAATGAACGTCAATTTCGGCCTGTTCCCGCCGATCCCGGGGCGCACGAAGAAGGCCGATCGCAAGAAGATGTACACCGATCGCGCCCGCGAGGCGCTGTCGGGGTGGCTGGCGGCGGTATGAAGTAGCTGTCCTTGCACAGTCCGGGGTGACGCAGAGGCCACCAAGGGTCGACTCGGGCGCATCCGTCTCTACAGTCCGGTCGCATGGCGATCGGACTGGACAATGAAGGTTTTCTCGGACGCGCTCGTGATCCTGGGCGCGGCGGGGCTGGTGATCCCCGCCTTCGCCCGCTTCCGGATCAGCCCGGTCATCGGCTTCATCCTGGTGGGGGCGCTGGTCGGCCCGGCGGGACTGGGGTCGCTCGTAACCGACGCGTCGTGGCTCTATTATCTCACCATCTCGGACCCGGAATCGATCGCGCCGTTCGCCGAGTTCGGCATCGTCCTGCTCCTCTTCTCGATCGGGCTGGAGCTGTCGTTCCGGCGATTGTGGACGCTGCGCAAGCTGGTCTTCGGTACCGGGGCCGCCGAACTGCTCGGCTCGGCCCTGCTGATCGCGATCGGGCTCCACTGGATCGGGCAGGATTGGGGCGGCTCCGCGGGGCTGGGCCTGGCGCTCGCGCTCTCGTCGACCGCGCTGGTGCTGCCGCTGGTGGGGACGACGGGGCCCGTCGGGCGCGGCGCGTTCGCGATGCTGCTGTTCGAGGATCTGGCGCTCGTCCCGATCATCTTCGCTTTGGGCGCGATGGCGCCGACCGCGAGCGATGCCGGATGGGTCGGGCTGGCGGGGACCGCGCTGCGCGGCGGGGCTGACCGTGGTCGCTATGTATATCGGCGGGCGGCTGGTCCTGCCGCGGCTGTTCGCACAGGCCGCGCGGACGAAGAGCCCGGAGCTGTTCCTCGCCGCCTCGCTGCTGGTGGTGATCGTCGCCAGCGTCGCCACCACCGCGGCCGGCCTGTCGCCGATCGTCGGCGCGCTGCTCGCGGGGCTGCTGATCGCCGAGACCGAGTATCATACCGAGGTCGAGGTGATGACCGCCCCGTTCAAGGGGCTGGCGCTCGGCGTGTTCCTCTATCACCGTGGGGATGAGCCTGGACCTGAAGCAGATCCTCGCCAACTGGCCCGGGCTGCTGACCGCGGTCGTCGGGATCGTCGCGCTCAAGGCGGTCGTCACCTATCTGCTGCTGCGTGTGTCGCAGGTGCGGCCCGGCGTGGCGGCGGAAACCGGGCTGCTGATGGGCAGCCCGTCGGAGACGACGCTGATCGTGCTCGCCACCGCAGCACAGGCGCAGCTGATCCTGCCGTCGACCGCCGCCTTCTGGCAGACGGTGACCGCGATCGGGCTGACCATCACCCCGCTGCTCGCCAAGCTGGGCAGCGCGATCTCGCGCAAGATCGAGCGGCAGACGACGCGGCCCCCCGATGCGCTCGACATGCCGACGGCAACCCGCGCCGTCGTCTTCGGCTTCGGGCGGGTCGGGCGGCTGGTCGCGGACATGCTCGCGCGCCACGACCAGCCCTATGTCGCGGTGGAGGCCGATATCGACGCGGTGACGCGTGCGCGGGCGGCCGGCTATCCGATCGTCTTCGGCGACGTGTCGCGCGCGGAGCTGATCGATCGCCTCGACCTGGCCAGCGCGCGCGCGCTGATCCTGACGATGGACGAGCCGGTGCTGACCGTCCGGCTGGCGAAGAAGCTGCGCGCCACCTTCCCCGATCTGCCGATCATCGCGCGCGCGCGCGCGACAACCGTCCACGCCGCCGAACTCTACAAGGCGGGGGTGACCGATGCGGTGCCGGAAACGCTGGAAAGCTCGCTCCAGCTCTCCGAGGCGGTGCTGGTCGACCTGGGCGTCGCGATGGGGCCGGTGATCGCCTCGATCCACGACAAGCGCGACGAACTGCGCCAGACGATCCGGCGCGAAGCGATGCTGGAGCGCGAGCCGCGCATGCCGCCGCGTGCGACGAAAGGACGAGATCGAGGCGATGTGACGCGCGCCGTCGCGATTCTGCCCCATATCGCGGGTAGCGCGGGCGAATGAACGATAACAGAAAGCCGCGGGTCGCCTTCTTCAGCGGCAATTACAATTACGTCCGCGACGGTGCGAACCAGGCGCAGAACCTGCTGGTCGGCCATCTGCTCGACCACGGCGTCGAGGTGCGCGTCTATTCCCCGACGACGAAGACGCCCGCGTTCGAGGCGCGCGGGACCGTCGTCGACGTGCCCGCGGTGCCGATGCCGGGTGGGCGCGGCGAGTATCGGCTGGGGCGCGGCCTGCCGCGCGCGCCGCGCCGCGATCTGGAGGCATTCGCGCCCGATCTGGTTCACGTCTCCGCACCCGAATTCCTCGGCCATGCCGCGGTCACCTGGGCGCGCCGTCATGACGTGCCGGTCGTCGCCACCGTCCACACCCGGTTCGAAACCTATTTCCAATATTACGGGCTGGCGGTCGTCCAGCCGCTGATCGTCGCGATCCTGCGGCGGTTCTACAATCGCGCCGATCGCGTGCTGGTGCCCACCCCCGTCGATGGCGCAGGTGGTGCGCGACTTCGGGGTGACGACGCCGATTGCCCTATGGGGTCGCGGGGTGAACCATCGCCGGTTCCACCCCGACCGCCGCAGCCTGGAGTGGCGGCGCTCGCTGGGGATCGCGGACGATGAGGTCGCGATCGGCTTCCTGGGGCGGCTGGTCCTGGAGAAGGGGCTCGACGTGTTCGCGGACGTCGTCGCGCAGCTGACCGCGCGCGGGGTCAAACACCGCGTGCTGGTGATCGGCAAGGGGCCGGCACGCGACTGGTTCGCGCAACATGCAACCGCAGGCGGCGTTCGCGGGGCTTCCAGAGCAACGACGATCTGGGTCGCGCGGTCGCGTCGATGGACGTGCTGTTCAAACCCCAGCGTCACCGAGACCTGGGGGCAGGTGACGTCCGAGGCGATGGCCGCAGGCGTGCCGGTGGTCGCGGCGGCGCGCGCGACGGGCGCGGTCGACCTGCTGGACGATGGACGCAACCGGCTTTTTGGTGCCGCCGGGCGATATCGCGGGCTATGCGGACGCGATCGAGCGGCTGGTGACCGACGCCGACCTTCGCACCGCGATGGGCGCCGCCGCGCACGCCCACGCGCAGGGCTTCCGCTGGGACAGCGCCAACGACGCGGTGTTGCAGGTGTACCGCGAGGTGCTGGCCGAACGGGGACGCTGATCGTCACCCGCGGCGGGATCGGGACGTCCAGAAGGCCGCGTCCCCCGTTCCCCGGCGAGGGCCGGGGCCTTTGCGAACCTCCCGTTCTGTCCCCGGCGAAGACCGGGGCCCAGCTGGGGACGGTGGTAACAGATGGAAAAGCCACGCCAACTGGACCCCGGCCTTCGCGGGACCTCTGCAAAATGGATGCACAGCGCCGCGTACCGGCCGTGCTCCTGCGCAGGCAGGAGCACAGGGTCAAGCAGAACGACGCCTGTAGGGACCGGCAACCCCGGGCTCCCCTGGACCCCCGGGACAAGCCCGGGGTGACGGAGCGCATCGGGCGACCTGCCCCCCAAGCAAAAGGGCCGCGCTCCCCCTCCCGGAAAGCGCGGCCCCTTCACGTCACCTCGCGACCGATCAGTAGCGATAGTGATCCGGCTTGAACGGCCCCTCGACCGGCACGCCGATATAGCCCGCCTGCTTCGGGGTCAGCTTCGACAGCTGGACGCCCAGCTTCTCCAGGTGCAGCGCCCGCGACCTTCTCGTCGAGGTGCTTGGGCAGGACGTAGACCTCGTTCTTGTAGTTCTCGGACTTGGTCCACAGCTCGATCTGCGCCAGCGTCTGGTTGGTGAACGACGCGGACATCACGAACGACGGGTGCCCGGTCGCGCAGCCCAGGTTCACCAGACGCCCCTTGGCGAGGATGATGATCTGCTTGCCGTCGGGGAACTTCACCAGGTCGGTGCCCGGCTTCACCTCGGTCCAGTCGTAGTTGCTCAGCGCCGCGATCTGGATCTCGCTGTCGAAGTGGCCGATGTTGCACACGATCGACATCGGCTTCATCGCCTTCATGTGATCGGCGGTGATGACATCGGCGTTGCCGGTCGCGGTGCAGAAGATGTCCGCGCGCTTCACCGCCTCGTCCATCGTCACGACCTCGAAGCCCTCCATCGCCGCCTGGAGCGCGCAGATCGGGTCGATCTCGGTCACCAGCACGCGCGCGCCGCCGTTACGCAGCGACTGGGCCGAGCCCTTGCCGACGTCGCCGAAGCCCGCGACGCACGCCACCTTGCCGGCCAGCATGACATCGGTGGCGCGACGGATCGCGTCGACCAGCGATTTCCTTGCAGCCGTAGAGGTTGTCGAACTTCGACTTCGTGACCGAGTCGTTGACGTTGATCGCCGGGAACGGCAGCTCGCCCTTCTTCGCGATCTCGTACAGGCGGTGGACGCCGGTGGTCGTCTCTTCCGACACGCCCTTCAGGTTCTTGACCGTCTGCGTCAGGTATCCCGGATACTTGGCGACGAACGCCTTGACCGAGCGCTGGAACTCGACCTCCTCGTCGTTCTCCGGCTCGCCGAAGGTCGCGCCCGCCTCCAGCTTCGCGCCCCACAGCGCGAACATGGTGGCGTCCGCCGCCGTCGTCCAGGATGATGTTGGCGGTCTGGCCGTCGCCGTCAGCACCCCAGTTGAAGATGTCGCCGACGTAATCCCAATATTCCGCCAGCGTCTCGCCCTTCACCGCGAACACCGGGATCCCGGCGGCGGCGATGGCGGCGGCGGCATGGTCCTGCGTCGAATAGATGTTGCAGGTCGCCCAGCGCACGTCGGCGCCCAGCGCGACCAGCGTCTCGATCAGCACCGCGGTCTGGATCGTCATGTGGAGCGAGCCGGTGATCCGCGCGCCCTTCAGCGGCTGGGACGCGCCGAATTCCTCGCGCAGCGCCATCAGGCCGGGCATCTCGGTCTCGGCGATCGCGATCTCGGCGCGGCCGAAATCGGCCAGGCCGATGTCCTTGATGACGTAATCGTTCTTCTCGAGCACGGGGGCGGTTGCCACGGCGTAATCTCCGTCAAGTGAGGCCGACCAAGGCGCGCGTGTGCACCGTATCGGCATCCCGCGCGCTGTAGCCGCTCCGCCCCTGCCGATCAAATATAAAGATATCTTTATATCCGCGGTCAGGCCGCCCGCCCTCGCTCGACAGCAGCCGCGGATCGACCCCCGGCCGCGGCGAAGCCGCGCGTCCAGCGCTCCTCGGCCGCGGTGTCGAACAGCATCGCGGGCGTGTCGGCGACGTTGAGCCAGCCGTGGCGCGTCATCTCGCCGTCCAGTTGCCCCGGGCCCCAGCCGGCATAGCCCAGCGCCACCAGCCACTGCGACGGCCCGGTCCCGTTCGCGATCGCGCGCAGCACGTCGAGCGTACCCGACAGCGACCAGCGCCCCGCGACATCCAGCGTGTCCTGACCGCCCCAGTCCGCCGTATGCAGCACGAAGCCGCGGCGCGTCTCGACCGGCCCGCCGAAATGCACCGGCGCGTCGGGGGCGACCCCGGGCGCGATCTCCAGCTGCTCCAGCAGGTCGTGCAGCCCCAGTCCGTTGACGGTCCGCGCCGATGCCGATCCCAGCGCGCCGCTGTCGTCATGGTGGCACATCGCGATGACCGAATGATCGAACCGCGGATCGCCGATGCCGGGCATCGCCAGCAGGAACTGGCCGGTCAGAAAGGTCGCGCTGTCCATCGTCGGCGGATGTAGGCGGTAGAACAGCGATTGCCAAAGCTTGAAATCGGCTTCGCGGGCTGCAACCTACCCGCGCGAACCTTTCACAGGAGAAACGACCCATGACGATCAACGTCGGCGACACGGTGCCTGCCGCCAAGCTCACGAAGCTGACCCCCGACGGCATGGAGCCGGTCGACGCCGCGGAGTATTTCAAGGGCCGCAAGGTCGCGCTGTTCGCGGTGCCGGGCGCCTTCACCCCGACCTGCTCGGCGAAGCACCTGCCCGGCTATCTGGAGAAGGCGGAGGAACTGAAGGCGCACGGGATCGACGAGATCGCCTGCACCTCGGTCAACGATCCGTTCGTGCTGGGCGCCTGGTCGAAGCAAACGAACGCGGACGGCGTGACGATGCTGGCGGACGGCAACGGCGACTTCGCCGAGGCGCTGGGCCTCGCGATGGACGGGACGAAGTTCGGCATGGGCAAGCGCAGCCAGCGCTATTCCATGGTCGTCGACGACGGCGTCGTGACGCAGATCAACGTCGAGGCGCCCGGCGAGTTCAAGGTCAGCTCCGCCGAGCACATGCTGGGCAAGCTCTGATCCCACCCCTCGTCATGCCGGGCTCGACCCGGCATCCAGGGCCGTGCGCGCCAACCGTCGTTGCCGCCCCGCCGCCCTGGACCCCCGGGTCAAGCCCGGGGTGACGGCGTGGCGCGGGCGACGTCGCGCTCCTGAACCTCCCTGCCCGTCTTGCCAGCGTCACATCGCGCATGTAACCCCCTGCGATGATCGCCAGTGATATCGTCGCCGAACTCGACCGCCTCTACACCGCGTCGGTCGATCGCCTGAAAGCCGCCATCTCCGCCTATATCGCCGACGGCACGGTGCCGCCCGCTGAGGCGCGCAAGGACGGCTCGTTCGCCTATCCCGAGATCCGCCTGCGCTTTGCCGGCGGCGATGGACGCCCTACGCCGTTGCGGTCCTTCGGCCGGCTGACCGCGCCGGGCGAGTATCGCATCTCCGTGACGAAGCCCGCGCTGTTCGCGGAATATCTCACCGAACAGCTGACCCTGCTGGTGGAGGATTACGACGTTACCGTCGCCGCGGTGCCGGGGCGGCAGGAAATTCCCTATCCCTATGTGATCGACTCCGGGCCATGCGCTGAGCCTCGACGCGGTGTCGGTCGCCGAGCTGGCGCGCTGGTTCCCCA
>JAQIJC010000007.1 GCA_036946405.1 Sphingomonas phyllosphaerae | reverse complement strand
GGTGATGCCGCTGACGCCGATGTCGTGAAGGGCTTCCTTCACCTCGTCCAGCTTGAACGGCTTGATGATCGCTTCGATCTTCTTCACGCGACGGACGCCCCACCCAGGATCATGTTCGGATACCCCCACGAGTACCTTGCACCGACCGTGCCAGCCGACGTGCAGGAGGGCAAGGTGTCGAATCGCGCGGTAACGGAGGTTAAGGATTGCCTAAGGATTGGGCATGGCGCGGGGGGCTGCCGGTTTTGGGGGCAGGTACTCCTGCCTGTCCCGTCACCCCCGGCCTTGAGCGGGACCCTTGCAAAACGGGCGCAACGGCATCGAGCCCATGGTGCAGCCTTTTGCAAAGGCCCGGCCTTGGGTTGGGGTCCCGCTTCTTCATTGCCGGCGAGAGAAGCGGGACCCCGGGTCAAGCCCGGGGTGACGGACAAGGGGAACCCTACTTCTTCGCTGCTCCATCCTTCAGGTTCGCGCGGGCCCAGCGCGCTTCGTCGATGACGTAGTGACGGATCGACTGCGCCTGTTCGGGGGTCATGACGCGCGCGAAGCTGACCATGCCGCGATCCTTGAGCGCGCCGTCGATCAGGATCGATTTCCACGTGTCCGCATCCGCCAGCACGGGCGAGTTCTGGAGGTTGGGCAGGACGCCGCCACCTGCGGCGCTCGCGCCGTGGCAGACCTGGCAATAGCGGCCGAACAGCAGCTTGCCCTGGGCGACCTGCTGCGGCGCCGCGGTGTCGGTCGGCAGCGGAACGGGCGCGGCGGGGGAGGCGCCGGGGGCGGGCGGCAGCTTCGCCGCGCCGTCGAGCGCGAAGACCAGCAGGCGCGGGCGGTTGGGCACGTCGCGCGCCTTGCCGATGGCATAGCCGATCGACAGCGGCAGCGCGCCGCCGCGTCCGGCGAGGACGGCGACATATTGCTTGCCGTTCACCAGATAGGTCGCGGCCCCGGCCATGATCCCGGTGCCGGCGGGGAAGGAGAACAGCTGCCTGCCCGTGTCCGCGGCATAGGCGCGGAACTCGCCGAGCGCCGTCCCCTGGAAGACGAGGTTGCCCGCGGTCGCCATCGTGCCGCCGTTCCACGGCGTGGGATAATCGACCTTCCATCGCGGCTTGTTCGCGACCGGGTCCCAGGCGACGAGCGAGCCGGTCGCGCCGGTGGTCGCCGCCTTCACCGCGGCGGCGTCGCGCGGGTACATGGCGTTGCCCAGATCCTGCCCGACGTTGAAGCCGATCGGCTTCGCCTGATCGAGCGGAGAGGACGGGTTGAGATAGGCCGCGGCCACCGACTGTGCCGGGATATAGGCGAGCCCCGTCTGCGGCGAGAAGCTCATCGGCTGCCAGTTATGCGCCGCGATCGCGGAGGGGACCGCCAGGAAGGGCTTGCCGGTGCGATAGTAGCGCGCCTCCGGATGCTCGATCGGGCGCCCGGTAGACAGGTCGTAGCCGCTGGCCCAGTTGACGCCGGGAATGAACTGACCCGCGTTGATGAGCTTCCCGTCGGTGCGGTCGACGACGTAGAAGAAGCCGTTCTTGGGCGCCTGCATCAGCACCTGCCGCTTCTGCCCGCCGATCGTCAGCGTGGCGAGGTTGATCGGCTGCGTCGCGGTGAAGTCCCACGTCTCGCCCGGCGTTTCCTGATAGTGCCAGACATATTCGCCCGTCTCCGGCTTCAGCGCGACGATCGAGGAGAGGAAGAGATTGTCGCCCTGGCCCTCGCTGCGCAGGCCGTGGTTCCAGGGCGAGCCGTTGCCGACGCCCAGGTACAGCTGGTCGAGCTCCGCGTCATAGACGATCGAGTCCCACACGGTGCCGCCGCCGCCCGACTGCTTCCACTGGCCGTTCTTCGACCAGGTGGGGGCGACCTTCGCCATCGCCGCGTCGCTGGCCGCGCCGTCCTTCGCCCCCGAAGGGTTGGGAACGGTGTAGAAGCGCCATTTCTGCGCGCCGGTCTTCGCATCGTACGCGGTGACATAGCCGCGCACGCCGAACTCCGCGCCGCCGTTGCCGATGACGACCATGTCCTTCACCACGCGCGGCGCGCCGGTTATCGTATAGGGCCTGGCATTGTCGGTGGTCTGAACCGACCAGTTCGGGGTGCCGGTCTTCGCATCCAGCGCGATCAGCCGGCCGTCGAGCGTGCCGAGAAACAGCTGCCCCTTCCACGCGGCGACACCGCGGTTGACGACGTCGCAGCACGCCTGCACGCCCTTTTGCGGATCGACTTTGGGGTCGTAGTCCCACAGTTTCTTTCCCGTCGCGGCGTCGAAGGCATAGACCTTCGACCAGGGGCCGGTGACGAAGAGCTTGCCGTCGATCACGATCGGCGTGGCTTCCTGTCCGCGTGCGTCGGGCATGTCGGCGAACCAGGCGAGGCCGAGCTTCGACACGTTGCCGGCGTTGACCTGCGTCAGCGGGGAGAAGCGCTGCTCCTGATAGTTGAAGCCGGTCATCGCCCAGTCGCTGCCGTCGCCGCCGGTGGTCAGCAACGCGGCGTCGACCTTGCCGACGCCGGTGCGATCGACCTGCTGCTCCGCCTGCGCGGCGTCGGGTGCCTTCGCACCGCTGCATCCCGCCACGCCCAGCACGACCGCCAACAGCGGCACGCCCATGTTGCGCATAGTCTCTCCTCTTCCCCGCCCGGATGTTCCGGGTCCGGTAAGCACACTGACTTACCCCGGCGAGGTTGGGAAGGGGGCGGTGGCACTTTGGTAAGGCGCACATGCTAATCGCGCCGGCATGGCCAGTTTCTCTATGCGATGGATGGGCGCGGCGCTGCTGCCGCTGATGGTGACGGGATGCGGGGGGCGGGGACGGCGGCTCCGGCAGCGGCGGCACGACGCCGGTCGTGGTCGCGCCCGCGCCGACCCCGTCGCCCACGGCCTCGGCGACCGCGCCGGCGCCGTCACCCTCGCCCTCGCCATCGCCGAGCGGGACGACCGTCGCGCCGTTCCCCCGCCGCACCGGCGGCCCCGGCCAGCTGGAACGCGGGCGTCGCGGCGCTGTATGCGACCGCGCCGGACGTGCCGAACTGCCGCGCGGGCGTGCTGAACGCGAGCGTCAGGGCGGACGTGCTGACGCGGCTGAACGCACTGCGCGCGATCCATCACCTGCCCGCGGTCACCTATGCCGATGCGGACGAGGAGCAGGCGACGCAGGCGGCGCTGCTGATGGCGGCGAACGGCAAGCTCGACCATTTCCCGACCTCCGCCTGGACCTGCTATACCGAGAACGGGCGCAAGGGGGCGGGGAGCAGCAACCTGTACGGCGGGCTGATCGCGTCCAATCTCGCCTTCTACAGCGAGGATGCGTATCTCGCGGGGTGGATGATCGAGACGAGCAATATCGTCGCGAACAATGTCGGGCATCGGCGCTGGATGCTCGATCCGTTCCTGGGCAGGATATCCTACGGACGCGTCGCGCAGCTGCTGTCGGACGGACGGCGCACCGATGCGTCCGCGCTGAAGGTGTTCGATTTCGCGGGCGGCGTGCCGGCGCCGGGGTCGCTGCCGGCGTTCGTGGCCTATCCGCAGGGCGACTATCCGGCGCGCTATTTCGATCCGCGCGCGCTGCTGTCCTTCTCCGTCATCGCGGATGCGACGCAGCGCGGGGGCGCGAACGCGACGGTCAATTTCAGCGCGGCGACGGTGACGGTGAAGGCGGGCACGACCACGCTGGCGGTGTCGAACATCACGTTCGACAATGTCGGCTACGGGCTGCCCAACAACATCCAGTTCAACGTGGCGGGGCTGCAGGACAACGTCACCTACGAGGTGACGGTCGCGAACGTGACGGTACGCGGGGCGGCGAAGAGCTATACCTATACGTTCAGGACGGTGGGTTGAGGCACCTCGATCTGTCGGCGGTGACGGACTAGTACGGCGGCTGGTGGAGCCCCGCGGGCGAGGCGGTGAAGATTTCGCAGCCGTCCTCGGTGATGCCGATCGAATGTTCGAACTGCGCCGATAGCGAGCGGTCGCGCGTCACCGCGGTCCAGCCGTCGTCGAGCAGCTTCACGTCGGGGCGGCCAATGTTGATCATCGGCTCGATCGTGAAGATCATCCCCGGGCGCAGCTCGGGCCCGGTGCCGGGGCGGCCGACATGGACGACCTCGGGCGCGTCGTGGAACAGGCGACCGACGCCGTGCCCGCAGAAATCGCGCACCACGCCGTAGCGATGCGCCTCCGCATGCCGCTGGATCGCGTGCGCGACGTCGCCCATGTGGTTGCCGGGCTTCGCCTGCTCGATACCGAGCATCAGGCATTCGTAGGTGATGTCGACCAGCCGCTTCGCCTTCAGCGGCACGTCGCCGATCAGGTACATGCGGCTGCTGTCGCCGTGCCAGCCGTCGACGATCGGCGTCACGTCGACGTTGACGATGTCGCCCGACTTCAGCGGCTTGTCCGACGGGATGCCGTGGCAGACGACATGGTTGATCGAGATGCAGCTGGAATGGGTGTAGCCGCGATAGCCCAGCGTCGCGGGCACGCCGCCGCCCGCCAGCACGAAATCGTAGATCAGCCGGTCGATCTCCGCGGTGGTCACGCCGGGGACCATATGCGGCACCAGCATGTCGAGCGTCTCCGCGCACAGCCGCCCCGCCTTGTGCATGCCGGCGAAGGCGTCGGCGCCGTACAGCTTGATGGCGCCGTTGCGCGCGAGCGGCGCATCGCTGGTGACGGTCACATATTCGGTCATGACGGGCGATATAGCGTGACGCCGCGGCGATTGCGAGGTTATGCCGTCCCCCATGCAGACCGAACGCATCTGGACCGCCGCGCTCGTCGTCATCGGCGACGAAATCCTCTCCGGGCGCACGCAGGACAAGAACGTCGCGCAACTGGCGCAATGGCTCAACGTCCAGGGCATCCGGCTGGCCGAGGTGCGCGTGGTCGCGGACCGCGAGGAGGCGATCGTCGAGGCGGTCAACACGCTGCGCGCGCGCAATGACTATCTCTTCACCACCGGCGGGATCGGGCCGACGCACGACGACATCACGGTGGACGCGATCGCTGCCGCGCTGGGGGTGGGCGTGACGCACCATCCGGCCGCGGTCGCGGTGCTGGAGCGCTATTATGCGACGCGCGGCGGCGTGACCGACGCGCGGCGGCGGATGGCGCGCGTGCCCGAGGGCGCGGATCTGATCGAGAATCGCGTCAGCGGCGCGCCGGGGATCCGGATCGGCAACATCTTCATCATGGCGGGGGTGCCGCACATCACCGCGGGGATGCTCGATGCGCTGACCGGCACGCTGGAGGGCGGACGCCCGGTGGTAAGCCGCACGATCGGCTGCTGGGTCGCGGAAAGCGAGATCGCGGACCTGCTGCGCACCACGGAGAAGGCGCATGAGGGGGTGGCGATCGGCAGCTATCCCTTCTTCCGCGAGGGGCGGACCGGGGCCAATTTCGTGGTGCGCTCCCCCGATCAGGCGCAGGTGGATGCGTGTATCGCCGATCTGACCGCGGGTCTGGAGGCGGCGGGGCATCGGACGACCGACGGCGGGATCTGATGCGGACGCACCGATATGCGGTGCGCACGGTGTGGACCGGCGATCGCGGCGAGGGGACCGCGACCTATCGCGGCTATGCGCGCGATCACGTCATATCGGCGACGGGGAAGGAGGACATCGCCGCCTCCTCCGACCCCGCTTTCCTGGGCGATCCGGCGCGGTGGAACCCGGAGGAGCTGCTGGTAGCGTCGCTGAGCGGGTGCCATCAGCTGTGGTATCTGGCGCTCTGTGCCGAAGCCGGTGTGGTGGTGGTGGCGTATGAGGACGCCGCCGAGGGCGAGATGCTCGAGGAAGCGGGCGGTGCGGGGCAGTTCGTGTCGGTCACGCTGCGGCCGCGGGTGACGATCGCGGCGGGTGGTGATGCGAATGTGGCGATGGCGCTGCACGAAAAGGCGCATGCGATGTGCTTCATCGCGCGGTCGGTAGCGTTTCCGGTCGGGTGCGAGGCGGAAGTGGTGCTCGCTGAGTAGGACGTCACCCCGGCCCGAGGCTGGGGTGACGGTGGTGGGTTGGGTTTGGCCATTGCCCCCAACTCCGTCATCCCCGCGGGGGCGCGGATCCAGACGCGCAGGTCCTGGCAAGATCCGGAACGTCAGAGGTTATGGATTCCCGCCTCCGCGGAAATGACGATGGGGCGGGTGGGGCGGTGGTGACCGCCCCACCTCTCATCAGAAGCCGCGGCGCAGCGTCACGAACCACTGGCGCGGGGCGCCGGCGAGCAGCGTCTGGTTGTCGCCGCTCGCCGTGTAGCCGTTGGTGCCGATGGTGGAGATGTACTTCTTGTCGGTCAGGTTGGTCACGCTGCCCTCGATCGCGAAGCCGCGGAAGAAGCCGAAGCCGTCGCCGAAGCGGAAACCGATGCTGGCGTCGACCAGCACGCGGCCGGCGACCGACTGGTCGTTGAGGTAGGTGAAGTAGCGCTTCGACATATAGTCCGCGCCGACGCGGCCGAAGACGCGGCTGTCGTCATAGACCAGCTCGCCCTTCGCCATGTGCTCGGGCGTGTCGACCACGGTGCGGCCGCGGGTGGCGGTCAGGACGGCGCCGGCGGCGTTGACGACGTTGTCGCGGTAGGTCGCCTTGTTACAGGAATAGCTGGCGAAGGCGGTCAGCGGTCCCATGATGCGGTAGAAGGCCGAGAGTTCGCCACCATAGCTCTCCACGTCGCCGGCGTTGTTGAGCGTGGGCGGGTTGCCCTGGATGCCCGAGCCGTTGGCGAAGACGAGCAGCCGGTCGGAGAAGTCGATGTAATAGCCGACCGCCGACAGCTGCAGCCCGCCGCTGCGGATGCGGACACCGCCCTCGACCGTCTTCGACGTCTCGGGGCGCAGCGTCGAGCGGATCGCGTCGAACCCGACCTGCGTGATCGCGAACGGACCCGAGGTGGCGGACGACACGAAGGCGCGCATGTTCTCCGAATAGCTGGCGAACAGCTCCGCGCCGCCGGCCAGGTCGTATACCGCGCCGACCTGCGGCAGGAACCAGTCGCGCGCGCGGATCCGGCCCGACACCAGCGCGCCCGTGAGCAGGGTGGCGGTATTGTCCACCTGCATCCCCTTCCACCCGCCGGTGAGCGTCAGCTGGCCGAGCTTCAGCGTGTCGGCGACGTGATACTGGACGGTATCGGTGTCGTAATTGCCGTTCCACTGCGTCGCGAACGGGTTCGACTGGAAGTCGCGCGCGTTGCGGTTCGGCGTCGCGGCACTGGTCATGCCGTAGAAGCGGCGCGCCTGGAGGAAGGTGTTCGTCTCCAGCCACGCACCGACCTCGAGCCGGTTGGGGCCGGTCTCCAGCGCGACCGAGGTCGTGTTGCCGGCGCGGCGGATGCGATATTCGGTGGTGCGGAACGACAGCGGCGACGCGGCGGCCAGCGGCTGGCCGTTGGCATCGGGGGCGCCCGCGGGGGTGGGGACATAGGGCGTGATCCACGAACCCTGGCCCTTGTTGCGGTGGATGTAGCTGGTCGACACCACCGACAGCATGTCGTTCAACCACGCGTCGACGGTGAACCCGCCGAGCCAGTCCTGCCGCACGCCGGCGGCGTCGTAATAGACGTCGTCGACGGTGCCGATCCCGGTCGGCAGCGCGGTGCCCGACTGGTACGCCTGCCCGATGCGGAGCGCGAGCGGGTAGTCGTTGCTGATATTGTCGTTGTTCAGCCCGCGACGACGGATGATGTCGTAGCTGAGGTCCTGATAGTCGTTCTCGCGCCGGTCGGAGAAGTTCACGAAGGCGGTGATCGCCCCGCGCCCGCCCAGATCCTTCATCAGCTTGCCATTGGCCTGATGCTGGATCTGCTTGCCGAATCCCTTCCACTTGTCGGTCTTCAGGAAGCCGTAGCTGAGATAGCCCTTGAGGCCATCGGCGATGTCGCCGCTGTCGGCGCGGACGAAGGCGCGGTACGTCTCGTCGCTGCCATAGGTGCCGCTGGCGACCAAGTCGGCGACGTCGGACGGCTTGCGGCTGACGAACTGGAGCGTGCCGCCCAGGTTGCTGGTGGAGGCGGTGCCGAGCGCGCCGGCGCCCTGCGCCACGGTGGTGCTGGCGATATTCTCCGAGATGATCGCGCGGCTGATGTGCAGGCCGTTGACGTTGCCGTAGCTCATGTCGCCCAGCGGCACGCCGTCGAGCGTGAAGCCGAGCTGGTTCTGGTTGAAGCCGCGCAGCGAGATGCGGGTCGACCATTCGTAGGCGCCGAAGGCGTCGGCCGACTGGAAGTTGACGCCCGGCAGCTTCGATACCGCCTTGAGCGGCGAGGTGCCGGGCGTGAGGCGCTCCAGATCCGCGGCGGTGACGGTCTGCACCTGACGCGCCTGGCCGAAGCCGAGCACGACGATGTCGCTGCCGTCCTCGGGGATCGGCTGGTCTGGCGCGGTACGGTCGATGTCGGCGGCGGTGGCGGGTGCGGGCGCGTCCTGCGCGAGCGCGGGCTGGGCGGCGGCGGCGAGCAGCATGGCGGCAAGCGATGAGGCGGCACCGGCGAGCAGCGTGAACTTCGACGTCATGATGGTTGATCCCCCTGTGTCGGGGGCGCCCTGCCGCACGGTCGGGACAGCGCGATGACGCTTTGGTTGCGGATCGGCGACATGGGTGTCGCGGAATTGTCACGGGGCGATCCGTTACCCCGGAGCCCGACCCGGGGTCCCGCTGCTCGATCGTGGTGCGTAGCAAGCGGGACCCCACCTCAAGGCGGACATTTGCAAAATGGATGCAACAGCGCCGCGTACCGGCCGTGCAGACTTTCGCGAAGGTCCCGCTCAGGGCCGGGGTGACGGACGGTGCGACGCAACGAAAAGGCCGCGGCGCCCCCCCGGTGCCGCGGCCTCCTGCGCCGATACGGGATCGGCAAACTGGTCAGGCGACCGCGACGGCCTCCTCGGGCTCGCGCAGGACATAGCCGCGGCCCCACACCGTCTCGATATAATTCTCGCCGTCGCACGCCATGCTCAGCTTCTTGCGCAGCTTGCAGATGAAGACGTCGATGATCTTGAGTTCGGGCTCGTCCATCCCGCCGTACAGGTGGTTGAGGAACATTTCCTTCGTCAGCGTGGTGCCCTTGCGGAGCGAGAGCAGCTCCAGCATCGCATATTCCTTGCCGGTCAGGTGGACGCGTGCGCTGTCGACCTCGACCGTCTTGGCATCCAGATTGACCGACAGCTTGCCGGTGCGGATGACCGACTGCGAATGCCCCTTCGACCGGCGGACCACGGCCGTGGATGCGCGCGACCAGCTCGTCGCGGTGGAACGGCTTGGTCACGTAATCGTCGGCGCCGAAGCCGAAGCTGCGCACCTTCGAATCCATCTCGTTGATGCCCGACAGGATCAGCACGGGGGGTCTGCACGCGGGCGACGCGCAGCTTCTTCAGCACGTCGTAGCCGTGCATGTCCGGCAGGTTGAGGTCGAGCAGGATGATGTCGTAATCGTACAACTTGCCCAGATCGAGGCCTTCCTCGCCCAGGTCGGTCGAATAGACGTTGAAACCCTCGGTCGAGAGCATGAGTTCGATGGCCTTGGCCGTCGTCGGCTCGTCCTCGATCAGCAGCACGCGCATGGCCGGTCGTCCCCTGGTTCGCGAATGAGGCGGCCCCGCCGCCCAATCACCCGATTCATTTACCAAACTGCATCTGAACGCAAAAGGTTAATTCGCGATTAATCGAGCGTCGGGATGTCGTCGCCATCGACCGGCGCGCCCACGCTCTCCCTGGGTGTCCCCTTCGAGGTGAACAGCGTGCGTTCGCGCGAACGCGGTATGTCCTCGCCCAGCACCTCGCGCAAGTAGAGGCTGCGCACCAGCGTGAAGCCGACGACCAGGATGCCGCCCGAAAAGAAGATGCCGAACAGCCCGAAGACCGCGCCGGTGCCGATGATCGCGAACAGGCTGAGCGCCGGCGGAATGGCGATGACGCGGCCGGTGACGACGGGGGGTGACGAAATTCGTCTGGACGATCCGCACGATCGCGAAGACCGCGAGCGCCCAGAGCAGGGTCTGCGTGCCGTCGGTCGCGGCGAGGCCGAGCGCGGGGAGCATCGCGGCGACGGGGCCCGACATAGGGGATGAACTCGCTCAGGCCCGTCAGCAGCCCCAGCAGCGCGGCGGAGGGGACCCCCGCGATCCACAGGCCGATGCCGACCATCGTCCCCATCGCGGTCATCTGGATCAGCTGCGCGCGCAGCCACAGCAGCAGCGTCGAGGCCACGTCGCCGAGCGCATCCTCCACCGCGGCGCGCTTCGACGGGGGGATCATCAGCAGGAACCCGCGCTCGTAGATCTTCGGGTCGACCGCGAAGAAGATCGCGCCGAAGAGGACGAGGAAGGTGTTGAGCAGCAGCTCGCCCGCGCCGCGCGCGATCTCCCCGATGTCCTGCGCGACGCGGCTGCCGGCGAAGGCGGCCTGCACCGCATCGGCGACCTTCGCGCCGACCGGGCTCTGCGACATGTAGCCGTCGAGCTGCTGAAGCAGGCCGGGCAGCGCGATGACCAGCGTGTTCACCTGCGAGCGGAACTCGACCCCGAAGAGCCAGAAGAGCAGGCCGAGGAAGGCGAAGAGGGCTGACGATCGCGGCCCCCATCGCGCGTTTCTCGCCCAGTCGCAGCCTGGTCGCGTAGATGTCCGCGACGGCGTGGATGACGATCGCGATCAGGATCGAGCCGAAGGCGAGGATCAGCAGGTGGCGCGCGAAATAGAGTGCGGCGACGATCGTGACGATCAGGACGATCCACAAAACGCGCCGCACGAAGCGCGCATCCGCCTCGTCAGGGGTCAGCCGGTTCATGCGCGCGGTGCGAGGGCGGAATGTTTCACATCGGCAACAACGCGCGGGAGGGAAAAGGTTGCGTCGTCTCCGTGCTCCTGCGTGCGCGGGGACACGGGGTCATTCCCCCGTTTCGATCAGGGTCACGCCGTGATCGTCGCACAACTGCCGCAGGCCGGGGTCGACGAGGCGGTCGGTCACCAGCCAGTCGACCATGTCGAGCCGCCCGATCCGGACCGGGGCGGCGCGGCCGATCTTGCCGGCGTCGGCGACCAGGATGACGCGGCGCGCGTTCTTCACGATGGTCTGCGTCACCTGCACCTCGTCGACCGAGAAATCGAGCAGGCTGCCGTCGTCGGGATCGATCGCGGAGGCGCCGATGATGGCGAGGTCGACCTTGAACGTCGCGATGAACTGCATCGCCAGCGCACCGACGACCGCGCGGTCGCCGCGGCGGACCTGACCGCCTACCACGACGACGTCGATGTCGGGGCGCCCGTCGAGCTGGTCGACGACGTTGAGGTTGTTCGAAATGACCATCAGGTCGCGGTGCCGGACGAGGTGCGCGGCGACGGCCTCCGTCGTGGTGCCGATGTTGACGAAGAGCGACGCGCCGTTGGGGACGAGCGCCGCCGCCGCCGCGCCGATCGCGGCCTTCGCCCCCGTCGCGACGGTTCGGCGCGCGGCATAGTCGATGTTGTCGATCCCGGAGGTGACGACCGCGCCGCCGTGGACGCGCGACAGCATCGCGCGGCGGGCGAGCTCGTTCAGGTCCTTGCGTATCGTCTGCGGCGTCACCGACAGGCGGCGGGCGAGGTCGTCGACCTCGACGCTGCCCGCGGCGCGCGCCCATTCCAGGATTTGGCGGTGGCGGTCGGTGTCGCTCATGCCGCCAGGTAGCGCGCGATCGCCTCGGCTGCGCCCGCCGGGACGTGGAGACCGAGCTTGCTGCGGCGATAGAGGATGTCCTCCGCGTCGCGCGCCCATTCGTTGGCGGCGAGCCAGTCGACCTCGCGCGCGTGCAGCCCGGCGCCGAAATCCTCGCCGAGATCGGCCGGGGTGCGGGCGTCGCGCAGGATGTCGGGGGTCGTCGTGCCATAGGCGCGGGCGAGGCGACGGAGCAGCGCCGCCGGCATCTGCGGATAGCGGGCGGCCAGCGTGGCGAGGTAGCCGGCGAAATCCATGTCGGGCATGTCGCCGCCCGGCAGCGTCGCGCCCGCGGTCCATGCCGGGCCCGCGGCGGGAAAGAAGGGGGCGAGCTCCTGCATCGCATGCTCGGCGAGCTTGCGATAGGTCGTGATCTTGCCGCCGAAGATGCTGAGCATCGGCGCGTTCTCGTTCGCGCCCTGCGGCCCCTGGTCGAGGTCGAGGACATAGTCGCGCGTGACCGCGGACGCATTCGCGGCCTTGTCGTCGTAGAGCGGGCGGATGCCGGCATACGTCCATTTGATGTCTGCCTGGGTGGGCGCGCGATCGAAGTAGCGCGCGACCGTCTCCAGCAGATAATCGGTTTCGTGCCGGGAAATCCGCGCCTTGGCCGGAGCACCCTCCCATGCCTCGTCGGTGGTGCCGACCAGCGTGAAGTCGCCCTCGTAGGGGATGGCGAAGACGATGCGGCGGTCGGGGTTCTGGAGCATGAAGGCGTGGTCGCCCTCGTACAATCGCGGCACGACGATATGGCTGCCCTTCACCAGCCGGACGCCGCGGTCGTCGCGCGCGTGGGGCACGCGGCCGAGCACGTCGGCGACCCACGGGCCGGCGGCGTTGACGAGCGCGCGGGCGGTCACGGTACGCTCGCCATCGGCATCGGCGATCGTCGCGGCCCAACCGCCGTCGGCGCGTCGCGCGTCGACCCAGCCGGGTGCGGGTCAGGATCCGCGCGCCGCGGTCCGCGGCATCGCGCGC
>JAQIJC010000006.1 GCA_036946405.1 Sphingomonas phyllosphaerae | reverse complement strand
CGGGCTCGCCGCCGAATGGGCCGATGCGGTCCACGCGCATCAGATCAACGTGTGCGACGGCCCCGACGAATGCCGCCGCGCGGTGCGCCAGCAGGTCGGGCTGGGCGCGCAGGTCATTAAGTTCGCGGCGACCGGGGGCGTGCTGTCCAACGTCGCCGGCGGCCTGGGCCGTGCGATGACGCCGAGGAGATGCGCGCGATCGTCGACACCGCGCACGCGCTGGGCCGCAAGGCGACCGCGCACAGCCACGCGGCGGAGGGGACGAAGGCCGCGCTGGAGGCCGGCGTCGATTCGATCGAACACGGCAGCTATCTGGACGACGAGACGATCCGCCTGTTCAAGACCAGGGGCGCGTGGCTGGTCCCGACCGAGATCGCGCCGATCGCCGCGCTGGCGCAGGCCCGCTCCGGTGCGCTGCCCCCGGCGACGATCCCGAAGGCCGAGGCGGCCGCCGTCGCGATGCACGCCAGCCACAAGCGCGCCTTCGCCGCGGGCGTGAAGTTCGCGTTCGGCACCGACACCGGCGTGTCGAAGCACGGCGACAATGCGACCGAGTTCGTCCAGCTGATCGACCTGGGGATGACCCCGGCGCAGGCGATCCGCAGCGCGACGGTGGATGCAGCGACGGTGCTGGGCCGCGACGACCTGGGCACGCTGGCGCCGGGCAAGCGCGCGGACATCATCGCGGTCACCGGCTCCCCGCTGGACGACGTGCGCCGGCTGGAGCAGGTCGATTTCGTGATGCACAAGGGCGTCGTCGCCAAACAGCCTGCCGCGTAGCGCTTGAGCGCGGCGGCGCGGGACGATAGACGCGCCGCCGCACCCATTCAGGGCTCACCACGCCGTCCGCCGACCTGCGCCATGATTCGCGCAGCGGCGCGGGCGGCGTCTTTCTTTGCGGGGACAGGTACATGGCAGAAGAACGCGGCGAAGGCATGGGCGGCGGTCAGGTCGCAGCGGACGAGCTCCGGCTGCTGATCGAGCGCGCCGAGCGGCTCGAAGAGGAGAAGAAGGGCATCGCCGACGACATCAAGGATGTGATGGCGGAGGCCAAGAGTCGCGGCTACGACGCGAAGGCGATCCGCAAGATCCTGCAGATCCGCAAGAAAAAGCGTGAGGAATATCAAGAGGAACAGTCGATCCTGGAGGTCTATATGCAGGCGCTGGGCATGCTGTGACCGCGTAGCGTCGCGGTGACCCGAAATGATGGCGCGTTAACGCCATCTTGGGTCTTTGGGGGCATTGATGGCCCTTCGAAAGACTGAGGAACGGGGTCCCCTACGTGCTGGCAAAGTTGCAAACCGGCTTCCGCCCGCGCGAGGAGCGGATCACCGTCCTGATCCCGTCGCGCATGCGGGTCGGCAGCGCCTGGGCCGATGTGGTCATCCACAACGTTTCCTCGCGCGGGCTGATGGGCGGCTCCGACTCGCCGCCTGCGCCCGGCAGCTATATCGAGATCCGCCGCGGCACGATCGTGATCGTCGGGCGCGTGATGTGGGGCAAGGGCCGCTTCTTCGGCGTGCGCACGCAGGACCGCATCTCGGTCAAGGCATTGATCGACGAACCGCGCCTGGCCAGCCGCCCGCAGGCGGTGAAGGAAGACGCCAGGGGCGACCGCCGCGCCGAGAACCGGCTGGCGCACGAGGCCCGCATGGCGCGCAGCATCGAGCGGTCGCGCGCCTTCTCCTCGATGTTCCAATATGTCGGCATCGTCCTGACGATCATCGCCGCGGTCGGGCTGGGCGGCAGCATCCTCTATGGCGCGCTGAGCGAGAAGGTCGATACGGTGACACAGGCGCTGGAGGGGAAATAGGCGCTTCACCCCCCGATCCCGCCCCGGCGGAGGCGGGACGTTTGCAAAGCGGGTGTAACGGGACTGAGCCCACGCCGTGCTCCTGCGCAGGCAGGAGCCCAGTGCCAGGCAGAACAACGCCTCGTAAGACTTGCAACCCTGGGCTCCTGCCTGCGCAGGAGCACGGTGGAGATTGCCGCGCAGGTTCCGCCTCCACCGGAGGACGAGGAAGGGACGTTCGCAGGGGTTTCGTCTGTGCCGCCGGACGATTCACCGACGACGGCCGCTACACCGCCTCCGCAGCCGCGGTCGTCCAGCCGAGATGCGGGATCGTGATCGACCGTTTCCCCGACAGGTCGGTGCGCGTCACGAACAGGTCGCGGCTCTCGATATAGCCGATCAGCCGCTTCACCCGCCCGGTCGAGCTGGTGCCGTAGGTGTGCGCGATGTCGCCGTCGGACGGACACGGCGCGCCGTCGCGCGCGGCGCGCGCCACGAGCAGGAACGCGCCGAGCATGTCGTCGGGCAGCCCCTGCGCCAGCGCCAGCACCCCGGCCCATTCCGGCGCGCCCGGCGCAAAGATGCCGGCGCGCGCGCACGACAGGCGGCGACTGAACGCGGGCAGGTCCAGCGCGGGCCGCGCGACGCCGGCCATGCGGCAGCGCACCTGGAAATCCTGGAACAGCACCGCGGCGGGACGGCCGGCGCTCTCCTGATCCTCGACGATCGCGCGCAAGACCTCGGCATAGACCGCCTCGACCTCCTCCTCCGACCGATCGGGCAGCGTCGGGGCGGGGATGCCGGGCGCCGGCGGCGTGGCGATCTCCGCCAGCAATTCCTGTTCGGGGACGCGGCGCGGGCGCGGGTCGAACGTCATCGGCAGCGTCGGTGCGGCGTCCGGCGTCACGTCGAGCAGCGCCGCCATATCGACCGCGCCCGCCTGCGGCAGCGGCACCAGCTTGGGGCTGCGCTGCGCGCCTGCGTCCTCCACCGCGCCGATGCGCACCGTCAGCGGACGCCGCGACACCGCGGGGCCCAGCGCCAGGAAGGTGCCGCGCGCCAGGTCGCGGATCGCCTCCGCCTGCCGCCGCTCCATCCCCAGCAGGTCGGCGGCGCGCGCCATGTCGATGTCGAGGAAGGTGCGCCCCATCAGGAAGTTCGACGCCTCCGCCGCGACGTTCTTGGCGAGCTTCGCCAGCCGCTGCGTCGCGATCACGCCCGCCAGCCCGCGCTTGCGCCCGCGGCACATCAGGTTGGTCATCGCCGACAGCGACGCGCGCCGTACCTCCTCCGCCACCTCGCCCCCGGTGGTGGGGGCGAACAGCTGCGCCTCGTCCACCACCACCAGCGCGGGATACCAATGTTCGCGCGGGGCATCGAACAGCGCGTTCAGGAACCCCGCGGCGCAGCGCATCTGCCCCTCCGCCTCCAGTCCCTCCAGCGACAGCACGACGCTGGCGCGATGCTCGCGCAGGCGCGCGGCGATTCGCGCCACCTCGCGCTCGGCATAGTCCGCGCCCTCGATCACGACATGGCCGTAGCGGTCGGACAACGTCACGAAATCGCCCTCGGGGTCGATCACCACCTGCTGCACCTGCCCGGCGGACCGCTCCAGCAGCCGGCGCAGCAGATGCGACTTTCCCGACCCAGAATTGCCCTGGACGAGCAGCCGGGTGGCGAGCAGTTCCTCGAGGTCCATCGTCACGGGCGCGCCCGACGTGTCGGTGCCCATGTCCACGCTAACGGTCATGATCGCTGCGCGTTTGGCGCATGACCGCGGGTCGGGGCAAGCGGTTTGCGCGCGCTTGGCGATCGCCGTGCGCGGGTCTAGGGCGCATCCGCACCTTTCGGAACGGAACCGACATGGCTCATCGCCCGCCGATCGCCGACCTCGCGCTGCGCCTGCTGCGCAAATCCCCGCACGCGTTGGATGCGGAGGAACGCCGCGTCCTCGACAGTATGGACGCGGGCACGCTGGTGGCGCGCGACGCCGCGGACGAGGCCGACCTGCGCGCCAGCGTCGGGGATCGGCTGGCCGACAAGGTGGCGGCGATCGGCGGCTCGTGGGGCTTCATCATCGGCTTCAGCGTGGTGCTGGTCGGGTGGATGCTGCTCAACACCGACGTGCTGGCGCGCTTCGGCTGGCAGTTCGATCCCTATCCCTACATCTTCCTCAACCTGATGCTGTCGACGCTGGCCGCGATCCAGGCGCCCGTCATCATGATGAGCCAGAACCGCCAGGCGGCGAAGGACCGACTCGCCGCGAGCCTGGATTACGAGACGAACCTGCGCGCCGAGCTGGAGATCCTGCGGCTGCACGAGAAGCTGGACGCGCTGGTGGCGGAACGGCTGGCGACGCTGGAGGCGAAAATCGATCGCTTGGCGAACACGGGTCCGGCGTCCTAAAGGCACGGGATTATCCGTCAGAGGCGATCATGGCAGGCCATTCCAAGTTCAAGAACATCATGCACCGCAAGGGCGCGCAGGACAAGAAGCGCTCCGGCATGTTCTCCAAGCTCAGCCGCGAGATCACCGTCGCGGCGAAGATGGGGATGCCCGATCCGGACATGAACCCGCGCCTGCGCGCCGCGGTGAACGCCGCCAAGGCGCAGTCGATGCCCAAGGACAATATCCAGCGCGCGATCGACAAGGCGTCGAAGGGCGACACCGAGAATTACGAGGAAATCCGCTACGAGGGGTTCGGCCCCGGCGGCGTGTCGCTCATCATCGAGGCGCTGTCCGACAACCGCAACCGCACCGCCACCAACGTGCGCACCGCAGTGAGCAAGAACGGCGGCAACCTGGGCGCGAGCGGATCGGTCAGCCACGGCTTCGACCGCGTCGGGCTCATCACCTATCCGGCGAGCGCGGGCGACGCGGAGAAGGTGTTCGAGGCGGCGCTGGAGGCGGGCGCGGAGGACGTCACCTCGTCCGAGGAAGGCCATGAGATCTGGACCGAGCAGGCCGCCCTCCACGAAGTCGCCAAGGCGCTGGAGCCGGTGCTGGGCGAGGCGGAGGGCGCGAAGCTCGCCTGGCGTCCGCAGACGATGGTCGAGGTCGGCGAGGGCGACGCCGCGACGCTCTTCAAACTGATCGACGCGCTGGACGACGACGACGACGTCCAGACCGTATGGGGCAATTACGAGGTGTCCGACGAGGTGATGGCGAAGCTGGGGTGAGCCTGCGTGAAAGCCCCTCTCCTTCAGGAGTTGCAGGTCGGTCATGCCGGGGGCATGACCGACCTGCAACTCCTGAAGGAGAGGGGCTTTGATGGTTTCGCCCTTCCCATGATTATCCTCGGCCTCGACCCCGGCCTCGGCACCACCGGCTGGGGCGTGATCCGCGCGGAGGGGAACCGCCTCAGCCATATCGGCAACGGACAGATCCGCACCGATCCGTCCGCGCCGCTGCCGCGCCGGCTGACCAACCTCTATGCCGCGCTGATCGACGTCATTCGCGCCGAGCGGCCCGACAGCGCGGCGGTGGAGGAGGTGCTGGGCAATACCAACGCGCAATCGACGCTGAAACTGGGGCAGGCGCGCGGGGTCGTGCTGCTGGCGGCAGGGGGATCGGGGCTGGCGATCGGGGAATATCACCCCTCCACCGTCAAGAAGGCGGTGGTCGGCACCGGCGGCGCGGAGAAGCGGCAGATCCAGGCGATGATGGCGGTGCTGCTGCCGGGCGCGAAGCTCGCCGGGCCCGACGCCGCCGACGCGCTGGCGGTCGCGATCTGCCACGCGCATCACATGGCGAGCGCGCAGGGGATGATGCGCCGCGCCCGGCCGGGCGCCTAGGCGCATCGGCTCCCGACCGTCATCCCCGCGGGGGCAAGACCTCTGCGAAACTCAGTTTCCTGTTCCCCGGCGAAGGCGGGACCTTTGCCAAACGGGCGCAACAGCACCCAGCCCACGCCGTGCTCCTGCGCACGCCGGAGCCCAGGGCCCAGCACATCAACGCCTTATGGAACCCGCAACCCCGGGCTCCTGCCTGCGCAGGAGCACGGGGGAGCCTTTTGCAAAGGTCCCGCCTCCGCCGGGGAACGGCGGCATTATCGAGCGATCCACGACGTTCGCAGAGGTTTCGCGGAGGCGGGAATGACGAAGGCCAGTAGGAGAACCCCCCTACCTCATCGCGGCAGCTGCCACCGCACGCGATCGCTGTAGGTCGATGCCACGCGCGCGCCGCCGTCGTCGCGCGCCGCCTCGAACCGGGCGCGCTTCGCATAGAGCCGGCACGTCGCCTGATCGAGCGCGGCGGACCCGCTCGACTGCGTCACGCTGCACGTCGAGACCCGCCCGTCGGCATCGACCGCGACGGTGATCGCGACCGTTCCCTGTTCCTCGGCGCGGATCGCCGACGGCGGATAATCGTCGTTGGTGATCCACGACGCGCGCTCACCCCGCACCCGCACCCCGCTCGCCCGGCTGGCGGGCGTGACCGAGGGCTGGGGTTGCGGCGTGCCGGTGGCGATCGGCAGCGGATCGGGGCGGGCCAGCGGCAGCGGCTCGATATAGATCGGCTCGATCGCGCGGGGCAGGTTCACGATCGGCGTCGCGGTACTGGCCGCGGTCTGCCGCACCGGCTGCTGAACCCTGGGCGGTTCCTTCGGCTGCGGCGGTGGCGGCTCGACCGGCAAGGGCACGTTCGTCGTCGTGAGCGTGCGCGTCACCCCGCGCACCACGTCCACCACCATCCCCGTGACGAACGCATAACCGATGATACCGTGGATCAGCGCGACGCCCGCGATGGTCGTGAACCGCCGTGCACCGGGAACCTGATCGGCATAGGCCATGTGACATCCCTCCATCATCCGGAGTGTCGCAGGCGCTGGAATCCGCCTGTCGACGAAGCTCCGGGAACGCAGGCTGCGCCCATCGCCCGCGCCCGGGCAAGCGACTTAGTTCGCATTATGCACGGCGGCAGACGCAGCGCGGGCTTGCGTTGTCGCCAAAGCGACGCCAACGCTGCGGCGCATGATCGACGATTCTGCCGCCAGCGGCCCGGACTCGCACAGCGACGTGGACCCGACGGGCCTGGCCGCGGGACGTCCCGCCGGCGGCGCGATGGACGTCGGTGCCAGCGAGCCGATCGAGCGCCCCGGGCTGCACCATTGGCGCGAGAGCACGATCACCGATGCCGATCTGAACGACCGCGGCGGGGTCTTCTTCGCCGCGATCGAGATGACGCGGATGCCGATGATCCTGACCGATCCCAATCTGGACGACAATCCGATCGTCTTCGCCAACAAGGCGTTCTTCGACCTGACCGGGTATGAGGAAGACGAAGTGCTGGGGCGCAACTGCCGCTTCCTTCAGGGCGCGCAGACCGACCGCAGCGCGGTCGCCGAACTGCGCGAGGCGATCGAGAAGCGCTCCGCGATCGCGCTGGAACTGCTCAACTACCGCCGCGACGGCTCGCCGTTCTGGAATGCGGTGTTCATCGGCCCGGTCTACGACAAGGGAGGCGCGCTGCGCTATTTCTTCGCGAGCCAGCTCGACGTCACGCGCCGCCGCAATACCGAGCAGAGCTACCGCCAGGCGCAGAAGATGGAGTCGATCGGTCAGCTGACCGCCGGGCTCGCGCACGATTTCAACAACCTGCTCCAGGTCGTGAACGGCAATCTGGAACTGGTCGCCGCCACCAACGATCCCGAGCGCGTGAAGCGCTACGTCAGCGCCGCGCAATCCGCCGCGGAGCGCGGGGCGAAGCTGACGCGGCAGCTGCTCGCCTTCGCGCGCAAGACCCGGCTGGAGCCGCGCCCGCTCGACCTGTCGCGGCTGGTCAGCGAATTCTCCGACCTGATCGAAAGCTCGGTCAACAAGCAGGTCGACATCCACCTCAGCCTGCGCCGCCGCCTGCCGCATGTCGTGGTCGATCCCGACCAGCTGGAAATGGCGCTGCTCAACATCGTCAACAACGCGCGCGACGCGATGCCCGACGGCGGGCTCGTCACCATCTCCACGCTGCCGCGCCGGCTGGAGACCGACGATACCGTCGATCTGGAGCCGGGCGATTATGTCGCGCTCCAGGTCGAGGACGAGGGGCACGGCATGAGCCCCGACGTGCTGGAGCGCGCGTCGGAGCCGTTCTTCACCACGAAGGGCGTGGGCAAGGGCACCGGACTGGGCCTGGCGATGGCGAGCGGCTTCGTCCGCCAGTCGGGCGGCAAGCTGGAGATCGAGAGCGAGCCGGGCAAGGGGACGCGCATCCGCATGCTGTTCCCGGTCATGCCGGTCGCGGACAAGGCCAATGCGCCGCGCCATCACGTCCCGGCGCAGGCAATGCCCGGCGACGGCGGGCAGCCGCACGTGCTGGTGGTCGAGGACAATGACGAGGTGCTGGCGATCGCGCGCGAGATCCTGGAGAGTGCGGGCTACCGCGTCTCCACCGCGATCAGCGGCGACGAGGGGCTGCGTTTCTTCGAGGCGACGCACGCGCACGACCGCATCGACCTGCTGTTCACCGACCTCGTCATGCCGGGCGGGATGAACGGGCTGATGCTGGCGGATGCGGTGACCGAGCGCGACCCGGCGGTATCGGTGCTGATGACGACCGGCTATAACGAGGAGCTGGTCATCAACGGCCCGCGCGCGCGCACCACCGACGTGCTCAGCAAGCCGTACCGCCGCTCCGAGTTGCTCGACCGCATCAGCCAGGCGCTCAACCGCCGGGGCGAAGGGCAGCCGCGCCGCCAGCGTTCGGACTTCGGCGCCGCGCAGGCCTGAGCCGCGACGCCCGCCACCGCGGATTTGCCACGCCGCGCCGGATCGACCAGACAGCGGGGCATGTTGCCGAACCCGCTCGCCGGCCTGCGCCTGCTGCTCCCCGCGATCGTCCCGTCATGGCGGTTCTTCGATGCGGTCGGCGACAGCCCGCGGATCGACCATGCGGTCGTGGCCGGCCCCGACACGCCGGTCGTGCGGTGGCATACGGACGACCCCCGCGTGCGCCACCTCTCGCCCGCCCGGATGATCCGCCGGCTGTTCTGGAACCCGGCGTGGAACGACGGCCTCTACCGCGTCAGCCTGGCCGAGCGGCTGCTGACCGGCGACGACCCGCGGACGGTGGCGCATAGCGAGCGCGAGATGATCCGGCGTATCGCGCGCGGTCTGGATGCCGCGCCCGGCGACTGGCTGCGCATCCGTATCCGCCTCGTCACGCGCGACAGCGAGCGCGTCGCATATGAAAGCGGCGCCGTCCGCGTTTCCGACCTGATCGCACCATGACGCTCGACCACGCGATCCGGCTGACCGCGGCGATGATGGCGGCGGCGTTCGTCCAGCAGAGCGCCGAGCACCTGCGGCCCGCCGCGCGCGGCACCGAACGCGCGCTCTTCGCGCCGCGCCTGATCCTGTCGCTGCTGCTGCTCGCCGCCGCCGCGCTCGGCGCACCGCCGCCCGCCTTGCTGCTGGCGCTGGTCGCCAACCACCTGTTCACCCTGCCCTTCTTCAACGGCCCCTATAACGGCGGGGCGGACCGGATGAGCCTGTTGATCCTGCTGTGCCTGACCGCCGCCGTGCTGCTGCCGGAGCCGCGCTGGCGCGAGGCGGCGTTCGGCTATCTCGCGATGCAGTTGCTGCTCAGCTACGCGGTCGCGGGTGCGGTGAAGATCGTGAACCCCGCGTGGCGCGACGGCGGCGCGCTGCGCGACGTCTTCCGCTTCTCGGCCTATCCCGCGGGCGACAACATTCGCCGCCTCGCCGACCGGCCGCGGCTGCTGCGGGCGGCGGGCTGGGCGGTGATGCTGTTCGAGCTGGCCTTCCCGCTCGCGATCCTGTCGCGCCCGGCCCTGATCGTCGCGCTGGTCGTCGCGGCGCTGTTCCATCTCGCCAATGCGTGCCTGTTCGGGCTCAACCGCTTCTTCTGGATCTGGCTGTGCGCCTATCCCTCGCTCCTGTGGCTGCAGGAGCGGGTGGTGGGCTGACATCCGGCAACACCGCCTTGCCGACCATCCCGGCGAAGGCGGGACGTTTGCAAAAGGGATGCAACAGCGCCACGTACCGGCCGTGCTCCTGCGCAGGCAGGAGCCCAAGGCCCAGCAGAACAACGCCTTATGGGACCTGCAACTCTGGGCTCCTGCCTTCGCAGGAGCACGGGGTAGCCTTTTGCAAAGGCGCCGCGAAGGCCGGGCCTTTGCAAAATGGCTGCAACAGCGCCGCTTACCGGCCGTGCTCCTGCCTGCGCAGGAGCACGGTGGAGACTTTTGCAAAGGTCCCGCCTGCGCCGGGGTGGACAGTCAGGCGACCGCGCCGATCGGTTCGGGCGCGAAATCTCACCCCTCGCACCGCTCCGGATGCTTGCGGCATTCGCGCAACCGCTTCTGCTCGCGCTCGTCCTCCTTGCGCATCCGCCGCAAATACTTTTCGTCGCGTTCCTTCTCGCTGGTGGTCATCATGTCGACCGTCCCGCCGACCGCCTTGCCCGCCAGCTTCACCGGCGCGGTGACGACGTTCGCCACCGTGCTGACGCATCCCCCGGTCGCCAGCATCAGACCGGCCGCGGCCAGCCCTCCCCATAGACGCATGTCACTTCACTCCCCGCCCCGTGGCGACGACGCCCATAGCAGGAAAATCGGTAAAGAACCCGTCGATCCCCTGCGCCAGCGCGGCGCGGATCTCCGCCACCACGTCGCCCCGTGCGCGCGGATCGGCGCCGCGGCGGAAGCGCTCGGGCAGGAAATAATTCTCCGCGCGATAGGTCCAGGGATGCACCTTCAGCCCCGCGGCGTGCGCATCCGCCACCAGCGTGCCGGGGGTCGCGCCGTCCCACAGCATCGCCTTGTTCGGCCCGATGCCATAGGCGTAGCGCGCCACGTCCCGCAGCCCGTCGGGCGTGGTCATCGCGGCATAGCTGGGCGCGGCCCCGTCAGCGGGCGCGCCCTCGCCGTCCACCAGCTGGATCAGCCGCACCTTCGTCATCCCCGCCAGCCGCTTGAGATTGGCGACCTCGAACGATTGCAGGAACACCGGCGCCTCGGCGCTGTCCCACCCCGCCTCGCGCAGCGCCTTCACCACCAGCGCATCGGTCGGATGGCCGATCGATGCGAAATAGGTCGGATGCTTGGTTTCGGGGTAGATGCCGACGCCGTTCGCCTTCGCCAGCGCGATCACCTCCGCGAAGGTCGGGATCGTCTCCTGCCCGTCATAGGCGGTGTTGCCGGGGCGCAGCTGCGGCAGACGTTCCTTCACGCGCAGCGTCTTCAGCTCGGCGAGCGTGAAATCCTCCGTGAACCAGCCGGTCAGCGTCTGGCCGTCGATCGTCTTCGTCGTGCGGCGCGCGGCGAACTCCGGGTGCTGCGCGACGTCGGTCGTCTCCGAAATCTCGTTCTCGTGCCGGGCGACCAGCACGTCGTCCTTCGTCGGCACCAGATCGGGCTCGATCACGTCGGCGCCCTCCCGGATCGCGAGCGCGTAGCTGGCGATGCTGTGTTCGGGGCGCTCGCCGCTGGCGCCGCGATGCGCGATGACGAGGGGGGAGGGTGTGGCGGAAGGCGGGGGGGTCATGGCCACCTTCTGCCCGGTCGTGCACGCCGATGCCAGCACCGCGCCCAAGGCGATGAGAATGGTTCGCACGGACCTGAACCCGCCCTGCTTAGTTTCACCGGGAATACCGAAAGGCTGGTCCATGCACTTCACCATCAACGGAAAATCCTACGAGGCGGAGGTCGACATCCGCACCTCGCTGCTCGATCTGGCCCGCGAACACCTGGGGCTGACCGGCAGCAAGAAGGGGTGCGACCACGGTCAGTGCGGGGCGTGCACCATGCTGGTGAACGGCCGCCGCATCAACGCGTGCCTCACGCTCGCCGTGATGCATCAGGATGACGAGATCGTGACGATCGAGGGGCTGGGCGAGGTCGGCGACCTCCATCCGATGCAGGACGCGTTCGTCCGCCACGACGGCTATCAGTGCGGCTATTGCACCCCGGGGCAGATCTGCTCCGCGGTCGGCATGCTGGACGAGGTGGCGAAGGGCTGGCCCAGCCACGCCAGCGCCGACCTGACCAACGTATCGCTCGACGATGCGGAGATCAGCGAGCGGATGAGCGGCAACATCTGCCGCTGCGCCGCTTACCCCAATATCGTCGACGCCATCCGCGAGGTAGCGGGCCGCGACGTCGCCGGCGCGAAGGTGGACGCATGAAGACCTTCGACTATGCCCGCGCCGCGAGCGTGGAGGAGGCGGTGCAGGCCGGCGGGCGGTTCATCGCCGGGGGCACGAACCTGCTCGACCTGATGAAGCTGCAGGTGGAGACGCCCGACAAGCTGGTCGACATCAGCCGCCTCGACCTCGACCGGATCGAGGAGCGCGACGACGGCGGGCTGACGATCGGCGCGCTGGTGCCCAACAGCGACCTCGCCGCCGATCCCCGCGTCATCGCGAAGTACGAGGTGCTGAGCCGCGCCTTGCTGGCGGGCGCTTCGGGGCAGCTGCGCAACAAGGCGACGACCGGGGGCAACCTGCTCCAGCGGACGCGCTGCTATTATTTCTACGACACCGCCGCGGGCTGCAACAAGCGCGCGCCGGGATCGGGCTGCGAGGCGATCGGCGGGTTCAACCGCATCCACGCGGTCCTGGGCACCAGCGACCAGTGTATCGCGACGCACCCCGGCGACATGCCGGTGGCGATGCGCGCGCTCGATGCGGTGATCGTGACGCAGGCGCCGGGCGGCGACAAGCGGCGCATCCCCATCGCCGACTTCTACCGCCTGCCCGGTGACACGCCGCAGGTGGAGAACGTGCTTCAGCGCGGCGAGCTCATCACCCATGTCGAGTTGCCCGCCCCGCCCGCCGGCCGGCAGGTCTATCGCAAGGTGCGCGACCGCGCCTCCTACGCCTTCGCGCTCGTTTCGATCGCGGGCGTCGTCGCGGTGGAGGACGGTCGCATCGCCGCCGCCGCGCTCGCCTTCGGCGGGCTGGCGCCCATGCCGTGGCGCGACGAAGCGGTGGAGGCGGCGCTGGTCGGACAGGCGCCGTCCGATGACGTCTTCGCCGCCGCCGCCGATGCGCTGGTCAAGGATGCACGCGGCTTCGGCTCGAACGACTTCAAGATCCCGCTGGTACGCCGCACCCTGATCGCCACCCTGCGGGAGCTGACGCGATGAACCTCATTTCCAAGCTGCTGGGCCGCGACGACACGCGCAGCCTGACGATGGATGCACCGCATCCCGACAGCCTGCTCGACCGCGATGCGCAAGGGATCATCGGCCGCCCGGTCGACCGCGTAGAGGGGCCGCTGAAAGTGTCCGGTCGCGCCACCTATGCCGCCGAATATCCGGCCGAGAATCTGGCCTATGGCGTGCTGGTCCGCGCGACCTTCGGCTCGGGCAGGATCACCGACGTGGTGACCGACGTCGCCCGGTCGGTTCCCGGCGTCATCGACATCGTGACCGACTATCCGACCTTCATCCGCAACCCGCAACAGGGCGGCGAGACGACGGCCCCGACGCAAGGGGTCGAGAAGGTCGACTATTTTGGCGAGATCGTCGCGATCGTCGTCGCCGAGACGTTCGAGGCGGCGCGCGAGGCGGCACAGCTGGTCGTCGTCACGCACGAGCCGGCGAAGGGCGCGTTCGTCTTCGAGGCGCACCGCACCGAGGCGGAGACCCCGCCCCCCGACCAGATCCCGCCGCGCACCGAACAGGGCGACGTGGACATGGCGATGGCGCAGGCCGCGGTCGCGATCGACGCGACCTATACGACCCCCAGCCAGAATTCGGCCGCGATGGAGCCCCATGCCTCGATCGCGGAGTGGAAGGAGGACGGCACGCTCGTGCTCCACGGCGCGTATCAGATGGTGGCCTCCGACCAGATGCAGCTCGCCAAGGCGCTGGGCGTGGGCGAGGACAAGGTGCGGATCATTGCGCGCTATGTCGGCGGCGGGTTCGGCTCCAAGCTGGGCATCGCGCCCGAGAGCGTCGCCGCCGCGATCGCCGCGAAGAAGCTCGGCCGCCCGGTCAAGGTCGCGATGGCGCGCCAGCAGGTGTTCGACGCCACCGTGCGCCGCTCCAATACCGAGCAGCGCATCCGGCTGGGCGCCACGGCCGACGGGAAGCTGACCGCGATCGCGCATGAGACGCTGACCAGCAACCTGCCCGGCGAGGATTTCTTCGAACCCGCCGGCATGGGCACGCATTTCGCCTATGCGGGCGAGAACCGGCTGATCGATCACAAGATCGTGCGGCTCAACTGGCTGCTGGCGGGATCGATGCGCGCGCCGGGCGAGGCGGTGGGGATGCTGGCGCTCGAATCGGCGATGGACGAACTCGCCGAGCGTCTCGGCATCGATCCGATCGAGCTGCGCCGCCGCAACGAGCCGGGGCAGGACCCGGAGAAGGAAATCCCCTTCTCCTCGCGCTCGCTGGTCGCGTGCATGGACAAGGGCGCCGAACTGTTCGGCTGGTCAGACCGCAAGCCGCAACCGGCGCAGGATCGCCGCGGCGAATGGTGGCACGGCGTGGGCATGGCCGCCGCGGTGCGCTCCAACATGCTCCAGAAGTCGTCCGCCTCGGTCGAGCTGACCCCGGACGGGCGCGCGATCGTGTCGACCGACATGACCGACATCGGCACCGGCACCTACACCATCCTGGCGCAGATCGCGGCGGAGACGCTGGGGCTGCCGCTCGACCGCGTCATCGTCCACCTGGGCGACGGCGCCGCGCCGCCCGCGGCGGGATCGGGCGGGTCGTGGGGCGCGGGGTCGTCGGGCTCGTCGGTCTACCTCGCGTGCGAGGGCATCCGCGAGAAGCTGGCCAAGGCGATGGACGTGTCGCCGGACGAGCTGACGCTGAAGGACGCGCGCGCCATTGCGGCGAACCGCGCGGTCGACGTGACCGACCTGGTCGGCGACGGCATCACCGTCACCGGCGAGATCGCGCCGGGCAAGCAGGAGAAGCTGTTCAACCAGGCCAGCTACGGCGCGCATTTCGCGGAGGTGAAGGTCAATGCCGTCACCGGCGAGATCCGCGTCGAGCGGATGCTGGGGGTGTTCACCGCGGGCCGCATCCTGAACGCGAAGACCGCACGCTCGCAATGCCTGGGGGGCATGACCTTCGGCATCGGCGGCGCGCTGTCGGAGGAGCTTGTCCACGATACCCCGCAACGGCAAGGTCGTGAACCGCGACCTCGCCGAATATCACGTGCCGGTGAACGCCGACGTGCCGCAGCTGGACGTCCATTTCCTGGAGGAGCGCGACATCCACGCCAACCCGATCCACGCCAAGGGGATCGGCGAGCTGGGCATCTCCGGCGCGGGCGCCGCGATCGCCAACGCGGTCTACAACGCCACCGGCGTGCGCGTGCGCGACTTCCCGATCACGTGCGACAAGCTACTGGAAGGATTGCCGGACTGACCCCCGCGGTGCAAAATGCCGCGATGCCGCCTCCTTTCATCATTGCGAGCGCAGCGAAGCGGTCCGGGGCCAGGCGCGGAACACCGGATTGCTTCGCTGCGCTCGCAATGACGGCGATATTCAGGAATATACGATGACCGAACAGGCGATCGACACCGCGGAGCGGCCCGGCGCGCTCGCCCGCGCGACGCAGGGCGTGCTGGGCGCGCCGATCGCGCGCGTCGAGGGCCCGTTGAAGGTCACCGGCGCCGCCACCTACGCCTACGAACACGCCCCCCGGGGCACGCTCTACGCCGCGATCGTCGGCGCGCCGGTCGCGCGCGGACGCGTGACGGGGATCGACGATGCCGCGGCCAGGGCGCTG
>JAQIJC010000005.1 GCA_036946405.1 Sphingomonas phyllosphaerae | reverse complement strand
CGGCGCAATCGCGCGACCGCGTCGACCGGCCCGGCGACCGGACGCTTCGTGGGGAGCGCCCACACCAGCATGCGGGCCAGACAGGCAGCGATCAGCACCGCCGGCACCTGAAGCGTCAGCAGCGCGGGCGCCAGATGGCGATGGGTGAAGGCGAGCGCGGCGGCATTGACCGCCAGCAGCGCGTAGAGCGGCGGGATCTGGCGGCGAAGGTGCGACAATTGCGCCTCCGCATAACGCGGGCGCATCCGTGGTCGATCGAGGAAAGCCGGGGATGACCGTCGTCTGCATCCGGCGATCATAACCCCGAACGGTTTATAACTCGTCGGCGCAGCATACGCCCGCGCCGGTTATTTATTACAATCGCGTGGGGCGACGAACAGCCAGCTGCGCAGCGCGCTCGCCAGATTGGGCGGGTCCGGACGATCGATCCGCAGCGCGTCGACCTGTGCCACCAAAGCGGACAGCGGTAGTCCGCGCGCGACGGCCGCCGCCTCCAGCGCGGCCCAGAACACCGGCTCGAGACTGATCGAGGTTGCGTGCCCCGCGATCGTGATCGACCGTTTCACCGGCCCCGCGAAGCCGCCGGGGGGCGCGGCGATGGTCACGTCACTTGGTGTCGAACAGCGCGGCCAGCTGCTCGATGATCGTGCCGCCCAGCTGCTCGGCATCCATGATCGTCACCGCACGGCTGTAATAGCGCGTCACGTCGTGGCCGATCCCGATCGCCACCAGCTCGACCGGCGACTTCTTCTCGATCCACGCGATCACCTGCCGCAGATGCCGCTCCAGATACGAGCCGGAGTTCACGCTGAGCGTCGAATCGTCGACCGGCGCGCCGTCGGAGATGACCATCAGGATGCGCCGCTCCTCGGGCCGCGCCATCATCCGGGCATGCGCCCACATCAGCGCCTCGCCGTCGATATTCTCCTTCAGCAGCCCCTCGCGCATCATCAGGCCCAGCGAGTTGCGCGCGCGCCGCCACGGCTCGTCCGCCATCTTGTAGACGATGTGGCGGACGTCGTTGAGCCGCCCGGGCTGCGGCGGGCGCCCGGCGGCGAGCCACGTCTCGCGGCTCTGCCCGCCCTTCCACGCGCGCGTCGTGAAGCCCAGGATCTCGGTCTTGACCCCGCACCGCTCCAGCGTGCGCGCCAATATGTCCGCGCTGATCGCCGCGATCGAGATCGGGCGCCCGCGCATCGATCCCGAATTGTCGATCAGCAGCGTGACAACCGTATCGCGGAATTCGGTATCGCGCTCGATCTTGTAGCTCAGCGACTGCATCGGGTTGACGACCACGCGCGCCAGCCGCGCCGCGTCGAGCAATCCCTCGTCCTGGTCGAAGTCCCACGAACGCGACTGCTGCGCCATCAACCGCCGCTGGAGCCGGTTGGCGAGCTTCGAGACCGCGGATTGCAGGTGCACCAGCTGCTGGTCGAGATAGCCGCGCAGCCGCGCCAGCTCCTCCGCGTCGCACAGCTCGGTCGCGGCGACCACTTCGTCGAAGTCGGTCGTCCAGGTGCGATAGTCGAACGCCTGCGACATGTCGGCGGGGGGACGGTTGGGGCGGACCGGCTGCATCCCCTCCTCGCCGTCGTCGCCCGGCTCGCCCTCGGCATCGTGGAGGTCGTCCCCCTCCTGCTGCTCGCTCTCGCCCTCGGCCTGCTCCTCGTCGCGCTGCTGGCCGCGCTGCTCGACCTGCTGCTCGCCCTCGGCGCCCTGCGCATCGCCCTCGTCCGATTCGTCGGTATCGCCGCTCTCGTCGCCGGCCTCCTCCTCGCCGCCCTCGTCGCTTTCCTGCGGCTCCGCCTCGCCCTCGACGAGCTCCAGATCCTCCAGCAACTTGCGCGTCAGTCCCTGGAACGCGCGCTGGTCGTCGAGCGCGAGCGCGAGGGCGGAGAGGTCGGTCTTCTCGCCGATCCATTCGCGCACGAGCGCAAGGCCGGGCTCCGCCGCCACCGGCGCGGGCTGCCCGGTCAGCGCCTCGCGCACCAGCAGCTGGAGCGCGGTCGACAGCGGCACCTCGGCACGGTTGCGCGCGCGCGTGATCGGGTCGGCGCGCAGCCGCACGTCCATCGCGCTCGCCAGATTGTCGCTGATCCCCTGGTAGCCGCGGCTCCCCAGCGCCTCGATCCGCGCCGTCTCCACCGCATCGAACACCGCGCGCGCCACCGCCTCCGCCGGCGCGGCGCGCGTGTGGAGCGCGGTATCGTGATGCCGCAGCCTGAGCGCGAAGCTGTCGGCGAACCCGCGCGCCTCCGCCACCTGATCCGCGGGCAGCGTGCGCGCGGGCATCGGCACCTTCAGATGCTTGCCCGACTGCGCCGGGGCGTCGGCGGTAAAGGCCAGCTCCAGTTCCGCCTCGTCCGACAGCGCACGCGCCGCCCCGCCGAGGACGTTCTTGAAGCGGTCGAGGGGGGGTGTCGTTGGCCATCAACCGTCCATTTCCAAGGCAAGCTCGGCCGCCGCACGGATAAGCGGCACCTCGATACGCGCGAGATCGAAGATGATGTCCCGCGCAATGTTGCGATATTCGTGGCGCAGGCGGTTGCCGAAGGCCCGCATCTTCGCCACCGGCACATCCGGCCCCAGCCGAACGGCCTCGTCCGCCGGGATCTGGATCACCGCCTCGGTGATGCGCTGAAGCAATCGTTCGACCGCGAAGATCGTGCGCTCGTCGGCGGCGAACGTATGAACCGACATTCCATCGATGAACGTCGCCACCCGATCGGCATCCTCGATCATGTCGCGCAGCCGGGACTTCGCACGCTCAGAAAGCGTCGATGCGGTCACGGTCGATCTCCGCCTGAAGCCGCGGCCGGTCGGCGGGTTCGGTCACGATGTCCACCGGAACGCCCAACAGCGCGCTGACGCGGTCGTCCAGCGTGAAGAAGTCCCAGCCGAGCCGCATGTCGGTGCGCAACGTCACCGCCAGATCGAGGTCGGACCGAGCGTCCGCTTCCTCGCGCGCGGTCGAGCCGAAGATTGCGACATGTTCGATCCCCATCGCGCGCAGGTCCGCGCGGTGGGTCCGCAAGCGTCGCAAAGCTTCGGCGCGCGTCATCCGGCCTTCCCCACGACGCTCTCCGGCAGGTCCTTGCCGAACACGCGCTGGTAATATTCCGCCACCAGCGAGCGCTCCGCCTCGTCGCACTTGTTGAGGAACGACAGCCGGAACGCGAAGCCCACGTCGCCGAAGATCATCGCATTCTGCGCCCAGGTGATGACGGTGCGCGGGCTCATCACGGTCGAGATGTCGCCGTTGACGAAGCCGCGCCGCGTCAGGTCGGCGACGCGGACCATGTTCTCCACCACCTTCTTGCCCTCGGGCCTGTCATATTCGCCCGACTTGGCGAGCACGATCTGCGCCTCGGTGACCGCGGGCAGGTAGTTGAGCGTGACGACCACATTCCAGCGGTCCATCTGCCCCTGGTTGATCTGCTGCGTGCCGTGGTACAGCCCGCTGGTGTCGCCCAGCCCGATCGTGTTGGCGGTCGCGAACAGGCGGAACCACGGATTCGGGCGGATGACGCGGTTCTGGTCGAGCAGCGTCAGCTTGCCCTCGGTCTCCAGCACGCGCTGGATCACGAACATCACGTCGGGGCGACCGGCGTCATATTCGTCGAAGACCAGCGCGGTCGGGGTCTGCAGCGCCCACGGCAGCAGGCCTTCGCGGAATTCGGTCACCTGCTGGCCGTCCTTCAGCACGATCGCGTCGCGCCCGACCAGGTCGATACGGCTGATGTGCGCGTCCAGGTTGATGCGGATGCACGGCCATTTCAGCCGCGCCGCCACCTGCTCGATATGGCTCGACTTGCCGGTGCCGTGATAGCCCTGCACCATCACGCGCCGGTTGTGCGCGAAGCCCGCGACGACCGCCATCGTGGTGTCGGGATCGAACACATAGGCGGGGTCCAGGTCGGGGACGCGCTCGTCCGCCTCGGAAAAGGCCGGGCATTCCATGTCGCTGTCGATCCCGAACAGCTCGCGCACGCTGACCATCTTGTCGGGGGCGTCCAGGATCGTGGTGTCCCGGCTGTCGGGCTGAGTGTTCGGGATATCGGTCATCGGATAAGCCGTTCGCTGGAGTAGGCCCAACCAGTGAGAAGGGATCGCGCCCGCGTCAACCCGGCGCGTGCGGCGCCCGTGCCTTCTCCGGCAGGTGGAAGAGGTCGATGAACGCCTCGGCGGCGGCGCGGTTGCCATGGAACGCCAACTCGCCCGCGGCCTCCGCCGCCGCGATCGGCCGCTTGCCGTAGATGACGCCCGCGAGAACCTCGGGCACCGCCTCGAACACCATGTCGCCGGCCACGGGCGCGCGCACGATCGGCAGCTCGCCCGCCGACAGGCCCGCGACGAAGGAGTCGCGCGGGAAGCGGAAGCCGATCGTCAGCGCCATGCCCCCGGCGCGCGCGGGGTCGATCATCGTGCGCAGCGACAGCATCATCGACGCCGCGGACAAGGGCAGCGTCGGGTCGTGCGCCGGCGACCGCGCCGCCCAGCGCCCCAGCGCCTGGATCGTCTCCTCCGCCTCGTACCCCCAGCACGTCAGCTCGTAGCGCGGCGACGGCGCGCCGTGCCGCACCAGCACGCCCGCGCGCGCCAGCCCCTCGAGCCGCTGCGTCAGCACGTTGGCGCTGACCCCGGGAAGTCCGCTCCGCAGCTCCGAAAAGCGGCGCGCGCCGAACATCAGCTCGCGCACCACCAACATCGACCAGCGCTCGCCCAGCAACTCCAGGCCCAGCGCGGTGCCGCAGGCATCGTCGTACCAGCGCGCCGGGCCAGGGGTTATCTTTTCTGACTTCATGGTTGTTTTTACTAACCGATCGGCGCATCGTCCGCAAACGACGAGTCGCAAGGGAGAGCGATGCCGTGACCAAGATGATCTTCATCAACCTGCCCGTCGCCGACGTGGCGCGCGCCACCGCCTTCTATACGGCGCTGGGCTTCGCACAGAACCCCGCCTTCTCGAACGCGCAGGCCAGCGCGATGGAATGGTCCGACGCGATCAAGGTCATGCTGCTCGACCATGCGTTCTATGCCACCTTCACCAACAAACCGATCGCCGACGCCCACGCCGCCAGCGCCGCGCTCTACTGCCTCTCCTTCGACGACCGCGCGGGCGTCGATGCGATCATGGCGGCGGCGCCCGCATCGGGCGGGCGGGTCGTGCGCGCGGTCGAGGATCAGGGCTTCATGTACGGCGGCGCGTTCGAGGATCCCGACGGCCACACCTGGGAGACCATGTTCATGGCGGCGGGCGCGCAGGACGTCATCGCCGAACAGAACGCCGCCGCCGGAGCGGCGGCATGACCTATATCGAAGGGTTCCTCACCCCCGTCCCCGTCGCCCGGCGGGACGCCTATCGCGCCCATGCGGATCGCGCCGCCGACCTGCTCCTGGAGCTGGGCGTCACCCGCCTGGTCGAGACATGGGGCGAGGACGTGCCGCACGGCGTGCGCACCGACATGCACCGCGCGGTGCAGGCGACGCCGGACGAGGCGGTGCTGTTCAGCTGGTTCGAATATCCCGATCGCGCCACCCGCGACGCGGCCAACGACCGTATCCGCAGCGATCCGCGCTTCGCGGACATGGGGCGGGACATGCCGTTCGACGCGCGTCGCATGATCTACGGCGGCTTCGCCTCGGTCAGCGACGTCGTCGGCGGGGGCGGGGGCGGCAAGGCCGGATTCGTCGATGGCGTCGTGCTGCCGGTCCGCGGTGGCGCGCGCGACGCCTATCGCGATCATGCCGCGGCGCTCGCGCCGCTCTTCGTCGAGCACGGCGCGCTCCGCGTCATCGACGCGATCGCGGACGACGTGCCGGCCGGGGAGGTCACCGATTTCGCGCGGGCGGTCGCCATCGAGGACCGGGAGGAGGTCGGTTTCGGCTGGGTGGAATGGCCGTCGCGAGCGGTCCGGGACGACGCCTGGGCGCGCCTGATGGCCGACGGGCGCATGACCGCGGCGGGCGATCCGCCATGGAACGGCCAGCGCATGATCTTCGGCGGATTCGCGGTCCTGCTCGACCGCACCGCCTGACCACGGGAGACGCACGATGACCAACCCCCACGGCACCCCCGTCTGGTACCAGCTGGTCAGCCCCGATCCCGATGCGGCCGAGGCCTTCTACGGCCACGTCCTGGGCTGGACCACCGCCCCCGACGATCCGCCCCCGCCGCCGGGCGAGAACCAGTTCGACTATCGCGAGTGGGTCGCGCCCGACGGCGAGCGGATCGGCGGGCTGATGGCACCGCCGCCTTTCGCGGGAATGGCGCCGGGCTGGTGCTTCTATGCCGCGGTGGACGATGTCGATGCCACGATCGCGGCCGCGGTCGCCGCCGGCGGGCAGGCGCCGATGCCCGCCGTCGACCTGCCCGGCACGGGGCGGATCGCGCTGCTGATCGATCCCGACGGGCACCGCTTTTACGTCATGAACGGCCCCGCCGCCGATCGCTCGCAGGCGTTCCAGCCGGGCGATGCGCCCGCCCCCGGCCACGCGGTGTGGAACGAGCTGACCGCCGCGGATCAGGATCGTGCCGTCGCCTTCTACGCCGGGCTGCTCGGCTGGCACCAGGCCGGCGCGATGCCGATGGGGGCGCTGGGCGACTACAAGTTCGTCCACGCCGGCCCGACCGCGATCGGCGCAGCGATGAACACCCCGCCGGGCGGCGCGCCGGGCTGGTGCTTCTACTTCGCGGTCGACGACATCGACGCCGCGGCGGCGCGCGTCGGCGCGGGCGGCGGCGCCATCGTGCAGGGGCCCGACGAGATACCCGGCGGGCAATATTCGCTGGTCGCGCACGACCCGCACGGCACCGCCTTCGGCGTCGTCGGCCCACGCCGCGGCTGATCGGGGGCACCGGAAATGGACAAGGTCACGACCTGGCTGTGGAGCGACGGCACCGCGGAGGAGCAGGCGCGCTTCTACACCGCGCTCGTCCCCGGCAGCGCGATCACGCGCATCATGCGGGCGCCGCTCGACAATCCCTCCACCCCTGCGGGCGCGGTGCTGACGGTCGAGTTCACGCTGGCCGGACGCGCCTTCGCGCTGCTCAACGGCGGCGCCGCCTTCCGCCAGAGCGAGGCGGCGTCGCTGATGGTCCTGTGCGACGATCAGGCGGAGGTCGATCTTTACTGGGACGCCTTCATCGAGGGTGGCGGGACCGAGAGCGCGTGCGGCTGACTCAAGGATCGCTGGGGCGTGTCGTGGCAGATCACGCCGCGACGCCTGCTGGAGCTGAACAACGATCCCGTCCACGCCCCCAGGGCGATGGCGGCGATGATGGAGATGCGCCGCATCGACATTGCCGCGCTGGAGCGTGCGATAGCCTCTTGAGCCGCCCGGCTTAGACGCTACTTAGGCGGACCAGAGGGCGCAGGTTTGCGGCCGCCGCCGCGATCCTGTACCCGCCTGCCCCAGACCGGGACCGGCGCGCGGTGGTGCGTGCCGGTAGCCGACCGACTAGACGAGACGCGCGCATGGCCGAGTTCACGCTCCCGAAGAACAGCAAGATCAAGGGCGGACGCACGATCCCCTCGCCGCAACCCGGCGGTGCGATGCGCAATTTCAAGATCTATCGCTACGATCCCGACTCGGGCGAAAACCCGCGCTACGACACGTTCGAGGTCAACCTCGACGAATGCGGCCCGATGGTCCTGGACGCGCTCATCAAGATCAAGTCGGAGCAGGACTCCGGCCTGACCTTCCGCCGCTCCTGCCGCGAGGGCATCTGCGGCTCGTGCTCGATGAACATCGACGGCAAGAACGGCCTCGCCTGCACCACCGCGATCGAGGACGTGAAGGGCGAGGTGAAGATCACGCCCCTGCCCGCGATGGACGTCATCAAGGACCTGGTGCCCGACTTCACGCGCTTCTACGCGCAATATGCCTCGATCACGCCGTGGCTGCAGACCGTCACCCCGCCGCCCGCGGGCAAGGAACGGCTCCAGTCGCCCGAGGAGCGCGCGAAGCTCGACGGCCTGTACGAGTGCATCCTGTGCGCCTGCTGCTCGACCTCGTGCCCCAGCTACTGGTGGAACAGCGACAAGTTCCTGGGCCCGGCGATCCTGCTCCAGGCCTATCGCTGGCTGGCCGACAGCCGCGATGAGATGACCGGCGAGCGGCTCGACGCGCTCGAGGATCCGTTCCGCCTGTACCGCTGCCACACGATCATGAACTGCGCCAACGCCTGCCCCAAGGGGCTGTCCCCGGCCAAGGCGATCGCCGAGATCAAGAAGATGGAAGTCGAGCGGATCGTCTGATCCCGTGGAGCGATACGACGACGAACCCCGGCCCGAGTTTCTCTACGAGGAACATCCCGACCATCCCGGCTGGATGCGCTGGGGGTTCAGGGATCCGACGCGGTACAACGCCTTCCTGGGCGAGATGATCGTCCGCGCGGGGGGACCGGCGCGCGTTCGTGCGGATGACGCCCGAGCGGCAGCATTCCAACCTCGCCGACCGGATGCACGGCGGCGCGCTGCTGGGCTTCATCGACGTCTCGCTCTTCGCTGCGGCGCGCAGTTTCGGGCTGATCGGCGCGGGGGCGGCGGTGACGCTCGACCTCAACACCCATTTCATCGGCGGCGGGCGCATCGGCGAGGCGGTCGAGGCGCAGGTGGAGCTGCTGCGCGAAACCGGCCGCCTGCTGTTCCTGCGCGGGCTGGTGGTGCAGGGCAGCGACACGGTCGCCGAATTCTCCGGCACGATCCGCAAGCCGGGGCGGTAGCCGCGGACGCGCCGTCATCGCGAGCGTGGCGACGACAACCAGCCGGCATGACGGGAACGAGATGACGGTACTCCACGCCTACGACCAGCTGATCGCCGCGGGCGAGCTGCGCCCCGATCCCGAACAGCGCGCCGCCGCCGAGCGGCTCGACGCGCTGGCGCAGGAGCTGGCGAACCCACGCACCACCGGCTTCTTCCGCCGCCGCGCGGTGCCGGCGCGCGGCATCTACCTGTGGGGCGGCGTCGGCCGCGGCAAGTCGATGCTGATGGACCTGTTCTTCGGCGAGGCGGCGATCGAGCGGAAGCGCCGCGTCCATTTCGCCGAGTTCATGCTGGAGGTCCACGGCCGCATCGCGATCGAGCGGCGCAAGGAAGCGGGCGACCCCATCCCCCCGGTCGCCGCCGCGCTGGCGGAGGAGGCGCGGCTGCTGGCGTTCGACGAGATGATGGTCACCAACAGCCCCGATGCGATGATCCTGTCGCGGCTGTTCACCGCGCTGATCGAGGCCGGGGTGACGATCGTCACCACCTCCAACCGCGCGCCGTCCGACCTCTACAAGAACGGGCTCAACCGCGAGCATTTCCTCCCCTTCATCGCGCTGATCGAGGCGCGGCTCGACGTGCTCGCGCTCAACGGCCCGGTCGACTATCGCCGCGACCGGCTGGGGCAGCAGGATACCTGGCTGGTCCCCAACGGCGCGGAGGCGACCGCGGAACTGTCCGCCGCCTTCTTCCGCCTGACCGACTATCCGCCCGAGGATCGCGAGCACGTGCCCGCGGAGGAGCTGATCGTCCAGGGCCGCGCGCTGCGCGTGCCGAAGGCGCTGAAGGGGGTCGCGGTCTTCAGCTTCAGGAAGCTGTGCGGCGAAGCGCGCGGGTCGGCCGACTATCTGGCGATCGCGCGACGCTATCACACCGTCATCCTCGTCGGCGTGCCGGTGCTCGGCCCCGACAATCGCAACGAGGCCGCGCGCTTCGTCAGCCTGATCGACGCGCTGTACGAGCACAAGGTGAAGCTGCTCGCCGCCGCCGACGCACAGCCCGACCAGCTGTATCCGCGCGGCGATGGCGCGTTCGAGTTCCAGCGCACGGTCAGCCGGCTGGAGGAGATGCGGTCGGAGGAATACCTCCGGCAGGGACATGGCGCGACGGGCGAGGTCGCCTAGCCGCGCCGCGGACCGGCGAGACGGGCGGAAGGTGACGAAGTTGCCACGAAACGATGCCGCGCACAGGCCGCCACGCCGAAAGGCGCGCTTATCGCTCCTGCGAACCATTTGCAGTAAAAGTTTTAAGACTCGTGCGTTAGCGGGTTGCCCCTGGGTGGCGAAGGGCGTAGGCGGCATGACCATTCACACGCACGTCAACGCACGGAAGGGGATGGGATGGCTCGCAAGAAGATCGCGCTGATCGGCGCCGGCAATATCGGTGGTACGCTCGCGCACCTGGCCGCACTCAAGGGCCTGGGCGACATCGTCCTGTTCGACGTGGTCGAGGGCGTACCGCAGGGCAAGGCGCTGGACCTGTCGCAGTGCGGCCCCGTCGAGGGCTTCGACGCCAGGATCACCGGCACCAACGATTATGCCGACATCGCGGGCGCGGACGTCATCATCGTCACCGCCGGCGTGGCGCGCAAGCCGGGCATGAGCCGCGACGACCTGCTGGGCATCAACCTGAAGGTGATGAAGGCGGTCGGCGAGGGCATCAAGGCCAACGCCCCCGACGCGTTCGTCATCTGCATCACCAACCCGCTCGACGCGATGGTCTGGGCGCTGCGCGAATTCTCCGGGCTCCCCGCGAACAAGGTCGTCGGCATGGCCGGCGTGCTCGATTCGGCGCGGTTCAGCCACTTCCTCGCCGACGAGTTCGGCGTGTCGGGGAAGGACGTGAATACCTTCGTGCTCGGCGGCCACGGCGACACGATGGTGCCGGTGCTGGAATATTCCACCGTCAGCGGCATCCCGGTCAGCGACCTGATCGCGATGGGCTTCTCCACCAAGGAGAAGGTCGACGAGATCGTGAAGCGCACCCGCGGCGGCGGCGGCGAGATCGTCGCGCTGCTGAAGACCGGCTCGGCCTATTACGCGCCGGCCACCAGCGGCATCGCGATGGCGGAGGCGTATCTGTACGACCAGAAGCGCATCCTGCCCGCCGCGGCGCACCTGTCGGGTGAATATGGCATCGACAATCTGTACGTCGGCGTGCCCGTCGTGATCGGCGCCGGCGGCGTGGAGAAGGTGGTCGAGGTGACGCTGTCGGACGAGGCGAAGGCCAACCTTCAGGTCTCGGTCGACGCGGTCAAGGAACTGCTGGTCGCCTGCAAGGGGATCGACGGGTCGCTGGCGTAAGGAAGTCTTAGTGCCCCGGCGAAGGCCGGGGCCCAGTTGGGAGAAGCCCCGACGTGGAAAAGGCCGGGTTCGTCTATATCATGGCGAGCGCACGAAACGGCACGATCTACATCGGCGTTACCAGCGATCTTCCCAAGCGGATCTGGGAACATCGCAACGACGTCATCGGCGGCTTCACCAGAAAGTACGGCTGTCATCGCCTGGTATGGTACGAGGCGCATGACAGCATCGACGCAGCCCGCCATCGCGAGCTGCAGATGAAGGAGTGGCAGCGGGCGTGGAAGTTGCGGGAGATCGAGGGGCTGAACCCGGAATGGGACGACCTCTACGACCGGATCGCGCAACCATGACCGCCACCGTAACTGGGCCCCGGCCTTCGCCGGGGCACTAGGGAGACGATATGAGCATCCTCGTCGACAAGAACACCAAGGTCATCACCCAGGGGATGACCGGCAACACGGGCAGCTTCCACACGCAGGCGGCGCTCGATTACGGCACGCAGATGGTCGCGGGCGTCACCCCCGGAAAGGGCGGCACGACGCACCTGGGCCTGCCGAACTACAACACCGTGCACGAGGCGGTCGCCGCCACCGGCGCGACCGCGTCGGTCATCTACGTGCCGCCGCCCTTCGCCGCGGATTCGATCCTGGAGGCGATCGACGCCGAGGTGCCGCTGATCGTCACGATCACGGAGGGCATCCCGGTGCTCGACATGGTGCGCGTGAAGCGTGCGCTGTCGGGCAGCAAGTCGCGGCTGATCGGCCCGAACTGCCCCGGCGTGCTGACCCCGGGCGAGTGCAAGATCGGCATCATGCCGGGCAACATCTTCCGCAAGGGCTCGGTCGGCGTCGTGTCGCGCTCGGGCACGCTGACCTACGAGGCGGTGTTCCAGACCTCGAACGCGGGCCTGGGCCAGACCACCGCGGTCGGCATCGGCGGCGATCCGGTCAACGGCACCAACTTCATCGACGTGCTGGAGCTGTTCCTGGCCGACGAGGCGACCCAGTCGATCATCATGATCGGCGAGATCGGCGGCTCCGCGGAGGAAGAGGCGGCGCAGTTCCTGAAGGACGAGGCCAAGCGCGGCCGCAAAAAGCCGATGGCCGGCTTCATCGCGGGCCGCACCGCGCCGCCGGGCCGTCGCATGGGCCATGCCGGCGCGATCGTGTCGGGCGGCCAGGGCGGCGCCGAGGACAAGATCGCGGCGATGGAAGAGGCCGGGATCAAGGTCGCGGCCTCCCCGTCGGAGCTGGGTTCCACGCTGCTGAGCGTGCTGAACGGGTGATGATACCCCTCTCCCCTTGTGGGAGAGGGATACCGAAGCTTGGCAGCATCGCTGCCTGGCGGAGGTTGGGTGAGGGGTTTGCGCGCCGCAGGCGCGCGCGGCCGCGAAGGGACCGCCCCCCTCACCCAGCTACGACTAAGGCCCTGCGGGCCTAAGTCTGCGCAACCCTCTCCTACAAGGGGAGAGGGAAGGAGTCGGGTAATGGGCTACGAAGGCCAGGATTTCGGTGACATCGCGGGCGGCGTATCGCCGGCCTTCATCGACGCGCTCTATGCGAAGTACAAGACCAGCCCCGATACGGTCGAGCCGGGCTGGCGCGCGTTCTTCGAGGGGCTGGAGGGATCGATGAGCGCGCCGTCCTGGAGCAACGCCCGCTGGCCGCTGACCAGCACCGACGATCTGACCGCCGCGCTCGACCCGACGCAGATGGAACCCGCGCCCAAGCCGCAGAAGGGCAAGCCCGCCGCCGCGGCGCCGGCGACGCCCGCGCCGTCGCAGGAGGACATCGCGCGCGCCGCCGCCGACGCGATCCGCGCGCAGATGCTGGTGCGCACCTACCGCGTGCGCGGCCACCTCGCCGCGAAGCTCGATCCGCTCGGGCTGTCGGGCCTGCGCGAGCTGCCCGCCGACCTGACCACCGAATATTACGGCTTCACCGACGCCGACATCGACCGCCCGGTCTATCTGGGCGGCACGCTGGGGCTGCAATGGGCCTCGATCCGCGAGGTCGTCGACACGCTGCGCGCCAATTACTGCGGCAACGTCGGCCTGGAATATATGCACATCGCCGATGTCGAGGAGCGCAAGTTCCTCCAGGAGCGCATGGAGGGCAAGGACAAGGGCGTCGAGTTCACGGTCGCGGGCAAGAAGGCGATCCTGAACAAGGTGATCGAGGCCGAGCAGTGGGAGAAGTTCCTGGGCCGCAAGTACGTCGGCACCAAGCGCTTCGGGCTGGATGGCGGCGAGAGCATGATCCCGGCGCTGGAAAGCATCATCAAGTACGGCGGTGCCGCGGGCGTCAACGAAATCGTCTTCGGCATGGCGCACCGCGGGCGCCTCAACGTGCTCGCGAACGTGATGGCCAAGCCGCTGCGCGTGATCTTCCACGAGTTCGCGGGCGGCTCCGCCAACCCCGACGACATCGGCGGGTCGGGCGACGTGAAGTACCACCTGGGCACCTCCACCGACCGCGAGTTCGACGGGCACAAGGTGCATATGTCGCTGGTCGCCAACCCCTCGCACCTGGAGGCGGCGGACCCGGTCGTGCTCGGCAAGGTGCGCGCGATCCAGACGATCGCGGGCGATCTCGACACGCATTCGCGCGCGCTGCCGGTGCTGATCCACGGCGACGCGGCCTTCGCGGGCCAGGGCATCGTGTGGGAGTGCTTCGGCTTCTCCGGCATCCGCGGCTACAACACCGGCGGCTGCGTCCATTTCGTCATCAACAACCAGATCGGCTTCACCACCAGCCCGCAGTTCGCGCGCTCCTCGCCCTACCCCTCCGACGTGGCGAAGGGGGTGCAGGCGCCGATCTTCCACGTCAACGGCGACGATCCCGAGGCGGTGACCTTCGCGACCAAGATCGCGATGGAATATCGCCAGACGTTCCACCGCGACGTGGTGATCGACATGTGGTGCTATCGCCGCTTCGGCCATAACGAGGGCGACGAGCCGGGCTTCACCCAGCCGCTGATGTACAAGGCGATCCGCAGCCATCCGCCCGTCTCCGAGATCTACGGCAAGCGCCTGATCGCGGAGAAGGTGATCGACCAGGCGTGGCTCGACGACAACGTTGCGCAGTTCACCACGCTGCTGGAGGGCGAGTTCGAGGCGGGCGCGAGCTACAAGCCCAACAAGGCGGACTGGTTCGCGGGCCGCTGGTCGGGCCTCCACGCCCCCGCCGACCCGGAGACGTCGCGCCGCAGCGTCGACACCGGGATCGAGATGAAGCTGTTCGACTCGATCGGCCGCACGCTGACGACCGTTCCCGACAGTATCGCGATCCACAAGACGCTGGCGCGCGTGCTGGATGCCAAGCGGCAGATGTTCGCCACCGGCGAGAATATCGACTGGGCGACGGGCGAGGCGCTGGCGTTCGGGTCGCTGCTGCACGAGGGGTACGGCGTGCGCCTGTCGGGGCAGGATTCGGGCCGCGGCACCTTCTCGCAGCGGCACGCGGTGTGGGTCGACCAGAACGACGAGCACAAATACGTGCCGCTGTGGACGATCGAGCACGGCAGCTTCGAGGTGCTCGACAGCCCGCTGTCCGAATATGGCGTGCTGGGCTTCGAATACGGCTATGCGCTGGCCGATCCCAAGACGCTGGTGATGTGGGAGGCGCAGTTCGGCGACTTCGTCAACGGCGCGCAGATCATGATCGACCAGTTCATCGCCAGCGGCGAGGCCAAGTGGCTGCGCGCCAACGGTCTCGTCATGCTGCTGCCGCATGGGTACGAGGGCCAGGGGCCGGAGCACAGCTCGGCGCGTCCCGAGCGCTTCCTGCAACTGTGCGCGGGCGACAACATGCAGGTCGCCAACTGCACCACGCCGGCCAATTACTTCCACCTGCTGCGCCGGCAGATGCACCGCACCTTCCGCAAGCCGCTGGTCGTGATGACGCCCAAGTCGCTGCTGCGCCACAAGCTGGCGGTGTCGAAGGCGGCGGATTTCCAGGGCGACAGCCACTTCCGCCGCATCCTGTCCGACACCAACGGTGCCGCGGACGCGGAGACGACGCGGCTGGTGCTGTGCACCGGCAAGGTCGCCTACGACCTGATCGAGGCGCGCGACGCGGCCGGCGACACGACGACGCAGATCGTGCGCATCGAGCAGCTCTATCCCTTCCCCACCGACGCGCTGGCGAAGCGCATCGCGCGGATGCCGAAGCTGGAAGAGGTGATCTGGGCGCAGGAAGAGCCGAAGAACAACGGCTATTGGTTCTTCGTCGAGCCGTTCATCGAGGAGGCGCTGGGCACCGCGTCCGCGCCGGTCAAGCGTCCGCGCTACGCCGGCCGCGCCGCCGCCGCCTCGCCCGCGACCGGCCTGATGAAGCGCCACCAGGCCGAGCAGGGCGCGCTGATCGCGGACGCGCTGGGCCATAGCGTGCGCGACGAGATCCGCCGCACCCGCGAGGCGGAGACGACGAAGAAGGCCGGCAAGCCCGCCGGCTGACCACCGACCACGTCAGGCAGACACCCCCCAGGATTTTTGAAGGCGAGACGATCATGGCGACCGAAGTAACCGTCCCGACGCTGGGCGAATCGATCACGGAGGCGACGCTGGGCGAGTGGCTGAAGCAGCCCGGCGACCCGGTGGCGGCCGACGAGCCGATCGCCAGCCTGGAAACCGACAAGGTGTCGGTCGAGGTGCCCTCCCCCGTCGCGGGCGTGATGGGGCAGCATGCGGTCAAGGTGGGCGACACGGTCGAGGTGGGCGCGATGCTCGCCACGATCGAGTCCGGTGACGGTGCCGCCGCCGCGCCGGCCGCGCCTGCCGCTGCCAAGCCCGCGGAATCGGCGGAGTCCGCCCCGGCCGCCGGCTACGGCAACCACAATGAAGCCCCCGTCAGCAGCGACTCGCCCGCGGCGCTTTCCCCGTCGGTGCGCCGCGCGGTGCTGGAGCACGGCGTCGACCCCTCGACCGTCAAGGGCACCGGCAAGGACGGCCGCATCACCAAGGAGGATGTCGCCGCCGCCGCCTCCAGCAAGCCCGCGCCCGCCCCCGCCGCGCCCTCGACCCCGACCCCCTCGGTCGCCGCGTCCACCGGCCGCAACGAAGAGCGCGTCAAGATGACGCGGCTGCGCCAGACGATCGCCAAGCGGCTGAAGGAAGCGCAGAACACCGCCGCGATGCTGACCACGTTCAACGACGTGGACATGACCGCGGTGATCGAGGGCGCGCGCGAAGTACAAGGACCTGTTCGAGAAGAAGCACGGCGTCCGCCTGGGCTTCATGGGATTCTTCGTGAAGGCCGCGACGATGGCGCTGAAGGATATCCCCAGCGTCAACGCCTCGACCGAGGGCGACGAGATCGTCTATCACGACTATGCCGACATCTCGGTCGCGGTCAGCGCGCCCAACGGGCTGGTCGTCCCCGTCATCCGCGACGCGCAGGACCTGTCGGTCGCGGGGATCGAGAAGACGATCGGCGACTTCGGCAAGCGCGCCAAGGACGGCACGCTGAAGATGGACGAGATGAAGGGCGGCACCTTCACCATCTCCAACGGCGGCGTCTTCGGCTCGCTGATGTCGACCCCGATCATCAACCCGCCGCAGTCCGCGGTGCTGGGCCTCCACCGCATCGAGGATCGCCCGGTGGTCCGCGACGGGCAGGTCGTGGTGCGCCCGATGATGTACCTGGCGCTCAGCTACGACCACCGCCTGATCGACGGCCGCGAGGCGGTGACCTTCCTCGTCGCACTGAAGAACGCGATCGAGGACCCGACGCGGATCCTGATCGACCTGTGATTGAGAGACACCGTGCTCCGGCGAAGGCCGGAGCGCTGGAGGGAGAGCGATGACGGCTGTGGATACCGCTCGCCATCCACCGCTCCGGCCTTCGCCGGAGCACAGCGAGGGCGTAGCCCGGTGAAAGCCGGCTGCGTCTACCTGATGGCAAATCATCGCCGCGGGCAGACGTATCTGGGTGTGACGAGCAACTTGCCCCGACGGGCGTGGCAACATCGCAACCGCGTGATTGACGGGCACTCACGCGATAAGGATTGCACGCTGCTCGTCTGGTACGAATATTTTGACGATCTGCAGGATGCGCGCGCCTGCGAATATCGAATGAAGAAATGGAAGCGCGCATGGAAGTTGCGGCTGATCGAGGAGCGAAACCCCGATTGGCGCGACCTGTTCGCTGACGTTTGTGCGTGAGGCCAACGCTCCGGCCTGCGCCGGAGCACGGAAGGATCGGTAATGGCAGACCAGTACGACTATGACGTCCTCGTGATCGGCGCCGGCCCCGGCGGGTATGTCGCGGCGATCCGCGCGGCGCAGCTGGGGTTGAAGACCGCCTGCGCGGAAAGCCGCGAGACGCTGGGCGGGACCTGCCTCAACGTCGGTTGCATCCCGTCGAAGGCGATGCTGCACGCCTCCGAGCTGTACGACCATGCCGCGAACGGCACGATGGCGAAGCTGGGGATCAGGACCCAGGTCGAGCTGGACCTGGAGACGATGCACGCGCAGCGCCGCGACGCGGTGAAGCAGCTGACCGGCGGGATCGAGTTCCTGTTCAAGAAGAACAAGGTCACCTGGCTGAAGGGCAAGGCCGCGTTCAGGGACGCGCACAGCGTCGAGGTCGCCGGCCAGACCGTCACCGCGAAGAACATCGTCATCGCCACCGGCTCCTCGGTCACCCCGCTGCCGGGCGTCGCGATCGACCAGAAGGTCGTGGTCGATTCGACCGGCGCGCTGGAGCTGCCCAAGGTGCCGCAGCACATGGTCGTCATCGGCGGCGGCGTGATCGGGCTGGAGCT
>JAQIJC010000004.1 GCA_036946405.1 Sphingomonas phyllosphaerae | reverse complement strand
GTCGCGGTCGTGCCGCTGGAGGGGTTCGCACGGCGGCGGGTGGTGGGGCTGGTGACGGCGGCGGATTCGGCGCGGCGGGTGGCGGACAGCCGGCTGGTCGAGGCGCTGGTGGCGGCGTTGCGGGAATGAGGGGCGCCGTTCCCCGGCGAGAGCGGAACCTTTGCAAAAGGCTGCACCGTGCTCCTGCGCAGGCAGGAGCCCGGAGTTGCAGGTCCCATAAGGCGTTGTTCTGCTGGGCCCTGGGCTCCTGCCTGCGCAGGAGCACGGCGTGGGCTCGGTGCCGTTGCACCTGTTTTGCAGAGGCCCCGGCCTTCGCCGGGGAACAAGGAACTGAGTTTTCGCAGATGTCTCGACCTGGTCCGGGGCCCCGGATGCCGGGACAAGCCCGGCATGACGGTCAGGATCGACCCGGGGTTTCGCGCCCCCGTCCGCACGGCCTACACGTATCCGCTGCAACCATAAGAGAAGGGGAACGATGAGCCTGTTTCGCAGGAAGCCGATCGGGGTGGAGCAGCATGCCGGCACGGTGCTGGCGCGGACCTTGTCCTGGCCGCATCTGGTCGCGCTGGGCGTGGGGGCGATCGTCGGGACGGGCATCCTGACGCTGATCGGGGTCGGGGCGGACCGTGCGGGGCCGGCGGTGATCCTGTCGTTCGTAATCGCCGGCGCGATCTGCGCCTGCGCGGCGCTCGCCTATGCCGAGATGGCGACGATGATCCCGGCATCGGGCAGCGCCTATACCTATAGCTACGTGGCGCTGGGCGAGGTGATCGCCTGGGTCATCGGCTGGTCGCTGATCCTGGAATATTCGCTGGTCGTCTCCACCGTGGCGGTGGGCTGGTCGGGCTATGCCAGCGCGCTGCTGACGCCGTGGGGATTCCCGGTCGCGCTGACGCAGGGGCCGGAGCTGGGCGGCATCGTCAACGTGCCCGCGGTGTTCATCATCGCGGTGGTCGCGGGGCTGCTGTCGCTGGGGACGAAGGATGAGCGCGACGCTGAACGCCGTGCTGGTGGTGGTGAAGCTGATCGCGCTGGCGGTCTTCGTCGCGGTGGCGGTGCCGCATTTCGACGCGGCGAACCTGCATCCGTTCATGCCGTTCGGCTTTGCCAAGTCGGTGTCCGCCGACGGCGCGGAGCGCGGCGTGATGGCGGCGGCGGCGATCATCTTCTTCGCCTTCTACGGCTTCGACGCGATCTCCACCGCGGCGGAGGAGACGAAGAACCCGGGGCGCGACCTGGCGATCGGGATCGTGGGGTCGATGGTGGCGTGCGTCGTCATCTACATGGGCGTCGCGGTGGGCGGCCGTCGGCGCGCTGCGCTTCACCGCCTTCGCCGACAGCCCGGAACCGCTGGCGCTGATCCTGCGCGGTATCGGCCAGCCGGGGTTCGCGACCTTCCTGGCGGCGAGCGCGGTGATCGCGCTGCCGACGGTGCTGCTGGGGTTCCTGTTCGGGCAGAGCCGCATCTTCTTCGTGATGGCGCGCGACGGGCTGCTGCCGGCGTCGCTCGCCAAGGTGTCCGCGCGGGGTACGCCGGTGCGCATCACGGTGCTGACCGCGGTGCTGGTATCGGTGATCGCGGGGGTGATGCCGATCGACGCGATCGCGGCGCTGGCCAATGCCGGCACGCTGGCGGCGTTCGTCGCGGTGTGCGTCGCGATGCTGGTGATGCGGCGGCGTGCGCCGGAGGCGAAGCGGACGTTCCGCACGCCGCTAGCACCGCTGGTGGGGGCGATCGGGGTGCTGGGATGCCTGTACCTGTTCTTCAGCCTGCCGTCGAAGACGCAAGGATATTTCGTGGTGTGGAATGTCGTCGGGCTGGCGGTGTATTTCCTGTGGGGCCGCAAGCGCGCCGGGGAGGCGTTGGGGGCGTGATGCGGCCTATCGACCGGGCACGATCCCTTCCCACAGCGCGCGGTGGTCGGCGTCATGGCCGTCCATGCCGGGCCTGGTCAGGTAGCCGCGCGCCTCGGGGATGTGGCTGTAGATCATCCGCAGCGGCCGTTCGTGCCATTGCAGGTTGAACGCCCAGCGGACGGGGAAGAATTCCATCGCCGAATAGGGCAGATGGTCGTGCACCCACCACGCGATCCGCTTCCAGTCGTCGGGCGCGGTGAAGGCCTGCGCGAAGCCGGGGACGACGATGCAGGCGGTGGCGCCCATGTGGCCCGCGGCATCGCGCCGGTCCCAGATGTGCCCGGCGAAGTTGCGCTCGTTGGAGGCGCAATTGTAGCCCTTCGCGTTGCCGAGCGCGTTGACCTCGGCCGAGCGGAAGGCGGAGCGGATCGCGATGCGCCCGAAGGCGTCCTGCAGCGGCTCCAGCAGCTCCTGGCACAGCCGCGTGCCGGCCGCGATCGCCAGGTCGGGGTCGTCGGGGATGTTGGCGAGGCCGTGGAGTGCCGCGATTTCCGAATAGAGGAAATCGCGCATGTAGAAGCTCTTGGATAGCTGAACCCGGCCCAGTTCGTTGAGCCGGGAGACGGTCTGCGGTTTCTTCACGTCCACTCTCCCCGGCCGGCAGCGTAACCGGATCGTCCGGCGAAGGCGAGATCAGCGCTTCCTGACGAACTCCGCGCGCAGGACGAGGCCCTTGATGCCGTCGAACCTGCAATCGATCTCCTGCGCGTCGCCGGTCAGGCGGATCGATTTGACGACCGTGCCGCGCTTGAGCGTCTGGCTGGTGCCCTTCACCTTCAGGTCCCGGACCAGCGTCACGCCGTCCCCGTCCGTCAGCAGATTGCCCACCGCGTCGCGCACTTCCACCGCCTCGACCGCGGGCGTCGCCGCGCCGGCGGCGACCCACTCGCCGGTCGCGTCGTCATAGACGTATTCGTCGCTCATATGGCTCCCCCGGAACGAAGAAGGGAGGGCGCGGCGGCCCTCCCTTCCCACGGTCGATGATGTGCGCGTCGCCTACGCGGCCAGGTTGCGCAGCACGTACTGGAGGATGCCGCCGTTGAGGAAATATTCCAGCTCGTTGACGGTATCGATCCGGCAGCGGGTCAGGAACTTCTCGGTGGTGCCGTCCGGGCGCGCCAGCGCGACCTCGACGTCCTGACGCGGGCGCAGCTTCGCGACGTTGTGGATCGTGAAGGTCTCGTCGCCGGTCAGCTTCAGCGTCTCGCGCGTGGCGCCATCGGCGAACTGGAGCGGCAGGACGCCCATGCCGACCAGGTTCGAGCGGTGGATGCGCTCGAAGCTCTCGGTGATGACCGCGCGGACGCCGAGCAGGTTGGTGCCCTTCGCCGCCCAGTCGCGCGACGAGCCGGTGCCGTATTCCTTGCCCGCGACGATGACGAGCGGGGTGCCGTCCGCCTTGTGGCGCATCGCCGCGTCGTAGATCGGCATGACCTGGCCGTCGTAGCGGCTCATCCCGCCCTCGACGCCGGGCACCATCTCGTTCCTGATGCGGATGTTGGCGAAGGTGCCGCGCATCATGACCTCGTGATGGCCGCGGCGCGCGCCGTAGCTGTTGAAGTCCTGCTTCGACACCTGATGCTCCTGGAGCCAGGTGCCTGCGGGGCTGTCCGCCTTGATCGAACCGGCGGGCGAGATGTGGTCGGTGGTGATCGAATCGCCCAGGATCGCCAGCGGCTTCGCCTCGATGATGTCGGTCACGGGCGCCGGGGTCATCCCCATGCCCTCGAAGTACGGCGGGTTGGCGACATAGGTCGACCCGGCGCGCCACGAATAGGTGTCCGATCCGGTCACGTCGATCGCCTGCCACTTCGCATCGCCGGCATAGACGTTGCCGTAGCGGGCGCGGAACATGCCGTCGTCGATGTTGGCGGTCATGAGGTCCGACACCTCCTGGTTGGTCGGCCAGATGTCGCGCAGGTACACGTCATTGCCGTCCGATCCCTGGCCGATCGGCGTCTCGTTCATGTCCGACGTTACCGTACCCTTCAGCGCATAGGCGACGACCAGCGGAGGCGAGGCGAGGAAGTTGGCGCGCACGTCGGGGCTCACGCGGCCCTCGAAGTTGCGGTTGCCCGACAGGACCGAGGCGGCGACGATGTCGTTGCCGTTGATCGCGGCCGAGATCGGTGCCGCCAGCGGACCCGAATTGCCGATGCAGGTGGTGCAGCCGTAGCCGACGAGGTTGAACCCGATCGCGTCGAGGTCCGCCGACAGCCCGGCCTTGTCGAGATAGTCGGTGACGACCTGCGACCCCCGGCGCGAGCGAGGTCTTCACCCACGGCTTCGGCTTCAGCCCGAGCGCATTCGCCTTGCGCGCGACGAGCCCGGCGGCGACCAGCACCGACGGGTTGGAGGTGTTGGTGCACGAGGTGATCGCGGCGATCACGACATCGCCGTCGCCGATGTCGTGCCCGCGATCGTCGACCGCGACGCGCGCCGGCGCGGCCTTCTTGTAGGTCTTCGCCAGATCGGCGTTGAACACGTCGTCGACCTGGTCGAGCGCGACCTTGTCCTGCGGACGCTTCGGGCCGGCGAGCGAGGGCACGACGGTCGACATGTCCAGCTCCAGCGTGTCGGTGAACACGGGATCGGGCGCATCGGCGTGGCGCCACATGCCCTGCGCCTTGGCATAGGCCTCGGTCAGTGCGACGACCTCGTCCGGGCGGCCGGTCAGGCGCATATAGTCGAGCGTCTTGTCGTCGACCGGGAAGAAGCCGCAGGTCGCGCCGTATTCGGGCGCCATGTTGGCGATCGTCGCGCGGTCCGCCAGCGTCATCTGGTCGAGCCCGGGGCCGTAGAATTCGACGAAGCGGCCGACCACGCCCTTGGCGCGCAGCATCTGCGTGACGGTCAGCACCAGGTCGGTCGCGGTGATGCCCTCCCTAAGCGCGCCGGTCAGCTTGAAGCCGACGACCTCGGGGATCAGCATCGACACCGGCTGGCCGAGCATCGCGGCCTCCGCCTCGATCCCGCCGACGCCCCAGCCGAGCACGCCGAGGCCATTGACCATCGTGGTGTGGCTGTCGGTGCCGACCAGCGTGTCGGGATAGGCGATCGTCGCACCGTTCCCGGCGTGGTCGCCGGTCTCGGTCGAGGACCAGACGGCGTGCGCGACATATTCCAGATTGACCTGGTGGCAGATGCCGGTGCCCGGCGGCACGACCTTGAAATTGTCGAGCGCCTTGCTGCCCCACTTCAGGAACTCGTAGCGCTCCGCGTTGCGGGCGTATTCGAGATCGACGTTATCCTCGAACGCCTTGGGCGTGCCGAATTCGTCGACCATGACCGAGTGATCGATGACGAGGTGGACGGGGACCTGCGGATTGATCTTCGCCGCGTCGCCGCCCAGCTTCGTGATCGCATCGCGCATCGCGGCGAGATCGACGACGCACGGCACGCCGGTGAAATCCTGCATCAGCACGCGCGCGGGGCGATACTGGATCTCGCGGTCGGAACGGCGCTCCTGCTGCCAGTCGACGATCGCCTTGATGTCGGCCTCGGTCACGGTCACGCCGTCCTCGAAGCGGAGCATGTTCTCCAGCAGCACCTTCATCGAGAAGGGCAGCCGGCTGATGTCGCCGAACTTCGCCTCCGCGGTCTTGAGCGAGAAATAGTCGTAGGACTGGCCGCCGGCCTGAAGCGTGGTGCGGGCGTTCAACGTATCCTGGCCGATGGCCGTCATGGGCGTGGTCCTCTTCTCAAGGGCCGTCGGGCGGCGGGCGCGGGCGGAGCGCGCGGGGCCGCGACGACGGGAACGAAACTCTCGGTCGCCGCGGGCGATAGCAGCGGTGCCGCATGTGCGAAAGGGGGGGCGGTTCGTTGGCGGTGGTGGATCGTCGGCGGGGGGAGTCTCGGAAGGGATCGAGTTTCGGGAAACGCTTGGCCATCTCAAATCTCGCCTACGACGTCCGAGTTGATACGCCGGCAACGTCAATCTGCGACGCGAAGGCCGCTGCCGGCGCACATGCTTAGCCTCGAAGTATTTCCATCACGATCTTCTGACGTTCGAGCGGAGCGCTATGCGGGTTGCCCGTTCCAAAGGGTGGTTTTGGATCATATTCCATCGCCAGTTCGACCGCTGCCGCCATGTCGTCCCCGGCGATATAGGCACAGAGTGCGAGGCCAAGGTCGATTCCTACCGTGACACCGGCAGAGGTCCAATACTTGTCGTCCCGTGTCACCCTCTCTCCGGTGTATTTAGCGCCAAAGCGAGCAAGGTAGTCCTTCGCACGCCAGTTGGTGGTGGCCTTGCGATCGCGAAGCAAACCGCAAGCGCCAAGGATCAGCGATCCCGTGCATACAGAGGCCGTGAGCTTCGTGCCTTGATCGAGCCGCACCACATTCGAGCGCACGAGTTCGCTGGCCATGCACTGCCGCAACCCCTCGGTGCTGCCGCCCGGTATGAGCAATATGTCGGTTTCGCCGATGTCTGCGATTGCAGCGGCAGGCGCGAGAGAAAGAACGCCATCGCCGGTCCGGCAAGGACTACCTGTTTCGCTTACAAAGGTAATTTGGGTGTCGGGTAGTCGCGCGAGCGGATCATACACGCCGATCGGATCAAGAGCCGTGACACCATCGAACAAGAATACTGCAATCTTCATGCCGCTTCCTTCCGTGGAGCGGCCCAGGCGAGCGGCCTTCTGTAGAACCGCGCTCCCCGATGGTTGCCCATCTACGTCGCCAGTCACGCAGCGAGGGCAGCCTACCGCTAACCTGACCTGATGCAAGATCGGAAACGAGGGGCAACCGAGTGACCTTCCCGATAACGAACGTGACATGGGACGTCCGTCGTGCGGTAGCGCCCGCTGGCCTTCGTTGGGGAGGGCAGTCCCAAAACCCGTTCCCGATCTCTTTTTCCCGAACCAGCCACCCGCGGACGCGGAAGCGGGAAGGTCCTGCGGGTTTGCGCTGTCCTACACGCATTTCGCTGCGGTATTTCCGGGCGGAGCGGTGTGGGAGACAGGGGTATGGACGGCGATAAAGGCAACAACGGCGGCGAGGGCGTGGCCGCGTTCCGGCATCGGCATGACGGGTGGACGCCGGCGCGGCAGGTGGCGTTCCTGCGCGCGCTGCGCGAGACGGGGTGCGTGAAGGCGGCGTGCCGGCACGTCGGGCTGACCACCACCTCGGCGTACCGGGTGAGGCGGCGGATCCCGGCGTTCGGGGAGGCATGGGATCAGGCACTGGTCTTCGTCGCGCCGGTGCTGGAGCGCGCGGCGATGGAGCGGGCGGTGACGGGCTGGCTGGAGCCCATCGTCTACAAGGGCGAGGTGGTGGCGCACCGGCGGCGCTATTCGGATGCGATGCTGCGGATGCTCTTGCTGCGCGAGGATGCGCGCAAGGTCGCGCCGCCGCCGCGCGCGCGCGATGAACGGCGCGAGGCGGCCGCCGCGCTGCTGAAGCAGCTGCGCGCGCAGGCGCGGCGCGGGGGAACGCCCGAGCCGGTGTGAGGGGATGGCGAGTGAAACGGCCGCCGGGGCGTGGTCCCGGGGTTGATGCGGGACCGTGGTTCTGGCGCGGCCGGGAGGAAGAGGCAGGGCGCCTGTCGGGTTCGTCACCCCGGGCTTGACCCGGGATCCCGCTTTCGGCGCGGCGGAAGAAGAAGCGCGACCCCGGCGCAAGGTGGGGCCGTTGCGACATGGATGCACGGCGCCGCGTACCGATCGTGCTCCTGCTTTCGCAGGAGCACGGTGGAGACTGTTGCAAGGGTCCCGCTGAAGGCCGGGGTGACGGGATGATGTCATTTCCACCGTCGTCCCCGCCTTGGCCGGAAGGACCGGGGGTTACTGGGCGGCGCCGCCCCAATCGAGCGTGACGGACCTCGCGGGGCCGCGCTCGGCGGTGGCATCCACGCCCTTCTGGCGCAGCGCCTCCACCACCGGCGCGGTGCGCGCGGGGGCGCCGCGCACGATCACCGGCTGCCCGCGCGTCGTCGCGGCCCAGCCCGCCAGCGACACCGCCGTCGCATCCGGCGTGTCGCCGTCGAAGGCGATCGGCGGCAACGCCGTGACCGGGGGCACCATGGTCAGGCGCCAGCCGTCGAGTTCGGCGGCGGCGCGGTCGGCGAGCGCGCGGTAGGTCGCGAGCGTCGCGCCCGGCAGCGGGGCCATGCGCACCAGCGCGCGGCGGGTCGCGCCGTCCACCAGCACCGCGTCCGGCGCGACGCCGGCGAGCAGCGCGATGCGGCGCGCGACGCGGTCGCGCTCGCCGGTGGCGGGGGTGGCGCCCAAGTCGGTGGTACGGGCGGCGGCGATCTGCGCGGCCTGCGGACCGCCTTCGTCCTCGCCCACGCGCAACTGGTCGATGTGGAGGTCGAGCCGGCGGCCGACCGCGCTGCCCGCGGCGCGGATCGCAGCGCCGTCGGCGTTGCGCGCGAATCGCGGGGTGAGCACCGCGGCGCGCACCGTCACCGGCTGCGTATCGAAGTCGATGTCGAGCTGGCTGATCCGCGCCTCCCTGGGGAAGGGGGCGAGCACCGCCTCGCGGATCTGGCGGCGGGCGACCGATTCCCAAGCGATCTGGCGCAGCGCGATGCCCAGCGGCACCGCGAGCGCGAGCAGCCCGACGACGATCAGCGTCCCCTGCAGCCGCGTCTGCTGCGGCGACAGGTGCGAGCCGAAGCCGTAAAGCCGCGCCATCCCGCCCGCGACCAGCGCCATCGAGACGAGGTTGGTCATGAACAGCAGCAGCGCGCCGCCCGCCACCGGCCCGTTCCAGGTCGCGATGCCGAAGCCGACGACCGCGAGCGGCGGCATCAGCGCGATGGCGATGGCGACGCCGACGACGGTCCCGCCCTGCCCCCGGATGACGCCGTAGGCGCCCGCGATCGCGGAGAGCATCGCCACCATGAGGTCGAAGAGGTTCGGGCGGGTGCGCGCGGCGATCTCGCTGGTGACGGTCTGGAGCGGGGACACGGCGACGAAGGCTGTCGAGAGCACGATCGCGATCAGCGAGCCGAGCGCGAGCGCCAGCCCCGCGCGGCGGATCTCCGCCAGGTCGAAGGTGGCGATGCCGAAGCCCAGCCCCAGGATCGGCATCATCAGCGGGGAGATGAGCATCGCGCCGATCAGCACCGCGGAGGAGGGCAGCAGCAGCCCCAGGATCGAGATGCCCGCGGCGATGACGATATGGAAGAGATAGCGCCCCGACCAGCCCGACTGCGCGGTGAGGCGGTCCAGCACCTCGGCATGGGCGACGCCGCCGGTCACCTTCATCGACCACCAGCGGCGCAGCGTGGCGCCGGTGGACCGTCGCCGCCGCACGGACGCGCCCGTCGTCGCCATGTCGGTCACAGCGTGTCGATCATCCCGGCCAGCACCTCCAGGCAGGACACCGCGAGCGTCTTCGACCGCTCCCCGCTCCACGCGAATTCGGGGTCGGGATTGGGGTCGTGGTCCTTGAACGGCATCTCCAGCGTCACCGACACCGCGCCGAAGCGCTCGGCGAGCTGGTTGGTCGACATGGCGAGGTTGGCGGTGCCCGGCGCGGCGCGGTCATAGCCCTTCTCGGTCTGGAAATCGGGGGTATGCGCGGCGAGTCGCCTACCGAAATCGGTGAATTTCGCGCCGTGCGCGTCGGTCCAGGACGGAATACCCTCGAACCCGGCGATGAAATTGGCGGGGATCGCCTCGTCGCCGTGGACGTCGAGCGCGAAGGTGACGCCGGTGCGGTCCATCTCCGCCAGCACGCAGGCGACCTCGGGGCTGCGCTCCGCGGTCGGGTGCGACCATTCGCGGTTGAGGTTCACCCCCGCCGCATTGGTGCGCAGGTGCCCGCGCCGCGTGCCGTCGGGGTTCATATTGGGGACGACATGGACGGTCGCCGCCGCCAGCAGCGCCGCCGCGGCGGGGCTGGTGAGCCAGTCGAGCGCGCCCTCCATCCACCATTCGGCCATCGATTCGCCGGGATGCTGGCGTGCGTAGAGCCACACCTGCTTCGGCCCCGTGCCGAGCCGGAGATAGTCGATCGGCTGGCCGTCGAGCGACTGGCCCAGCGCGCGGTAGGCGACGCCCGGACGCGCGGCGATGCGCGCGATCAGGCGCTGGTGCATCTCCATCGTATAGGGCGCGAAATAGGCGAACCAGGCGAGGTCCTGCCCCTCCGCGCCGGCCCAGTCGAACGACAGCACGCCGCCCTCGTACCGGGTGTCGATGGTGCGCCATGCGGCGAGGTCGGTCGAGGCGCGGGTGCGATAGCCCGGCCAGCCGAACGGATAGGCGCTCTGCCCCGCGTTCAGGATGCGGAACGTCACGCGCCGCCCGGCGACGCCCGCGGCGCGGAAGTAGAACCACTGGAAGAAGTCCGACTGCTGATCGTGGACGATCTCCAGGTCGCAGCGGACACGATCGCCCGACTCCTGGATGGCGACGGTGCGGATGTTGCCGCCGTCGAAGGCGGCGTTGATGGACAGCGTCATTTCACCTCGATCGTGCGGCCCGATTCGCCGGGGAAGTCCTTGAACAATGCCGACGCCAGCCGCGCGGCGACCGAGGCGGCATCCGCGTCGGGGGCGGTGGTGTCGGTCAGCGACTGCGCCTGACCCTCCCACACCGCGTCGGCGCCGTGGCGGATGCGCACCGCCAGCTCGGTGACGACGCCCCAGCGCGCGGGCGAATTGCCGATCGGGAAGTTGATCCCCCCGCCGATCCCGCCGCCGCCGCGCCAGCCGCCGCTGCCCGCCCCCGCGCCCAGCCCGATCCGCACCGGCGACCCGCGCGGCGGCAGCGCGCGGTCGGCGCGGGTGAAGCCGACGGTGGCGATGAAGTCGGGCTTCGCGCCCGCCGCGGGGCTGGTGAAGCCGTTCTTCAGCAGCTCGGCCTGCACCGCGGCGGCATAGGTCTTGTACTCCAGGCTGGCCGAGGAGGGGCCGGCGAGCGGCTCCACCGCGATCGTGCCGCGCTGCGCAACGGCGTCATAGTGGAAGCGCGTGGCCTCGACCGGAAAGGTCTGCGGCCCGGTGGCGCAGGCGGCGAGCGGCAGGCCCGCAAGGAGGACAAGGACGGCGCTGCGCATGACGGACCCCCGCAAAAAACGTGTATCGTTGCGACATAGCAACGCCGCAGCGACCCGCAAGCTCCGCGGCGCCGCGACCGCGAGTCAGGTTGACTTTCGCAGGCGCGCTCTCTAGGCGGCGCGCTTTCCAGATTTCCAGCCGAAGAAGCCCGTATCATGAAGATCCGCAACAGCCTGAAGTCGCTCAAGGACCGCCATCGCGACAACCGCGTGATCCGTCGCCGCGGGCGCACCTACGTCATCAACAAGACGAATCGCCGCTTCAAGGCCCGCCAGGGCTGATTAGCGACGGCAACCCGACGTCGGTCATCTTCGACGTCGGGCACGTCCTGTACGACTGGGACCCGCGGGTCCTGTACGAGCGCCTGTTCGACGACGAACGGGCGCTCGACGCGTTCCTGTCGACGGTCGTCACGCGGGAATGGCATTTCCAGCACGACGCCGGCCGCCCCTTCGCGGAGACGTCGGCGGAGCTGAGCGCGCTCCATCCCGAACATGCCGCGATGATCGCGCTGTGGGGGCCGCGCTTTTCCGAGCAGATCCCGGGGCCGATGCCCGGCATGGCGGCGCTGGTCGACGAGCTGGAGGCGGCGGGCGTGCCGCTGTTCGCGATCACCAATTTCTCGGGCGAGTTCTTCGCCGATTTCCGCGTGCGCGAAGCGGGGATGTTCGACCGTTTCCGCGACATCGTGGTGTCGGGCGACGAGAAGATGGTGAAGCCCGACCCGGCGATCTTCCGGCTGGCGCTCGACCGATTCGGGCTGGCGCCGGCGGATGCCTGTTTCGTCGACGACAATGCCGCCAATGTCGCCGCCGCGACGGCGCTGGGCATCCGCTCGCATCTGTTCCGGGACGCCGAGACGCTGCGTCGCGAGATGGTGGCGCTGGGGCTGCTGGGCGGCTGATCCGGAACGTTCGCCGGGCCCGCGCGCTGTCGCGGCTCACCACGACGGAGCCGGATGATGGAAGACGACCGCGTATGGGCCTTCGAGGAGAGCCTGTGGACCGGCGACGCGCAGCATTACCGCGAGTCGATCGACGACAGCTGCCTGATGGTCGTACCGATGCCGCCCTATGTGCTGGAGGGCGAGGCGGCGGTGAAGGCGGTCAGCGACACGCCGCGCTGGGACACGGTGGCGCTGAGCGACCGCCGCATCGTGCGCCCGCAGGAAGGGCTGATCGTGGTCGGCTATACCGCCCACGCACAGCGCGGCGGGGAGGGCGGCGAGGAAGGCTATGTCGCGCACTGCACCTCGACGTATCGCCGGCTGGCGCATGACGAATGGCGCGTGGTGCAGCACCAGCAGACCCCGCCGCTGGTGGCGGAGGTGCGGGGGTAGCGTTGTAGCCCCGCGGGATGAATTCGAATGGCGCCGCAAGAGGTTGGCCACGACCCTGACAGAGCGGGTCTGGGGCGACCTCACACGATCGCGGTCACGCGGCCGACCGGATAAGGGCGCCCGACTCTGCCAGGCGACGATGGAGGCTGGCCGCCGACAGTTCGAACCCGTTGGGCCATGCCAGCGCGCCGCCCTCGATAAAGGCGCGCGCGAAATAGCCCGCGTCGCCGAGCGGGCGCGTCATGACCGTGTCGCGCGCGATCAGGTCGTCGGCAAACCACGTCGCCTGGCTGCCATCGGAGAAGGCGAGCGACAGGCTGGTGGGGCCCGTCACGGCGAGCCGAACGATCTTAATCATCGAGGTCCGCTCCTGCGATCATCTCCATCGGCAGCAAGTCCACGCCGCGCTGCCAGTTTGCCATAAGCTCGTCCCGGTGGTCGAGCGCCCATTGCCGCACGATCCGGGCGGCCTTGCGCGGCAGGCTCCCCTGCGTGATCTCGCCATCCTCGATCCGCACGAACGCCTCGAAGCCCTGGTAGCTTGCATGGAAGTGCGGCGGCGGATGATCGTCGAAATACATCCGGATCACGATGCCGAAGAAGAGGGAGATGACGGGCATTTGCGCTGTCTATATCAACGAGGTGTCGAGTTTCCCATCTTGTCGGCTTCTGCTGGCAAAGAGATGACCGTGACGCGAGTTATTCTGCGCCAGCGGCAAGAGCGGCGGCACCTCACTCCGCCGCCACGCCCGCCCGCGCGAACATGTCGCCGGTTTCCTCGTTCGCGGGGCCGGTCGGCAGTGCGCCGGCCTTCGCCTTGCGGCGCTTGTCGAACGAATCCCATACGTCGTTCCACTGGCCCCTGGTCGCGGCCTTCGAATATTCCGTCGCGCGCTGTTCGAAGAAATTGGCGTGCTCGACGCCGTTCAGCATCGGCGTCAGCCAGGGCAGCGGATGCTCGTCGATCATGTAGATCGGCTTCAGCCCCAATTGTCCCAGTCGCCAGTCGGCGATGAAGCGGATGTACTTCTTGATCTCCTTGGGCGTCATGCCGTTGACCGGGCCCATTTCGAAGGCGAGGTCGATGAAATTGTCCTCCAGCCGGATCGTCGTCTGGCAGACGTCGGCGATATCGTCCTTCACCGCCTTGGTCAGGCACTGGCGCTCGGCGACGAAGGTGTGGAACATCTTGATGATGCCCTCGCAATGCAGGCTCTCGTCGCGGATCGACCAGGTGACGATCTGCCCCATGCCCTTCATCTTGTTGAAGCGCGGGAAGTTCATCAGCATCGCGAACGACGCGAACAGCTGCACCCCTTCGGTGAAGCCGCCGAACATCGCGAGCGTGCGCGCGATATCCTCGTCGGTGTCGACGCCGAAATTCTGCATATAGTCATGCTTCTCCTTCATCTCGGCATATTCGAGGAAGGCGCCATACTCGCTCTCGGGCATGCCGATCGTGTCGAGCAGGTGGCTGTAGGCGGCGATATGGACCGTCTCCATGTTGCTGAACGCGGTCAGCATCATCTTGATCTCGGTCGGCTTGAACACGCGGCCGTATTTCTCGTGGTAGCAGTCCTGCACCTCGACATCGGCCTGGGTGAAGAAGCGGAAGATCTGCGTCAGCAGGTTGCGCTCGTGATCGGACAGCTTCTGCGCCCAGTCGCGGCAATCCTCGCCCAGCGGCACCTCTTCGGGCAGCCAGTGGAGCTGCTGCTGGCGCTTCCAGAATTCGAACGCCCAGGGGTATTCGAACGGCTTGTACTGCTTGGATGCTTGGAGGAGGGACATGGGAGGACTCCGACGGCAGGATCAGAAGATCAGGGATGTGATGAGGAGGAACCAGGCAAGGGCGATCAGCCCGGCGACCGCGCCGCCGATGCCGAGCGCCGCGTTCAGCGTGTGGCGCGCCCACCGCGAAGAGGGCTCCAGCCGCCCGGACATGCCGGCCCAGAACAGCAGGGCCGCGATGCCGAGCGCCAGGGCGACGGTGAAGGACGCGCTCATGCCGCCACGCTCCACCGCCAGATCGCGGTGGCGCTCATCGCGAGGACCACGCCGCCCGACAGCGCCATGATGCCGGTCATGCGATAGGCATAGACGCGCCCGGCGCCGAGCGGACGGCGCAGCTGGAGGAGGAGCCACGCCCCGGCCAGCGACAGGACGGCGGCGACCGCGAACATGATCGCGGCCTGAAGCGGCAGGGTTTCGAGCGCGGGGAACGCGGGCGTCATGCGACCAACGCCGTGTTGGCGCGTTGCGCAGGCGGGTTTTGCAAAGGAGAATGACGATGGCCGATGCCAGCCAGATCAAGGAACATGCCGAAGTGATCGGTGCGGACGGCGTGCATGTCGGCACCGTCGACCATGTTGACGGCGACCGTATCAAGCTGACCAAGAACGATTCGCCCTCGACGCAGGACGGGCAGGGCGCGAAGCATTATTACATCCCGCTCGGGCTGGTGGCCGAGGTGGAGGGCGACACGGTGCGCCTGTCCGCCACCGCGCAGAACGCGCAGGACATGTTCGAAGAGGCGGAATGAGATGCGGGCGGCCCCGGATGGCATCGCCATCCGGGGACTCGCCACGGCGGGCAGCGGAGCCGCATCGCGGCTCCGACTGACGGCGTGGCACGAGAAGGTGAGGGCGCTGCGGGTCATGCCGTGGCGCCCTTGTTCGTGGGCGGGGCGCCCTTCACCCTTCCCACGGCCGATGGCCGCGGGCCCCTTCCCTCTCCCACAAGGGGAGAGGGCGATGCAGGTCGCCGTCCCTCTCCCCTTGTGGGAGAGGGAGGGAGCGGTCGAAGACCGCGGAAGGGTGAGGGGGGCGTGGGTCACGGGCGGCCGTCTTCGACGAGCGCGTGCGCGATCGACGCTAGAACCGCGTCGATCATCTGCATCACCTCTGCGTTCGTGAAACGGATCACCCGATAGCCTTCGTCAGTCAGGAAGCGCGTCCGCGCCTCGTCGGTTGCAATGCGTGTCGCGTGGTCGTCGCCGTCGACTTCGACGATCAGCCTGGCGCCGTGCGAGCAGAAGTCCGCGTGGTACGGGCCTAGCGGCACCTGTCGGCGGAACTTCGTCTCGGGCAGCGATTGGCGGAGCACGTGCCAGAGGCGTCGTTCGGGCTCGCCGGCCTCCCGGCGGAGGCGGCGCGAGCGGACGACGGTGTCGGCGGCGAGGTTGCCGCGCCTCCCCCTCACCCTTCCCACGGCCTGCGGCCGCGGGCCCCTTCCCTCTCCCACAAGGGGAGAGGGAGAGCAGTCCCCGTGCCCCTCTCCCCTTGTGGGAGAGGGACGGAGCGCCGGAGGCGCGGAAGGGTGAGGGGGCGTCCCCGTCATCGCCTCACCTCATTGGCAAGCGAGACACTCGTCATAGTCCGTGCTCTCGCCGAATTCGTACTTCGGCTTCTCGATCGTATTGTCGTTCTCCACGCCCCCGGCGAAGCCCGCACGCTGGACCGACTTCGAGCGGAGATAGTAGAGCGACTTGATGCCCAGTTCCCACGCGCGATAGTGGAGCATCAGCAGGTCCCACTTCTCGACGTCGGCGGGGATGAACAGGTTGAGCGATTGCGCCTGGTCGATGAAGGGCGTGCGGTCGCCCGCCAGTTCGAGCAGCCAGCGCTGGTCGATCTCGAACGAGGTCTTGTAGCAGTCCTTCTCCTCCTGCGTGAGGAAGTCGAGATGCTGGACCGAGCCGCCGTGCTCCAGGATCGAATTCCACACGGTGTCGGAATTCTTGCTCTTCTCGATCAGCAGCTTTTCGAGATACGGGTTCTTGACCGAGAAACTGCCCGACAGCGTCTTGTGGGTGTAGATATTGGCCGGGATCGGTTCGATGCAGGCGCTGGTGCCGCCGCAGATGATGCTGATCGACGCGGTCGGCGCGATCGCCATCTTGCAGGAGAAGCGCTCCATCACCCCCATGTCGGCGGCGTCGGGGCAGGGGCCGCGCTCCTGCGCGAGCATCATCGACGCCTCGTTCACCTGCGCGTTGACGTGGCGGAAGATGCGCAGGTTCCAGCTCTTGGCCATCGCCCCCTCGAACGGCAGCCCGCGCGCCTGGAGGAAGGAGTGGAAGCCCATGACGCCCAGGCCCACCGAGCGCTCGCGCGCGGCGCTGTAGGCGGCACGCTCCATGCCGGGCTCGTGACGGTCGATATAATCCTGCAGCACGTTGTCGAGGAAGCGCATCACGTCCTCGATGAAGCCCTTCTCGTCCTTCCACTCGTCCCACGTCTCGAGGTTGAGCGAGGACAGGCAGCAGACCGCGGTGCGATCGTTGCCGAGATGGTCGCGCCCCGTGGGCAGCGTGATCTCGCTGCACAGGTTCGACGTCGACACCTTCAGGCCCAGCTCGCGGTGGTGCTTGGGCATGTTGCGGTTCACATGATCGGCGAAGACGATGTACGGCTCGCCGGTGGCCAGCCGCGTCTCGACCAGCTTCTGGAACAGCGCGCGCGCATCGACCTTGCCGCGGACCGACTGGTCCTTCGGGCTCTTGAGCTCCCATTCCGCGCCGTCGCGCACCGCCTCCATGAAGGCGTCGGGGATGAGGACGCCGTGGTGGAGGTTGAGCGCCTTGCGGTTGAAGTCGCCCGAGGGCTTGCGGATCTCCAGGAACTCCTCGATCTCCGGGTGCGAGATGTCGAGGTAGCAGGCGGCCGAGCCGCGGCGCAGCGACCCCTGCGAGATCGCGAGGGTGAGCGAATCCATCACGCGGACGAAGGGGATGATGCCGCTGGTCTTGCCGTTCAGGCCGACCGGCTCGCCGATGCCGCGGACGTTGCCCCAATAGGTGCCGATGCCGCCCCCGCGCGAGGCGAGCCAGACATTCTCGTTCCAGGTGTCGACGATGCCGTTGAGGCTGTCGGGGACCGAATTGAGATAGCAGGAAATCGGCAGGCCGCGGCCGGTGCCGCCGTTCGAGAGCACCGGCGTCGCGGGCATGAACCACAGCCGCGAGATATAGTCGTAGATGCGCTGCGCGTGCGCGGCATCGTCGGCATAGGCCGAGGCGACGCGGACGAACAGGTCCTGATAGCTCTCGCCCGGGAGCAGATAGCGGTCCTGGAGCGTCTCCTTGCCGAAATCGGTCAGCAGCGCGTCGCGGCCGTGGTCGACCTCGACCGGATACGGCTTGTTCAGCGCGCCCTGCGTGGTGGTCGCGCCGGTCGTGTCCGGGCCCGCGGTCTGGGTTGCCGCCTCGATCGTGTCGGTGGTCATCGCCTCGCCGTCCGTTCCTCTGAAATCCATGCCCGCCTACGCTCCCGCGTTCCTGTATCGTTCGCGAATCGGGTGCTGGCCCGATCCTACAAGCTCTTAGAACAAAACGGGAATAAAAAGGTCGCGCCGACCGTTTGCCTTCCCGTCGCGGCGGGATGCCCGCCGGCGTCGTTCTACCACATCTGGGTCCGCCGATCGGCGTGACGACTAGTGATTGTGTCAGTTTGGCGAACGGCACAAGACGGTAAAAGGGTCCGCAACCGGCTCTACCCCATAGGGATGAGGGGGCGGCGGGCAGGCGACGCGTGGACTTCCGCGGGGTTCAGCGATTGCAAGGGAACGGGGCGCGAACGCAAATATTTTGGAGACGCGGCGAGGCGGGCCCTGTCGGCGGTGGGGCGGGGGGCGGCCAGGCATGCGGAATAAGCGGGACCCCGGGTCAAGCCCGGGGTGACAATGGGGAGAGGGTGGGCGGGGTGTGTGCGGAACGGTGGAGGCCGGAACGGGTCCGGCATGACGGAAAGGTCAGCGACGGCCCTTGATGGCGCGCCGGACCTTCGGCTTCGCCCGGGAGACGGCGGCGGCGGCCGGGGGCACGTAGCCGACCGGGCCCATCCACGCGCGCTCGCGGAACCACTTGGTGACGATGTACTTGTCGCCGCGGATCACCGGCTTGCCCTGGTGCAGCGTGTAGCGATTGGGCTTGCCGTCGGGGCCGATGTTGTTCCAGCACACCGCCATCCCGCGCGTCGGCACGAATTCGTGCTGGAGATAGTGGAAGCCGGTCTCGCCGCCTTCCTCCGGCTCGTTGAGGTAGATCATCGCGGTCCAGGTGCGGTTGCCGCAGCGGTGGCGGTTGCTGGCGGTGTCGGGGTGGTGATCCTCGAAATAGTCGTGGTGCAGCTTGAACTCCTGCCCCACGGCATAGCGCTGGCCCTGGATCGGCTCGCCGCAGCCGGGCGGGATGCCGAGCAGCATCGACAGCCGCAGGTCGAGCAGCTGGACGACGGGGGTGGTGTTGTCGAACACGCACGTCTCGCTGGTGCGCGCGCCGGCATCGCCGTAGGCGACGCGCGACGGCTCCTTGTTGGCGTCGATGTAGCGCATCAGGATGTCGCATTCCTCGGGCGCGAGGAAATCGGGCATGGTCCACAATTCGACATGCGGGCTGGGGAAGCGCTGCGCCCCCATGAAACGCGTCGCGCGCAGCATGTCCCCGGTGATGAGCGACGCCATCGACGCGCCGGGAGAAGTGGCGCCGGCATCGGCGGCGATCGGTTGCTGGACAGTCACGCGCTATCTCCGTCGCGGTCGCATCGCGCGACCGTCGTCCACCGGACGGTAAGCGAACAGGGTAAAGCGGGCGTTAACGACGCCCGCCGGCCGCGGCCGGCAGGGTGGCGGCGCCCGCGGTCCCGGCGCACGGGATGGTGGTGGGGACGGGGGCTGGGGCTGGGGCTGGGGCGGGGGCGTGGCCGAGGCGCTCGACATCGATCGCGTGATCGAAGCGCAGCCCGGCGCGCCCGTCGCCGATCCAGCTGATGATCGCGGGCGTCCATTGCCCGTCGGTCAGCTCGGCGCGGACCGGATGGCCGATCGCCTCCTCGGGCAGGTCGACGCCGTCGATCATCGCGCCGGTCTCCGACAGGTTGCGCAGGCGCACCTCCGCGCTTTCCGCCCCCAGCGCCAGCCGCACGGTGCGCAGCATCCGCTGGCGCGGCGCGCGGCTGGTCTTGTGACCGATCGGCACCGCGAAGCCGCCGGCCGCCCCCAGCTGCTCGCGCACCTGCGCGCTGCGCGCGGGGCGGCCATAGACGAACCCCTGGATATGGCTGCACCCCAGGTCGCGGATCAGCGCGATCTCGTCCTGCTGCTCCACGCCCTCCGCGGTGGTCTCCATCCCCAGCGTCTGCGCCAGGCTGACGATCGCCTTGATGATCGCGGCGTTGCGGTTGCCGGGCTGGATCGCGCCGCGCACGAAGCTCTGGTCGATCTTGATCTTGTCGAACGGCGCCTTCTTCAGATAGCCGAGCGACGAATAGCCGGTGCCGAAGTCGTCGAGCGCGAGGCGGACGCCCAGCCCCTTGAGCGACCTGAACATCCGCTCCGACGAGGCGTCCTCGTTGAGGAACACGCCCTCGGTGATCTCCAGCTCCAGCCGGTGCGCAGGGAGGCCCGAGGCGGCGAGCGCGCTGGCGACGATCGCGGGGAGCGCGGGATTGGCGAACTGGATCGGGGAGACGTTGACCGCGACGCGGACGTGGTCGGGCCAGGTCGCGGCCTCCATGCAGGCGCTGCGCATGACCCATTCGCCGATCGTCTCGATCAGCCCGCATTCCTCCGCCACCGGCACGAAATCGGCCGGGCTGATCGCCCCGCGCTCGGGATGATCCCAGCGCAGCAGCGCCTCATACCCCATGATACGCTCGTCCGCGGTGGAGACGACCGCCTGGTAGGTGAGGTGGAACTGGTCGCCGCCCAGCGCCTGTCGCAGGTCGTCCTCCAGCCGCTTGCGGTTCTGCGCGCCCTCCAGCAATTCCTCGCGGTAGAAGCGGTGGACGCCGCGCCCGTCGGCCTTGGCGGCATAGAGCGCCAGATCGGCGTTGCGCACCAGCGCTTCGGGCGTGTCGCCGTGGAGCGGGGCGACCGCGACGCCGACCGAACAGCCGATCGACAAGGTCGCGGACTGGATGTGGTACGGCAGCGACAGCGCGGCGATGACGCGGTCGGCGAGCATCCCCAGCCGGTCGCGATTGCCCTCCCCCGGGATCACCACCTGGAATTCGTCGCCGCCCAGCCGCCCCACCAGGCCCGCGTCGCCGATCGTGCGCTGCAGCCGCTGGGCGACCTCCTTCAGCAGCTCGTCGCCCATCTGGTGGCCGAGCGTGTCGTTGACCGCCTTGAAGCGGTCGAGGTCGAGCAGCAGCAGCCCGGTCGACATCGACGCGCCGCTGCGATGGGTCAGCGTCTGTTCGAGCGACAGCCGCATCCGCTGGCGGTTGGCGAGCCCGGTCAGGCTGTCGAACAGCGCCAGTCGCTTGATCTCCGCCTCCGCGCGGCGCTGCTCGGTCAGGTCGGAGCCGGCGCCGGCGAACCCCTGGAACCGGCCCAGATCGTCGATCACCGGGCGGCCGGAGATCGACCACCAGCGCTCCGGCGCGTCCTCGATCGCGGGGCGGACGCAATAATCGGCGAACGAGGTGCGCGAGGACAGGTGAAAGGTCAGCGTCCGCTCGGTATCGATCAGCGCGCTGTCGACGCGGAAGACCGAGGACAGCGCCGCGCCGATCGGCTCGATGCCCAAAGCGCGCATCTCCGCGGCGACCTTGTCCGACAGGTAGCGGATGCGCCCGGTGCGATCCGCCTGCCAGAACCAGCCGGGGCCCTGCTCCTCGACGCTGGCGACGAGCAGCCGCGCGCGCTGCTGCTCCTCCAGCGCGAGGCAGCGCAGCGCGACGGCGCGCTGGTCGGCCAGCGCGAGCCGGATCGTCGCCACGCCATGCGCACCCGCGACCACGATCGCGGCGAGCGAGGCCGGCGTCGGGCCGTGCGTCGCCATGACCATCGCCGCCAGCGTCGCGGCGAAGGCGATCGCGGCGGCGCGGGTGGGCTGGAACGCGATCGCGGTGAGCATGGTCGCGCCGAGCAGCGCGATCTGCCCCGTTTCCGCCGCGGGCGGGGGCAGGGCGGCGGCCGAATCGAGCATCAGCCCGATCGAGATCGCGATCCAGGTCGCCGCCAGGATCATCGCTGCGACGCGCCGGACGGAGGGCT
>JAQIJC010000003.1 GCA_036946405.1 Sphingomonas phyllosphaerae | reverse complement strand
GAAGTCGCCCGCCGTCTCCGGCTCGATGAACCAGCCGTGGAAGACGAAGCCCGCGGCGACCGCGCCGATCGACAGCACGATCAGCGGGATCAGCATCGGCAGCGGGCTCTCGTGCGGGTGATAGCCGCCGGTCCCGGTCGGGATCTCGTTGAACCCGCGCGTCTCGACGTGCGGCGCGTGGCCCGCATCTTCCGTCGCCGCCTCGCCATGATGCGCCTCGGCCGAATGATCGTGCGCGTGATCGTGGGCATCGTGCAGCGCGTGCTGGATATGCTCCGACGCGGCCCAGCGCGGCGTGCCCCAGAAGGTCAGGAACATCAGCCGCCACGAATAGAAGCTGGTCAGCAGTGCGGCGAATACGCCCACCATCGAGGCGACCGGCGACCCGGCGGCCCAGGCGACCTCGATGATCGCGTCCTTCGAATGGTAGCCCGCGAACCCGCCGATACCGTAGATGCCGACGCCGGTGATCGCGAGCGTCCCCAGCAGCATCGCCCAGAAGGTGACCGGGATCGCCTTCCGCAGCCCGCCGTAGAAGCGCATGTCCTGCTCGTGGTGCATCGCGTGGATCACCGAGCCCGCGCCCAGGAACAGCAGCGCCTTGAAGAAGGCGTGCGTGAACAGGTGGAACATCGCCGCGCCGTAGGCGCCGACGCCCGCGGCGAAGAACATGTAGCCCAGCTGCGAACAGGTCGAATAGGCGATCACTCGCTTGATATCGGTCTGCGTCGTGCCGACGGTCGCGGCGAACAGGCAGGTCGCGGCACCGATGAAGGTGATGAACCCCATCGCGGTCGGCGACGTCTGGAACATCGGCGACAGGCGGCACACCATGAAGACACCCGCGGTGACCATCGTCGCGGCGTGGATCAGCGCCGACACCGGGGTCGGCCCCTCCATCGCGTCGGAAGCCAGGTGTGGAGGCCCAGCTGCGCCGACTTGCCCATCGCACCGACGAACAGCAGCAGGCAGATGACCGTCATCGTATCCGCGCGGAACCACAGGAAGCCGATCGTCGACCCCGCCATCGACGGCGCCGCGGCGAGGATCGCGGGGATCGAGACCGTGTCGAAGACGAGATAGGTCGCGAAGATGCCGAGCATGAAGCCCAGGTCGCCGACGCGGTTGACGACGAACGCCTTGATCGCGGCGGCATTGGCGCTGGGCTTGCGGAACCAGAAACCGATCAGCAGGTAGCTGGCGAGGCCCACGCCCTCCCAGCCGAAGAACATCTGGATCAGATTGTCCGCGGTCACCAGCATGAGCATCGCGAAGGTGAACAGCGACAGATAGGCGAAGAAGCGCGGCTGGTCCGGGTCCTCGCTCATATAGCCCCAGCTATAGAGGTGGACAAGCGCGGAGACGCTGGTGATGACCACCAGCATGACCGCGGTCAGCGCGTCGACGCGCAGCGCCCAGGACACGTCGAACGTGCCCGAGGTGATGAAGTGCAGCACCGGCACGACGGTCGCGGTGCTGGTCTCCATCAGATAGCCGATGAACACCGGCCACGACAAAGCGCACGACACGAACAGCGCGCCCGTGGTGATCGCCTTGGGCAGCGTGGCGCCGAACGACTTGTTGGCGAAGCCGGCGACGACCGCCGCGACGAGCGGCAGGAAGACGATGAAGAGGATCGGGTGCACGGAGATCTTACCCCTTCATCCGGCTGGGATCGTCGACCGAGATGGAACCGCGGCCGCGGAAGAAGATGACGATGATGGCGAGGCCGATCGCGGATTCGCCCGCGGCGACCGTCAGCACGAACATCGCGAACACCTGCCCCACCAGGTCCTGCAGCGCCGCCGAGAAAGCGACGAGGTTGATGTTCACCGCCAGCAGGATCAGCTCGATCGCCATCAGGATGACGATGATGTTCTTGCGGTTCAGGAAGATGCCCAGCACCCCCATCGTGAACAGCAGCGCCGCCACGACGAGATAGTGGATCAGGCCGACGCCACCAGTCACAGCTGCACCCCCTGCCCCACGTCGGGCTTCATGTTGCGCGTCGCATCCTGCGGACGCCGCGCGATCTGGCGCGCGATATTCTGATAGCGCGACCCCCGACCGCTCGCGGTGGGTCAGCACGATGGCGCCGATCATCGCCACCAGCAGCACCAGCCCCGCGCCTTCGAAAACGAAAAGATAGCGCGAGTAGAGCACGTTGCCGACCTGGACGATGTTGGGCACCGCCGCATCCGCGGGCGCCGCGCGCCGCGCCAGGTCGATCCCGCCGGCCTCCCACGCGAACACGCCGATCAGGATTTCCGCCACCAGCGCGACCGCCAGGACCAGCCCGATCCCGAATAGCGCACGAACCCGGCGCGCAGCTGCGCGAAGTCGATGTCCAGCATCATCACGACGAAGAGGAACAGCACCGCGACCGCGCCGACATAGACGATCACGAGCACCATCGCGATGAATTCCGCCCCCACCAGCACCATGAGGCCGGCGGCGTTGAAGAACGCCAGGATCAGCCACAGCACCGAATGCACCGGGTTGCGCGACGCGATCGTCATCGCGCCGGACATCAGCACCACGGCGGAGAAGATGTAAAAGGCGATGGCCTGGATCACCGCATACCTCCGCTCGCCGCGGGCACCGCCGCGGCGTCAAGCAATGAGCGCGCACCCGCGGGGCGCGATACCCCGGCCGCAGCCGGGATGACGAACGTCAGAATCATGTCGGCCCCCGAGGTCACGCGCCGGTTACCGATACGGCGCATCGGCGGCAAGGTTCGCCGCGATCGCGCGCTCCCAGCGGTCGCCGTTGTCGAGCAGCTTGGCCTTGTCGTAGATCAGCTCCTCGCGCGTCTCGGTCGCGAAATCCAGGTTCGGCCCCTCGACGATCGCATCCACCGGGCACGCCTCCTGGCACAGCCCGCAATAGATGCACTTCGTCATGTCGATATCGTAGCGCGTGGTGCGGCGGCTGCCGTCGTCGCGCGGCTCCGCCTCGATCGTGATCGCCAGCGCCGGGCACACCGCCTCGCACAGCTTGCACGCGATGCAGCGCTCCTCGCCATTGGGATAGCGGCGCAGCGCGTGTTCGCCGCGGAAGCGCGGGGACAGCGGGTTCTTCTCGAACGGATAGTTGATCGTCGCTTTCGGCTTGAAGAAATACTTCAGCGTCAGCGCGTGCGCCTTCACGAACTCCCAGAGCGTGAACGCCTTGATCGTGGATGCGATACCCATCTTACACTCCCACGCGCAGCAACATGAGCACGCCCGACACCAGGAAGACCCAGAACAGCGACAGCGGCAGGAACACCTTCCACCCCAGCCGCATCAGCTGGTCGTAGCGGTAGCGCGGCACCGTCGCCTTGATCCACGAGAACACGAAGAAGAAGAACAGGATCTTCGCGAACAGCCAGATGATGCCCGGCACGACGTACAGCGGCGCCCAGTCGAACGGCGGCAGATACCCGCCCCAGAACAGCGTCGCGTTCAGCGCGCACATCAGCAGCACGTTGGCATATTCGCCGAGCCAGTAGAGTGCGAACGCCATCGACGAATATTCCGTCTGATAGCCCGCGACCAGCTCGCTCTCCGCCTCGGTCAGGTCGAACGGCGGGCGCTGCGTCTCAGCCAGCGCCGAGATCAGGAACACCACCGCCATCGGGAACAGCAGCGGATTGAACCCGAAGCCGTTGACGAAGCCATACAATCCCTTCTGCGCCTCGACGATCGCGGTCAGGTTGAACGACCCCGCCCACATCACCACCGAAATGATGACGAAGCCGATCGCGACCTCGTAGCTGACCATCTGCGCCGCAGCGCGGATCGCGGAGAAGAACGGATATTTGGAGTTCGACGCCCAGCCCGCCAGGATGATCCCGTACACCCCCAGCGACGACGCCGCGAGGACGTAGAGCAGCCCGACGTTGATGTCCGCCAGCACCACCCCGACCTGGAAGGGCATCACCGCCCACACGATCAGCGCCACCGTGAAGGTGATGATCGGCGCCAGCAGGAACAGCACCTTGTTCGAGGCCGCGGGGACGATCGTCTCCTGCAGGAAGACCTTCAGGCCGTCCGCGAACGACTGGAGCAGCCCGAACGGACCGACGACGTTGGGGCCGCGGCGCAGCGCCATCGCCGCCCAGATCTTGCGATCGGCATAGATAATCATCGCGACCGCCAGCATCAGCGGCAGCGCGATCAGCAGGATGCCGATGATCGTCGCCAGCGTCCATGCGGCGCCATAGGGCATGTAGGAAGCGAAGAAGCCGGTCATTCCGCCGCCTCCGCGAAGGTCTCGCCATGGACGAGTTCGGCCGAGCAGCGCTGCATCGTCGGCGACGCGCGACAGACCGCGTTGGTCAAATAGAAGTCCTTGATCGGATAGCCTTCCATCACCCCCTCGGCCGTGGTGCCGAGCGACGGCGGGTTCCAGGCGAAGGTCTTCAGCCCCAGCTCCGCCAGCTCGGGACAGTCGAGCGCCATCGCCGCGCGCAGCTCGTCGAGCGTGTCGAACGACAGCGTCTTGCCCATCCGCTCCGACAAGGCACGGAAGATCGTCCAGTCCTCGCGCGCGTCGCCCGGCGGGAACACGGCGCGCTCGCCGCGCTGCACCCGGCCCTCGATGTTGACGAAGGTGCCACTCTTCTCGGCATAGCTCGCCCCCGGCAGGACGACGTCGGCCTGCTGCGCGCCCTTGTCGCCGTGGTGGCCGACATACACCTTGAAGCCGCGGAAGTTGGCGAACGCGCATTCGTCGGCCCCCAGAAAGAAGGCCAATTTGGCGTCGTACAGCGCCGCAATGCCCGCCTTCTGCGCATAGCCGAGCATCAGCCCGCCCATGCGGCTGGCGGCCATATGGACGACGTTGAAGCCGTTCCACCCGTCCTTCACCAGCCCCAGCGTCTCGACGAGCGCGAGCGCCGCGCCGTGCGCGCCCTTCAGCGCGCCGCCGCCGACGATCACCATCGGCCGTTCCGCCTTCGCGAAGACATCGGTCAGCGCCTGCGGCAGGTTGCCGAGCACCGACAGGTCCGCGCCCAGCCACTCGACCTTGTAGGTCAGGTCCGTCTCCGGCCCGATCGCGAACACCTTCGCCCCACGCTTGATCGCCTTGCGGATGCGCGTGTTCACCAGCGGCGCCTCCCAGCGCAGGTTGGTGCCCACCAGCAGGATCGCATCGGCGCGCTCGGCCCCGGCGATCGTGGTGTTGAAGTTCACCGCCGCGAGGCTGGACGTGTCATAGTCCATGCCGGTCTGCCGCCCCTCGAGCAGCGACGAGCCGAATTCCCCCAGCAGCGCCTTGGCCGCGAACATCGTCTCGCAATCGACCAGGTCGCCCGCGACCGCCGCGATGCTGCCCCCGTGATCGACGCCGGCGATCGCCGCGAACGCCTCGTCCCAGGTGGCGGGCACCAGCTTGCCGTCGTGACGCACATAGGGGCGATCGAGCCGCCGGCGAACCAGTCCGTCGACCGCGTGGCGCGTCTTGTCGGTCGCCCATTCCTCGTTCACGTCGTCGTTGACGCGCGGCACGCAGCGCAGCACCTGCCGCCCGCGGCTGTCGAGGCGGATGTTGGTGCCGACCGCGTCCATCACATCGATGGTCAGCGTCTTCTTCAGCTCCCACGGCCGCGCCTCGAACGCGTACGGCTTGCTGGTCAGCGCGCCGACCGGGCACAGGTCGACGACGTTGCCCGACAGCTCCGACGTCACCGCCTCCTCCAGATAGGAGGTGATCTGCATGTTCTCGCCGCGATAGATCGCGCCGATCTCCTCCACGCCCGCGACCTCTTCCGCGAAGCGGATGCAGCGCGTGCACTGGATGCAGCGGGTCATGACCGTCTTCACGATCGGACCCATGTACTTCTCGGTCACCGCCCGCTTGTTCTCGTCGAACCGGCTGTGCCCGCGGCCATAGGCGATCGACTGGTCCTGCAGGTCGCACTCGCCGCCCTGATCGCAGATCGGGCAATCGAGCGGGTGGTTGATGAGCAGGAATTCCATGATGCCCTCGCGGGCATGCTTCACCATCGGCGTGGTGGTGAAGATCTCCTGATTGTCCGCCGCCGGCAGCGCGCACGACGCCTGCGGCTTGGGCGGTCCGGGCTTCACCTCGACCAGGCACATGCGGCAATTGCCCGCGATGGACAGCCGCTCGTGATAGCAGAAGCGCGGGATTTCCTTGCCCGCGGCCTCGCATGCCTGGAGCACCGTGGCGCCCGCGGGCACCTCGACCTCGATACCGTCGACCTTCACTTTAGGCATTTGTGTGTCCTGCAGGCAGGGGCATCGCAAGCATCCGATCGATGCACGCCGACATGTCGGCCAACGACGACCTGATGGCGCGGATGTCGCTTTGAATTGCGCCAAGCACCATTAGCGCACGTTGCGTTTGCGCCTCGCTCACTCGGCCGCCTCCTGCATCGGAGACAAGCCGCCGCCGGCACGCTCGTTGATGCGGCGCTCCAGCTCCGGGCGGAAGTGGCGGATGAGGCCCTGGATCGGCCACGCCGCCGCATCGCCCAGCGCGCAGATCGAGTGGCCCTCGACCTGCTTGGTCACCTGCTGGAGCATGTCGATCTCGTTGATCTCCGCGTCGCCGGTACGCAGCCGCTCCATCACGCGCCACATCCAGCCGGTGCCTTCGCGGCACGGCGTGCACTGGCCGCAGCTTTCATGCTTGTAGAAATAGCTCAAGCGGCTGATCGCGCGGACGACGTCGGTCGACTTGTCCATGACGATCACCGCCGCGGTGCCCAGCCCGGAACCGACCGCCTTCAACCCGTCGAAGTCCATCGGCGCGTCGATGATGTCCTTCGCCGGGACCAGCGGCACCGACGACCCGCCCGGAATGACCGCGAGCAGATTGTCCCAGCCGCCGCGGATGCCGCCGCAATGCTTCTCGATCAGTTCGCGGAACGGGATGCTCATCGCCTCCTCGACCACGCAGGGCGTGTTCACGTGACCCGAGATCTGGAAGAGTTTCGTGCCCTTGTTGTTCTCCGCGCCGAAGCTGGAGAACCATTCCGCGCCGCGCCGCAGGATCGTCGGCGCGACCGCGATCGATTCGACGTTGTTGACCGTCGTCGGGCAGCCGTAGAGCCCCGCGCCCGCCGGGAACGGCGGCTTGAGCCGCGGCTGCCCCTTCTTGCCCTCCAGGCTTTCGAGCATCGCGGTCTCTTCGCCGCAGATGTACGCGCCCGCGCCGCGGTGGACGAACACGTCGAAGTCGTAGCCCGAGCCGCAGGCGTTCCTGCCGACGAGGCCCTTGTCATAGGCCTCCGCCACCGCGGCGAAGAGCACCTCCGCCTCGCGGATATATTCGCCGCGGATGTAGATGTACGCCGCGCGCGCGCGCATCGCGAAGCCCGCGACCAGCGCGCCCTCGATCAGCTTGTGCGGATCGTGGCGGATGATCTCGCGGTCCTTGCAGCTGCCCGGCTCGGATTCATCGGCGTTGATGACCAGGAAGTTCGGCCGGTCGGGCTTGGGCTCCTTGGGCATGAACGACCATTTGGTGCCGGTCGGGAACCCGGCCCCGCCGCGCCCGCGCAGACCCGACGCCTTGATGGTGTCGATGATCTTGTCCTGGCCCAGCTCCAGCAGCGCCCTGGTATTGTCCCAGTCGCCGCGCGCCATCGCCGCGTCCAGCCGCCACGACTGATAGCCGTAGAGGTTGGTGAAGATACGATCCTTGTCGGCCAGCATCATCCTACGTCCGTCAAATCGAGTCGGCGATCCACGCGACCGAGGCGCTCTTCCATCCGGTCGAGTCGAGAATTGATCCCGGCAACCGACATCATCATCCCCGCGAGATGATCGTCGATCGACGACAGCCGCATCCTGGTTTCAAGATCCTCCACGTCCTTCTTGTCGAAGCGCGCGTTGAGCCGGCGGAACTGCTCGCCGATGAAGTCGAGGATGTCGGCCCCCTCAGCCATTCGCCCACTCCCCACGATAGTCGTGGTTCTCGGTCACCATCGCGGTCAGCGAGGTCGCGCCGCCCTTGGGCTCGACGGTGTGGCGGCCCGGCTCCTGCGTCCCCGGCTTGGGCGTGCCGCCGTTCGCCAGCGTCTCCAGGATCGCGATCGTGCGGTCGTAGTCGAGGTCTTCGTAATTGTCGTCGTTGATCTGGACCATCGGCGCGCTGGCGCAATTGCCCATGCACTCGACCTCGGTCAGCGTGAACAGGCCGTCGGGCGTGGTCTTGCCCTTGATGAGCCCCTTGTTCTTGCACGCCGCGAACACGTCGTCCGACCCGCGCAGCATGCACGGCGTCGTGCCGCACACCTGCACGTGATAGCGGCCGACGGGGGCGAGGTTGAACATCGTGTAGAAGGTCGCGACCTCGTACACGCGCATGTACGGCACGCCGATCTCGCGCGCGACGAACTCGATCACCGGGACCGGCAGCCACCCTTGCGTCTGCGTCTCCGCGCCGACCTGACGCTGCGCGAGGTCGAGCAAGGGGATCGAGGCGGACTGCTCGCGCCCCGCGGGGGTAGCGCGACAGGATCGCGTTGCGCTTCTCGCGGCTGTCGTCCGACCATTGGAAATTGCCCCAGCGGGCGCGGACCTCGGCCTCGTCGGGAATGATGGCTGCGTCGGCCATTAGCGGATGAACTCCACGCGCGACACGCGGTCGCCCTCGAACGAATAGATGGACATGACCTCGAACGCCTCGCCGCCCGGCGCGCGCTCGACCTTCTCGTGCAGCAGCACGGTGTCGCCCAGCGTCCAGTCGGCGATGATCTCGGCGCGGTTCTGCGGATATTGCGCGAACATCGCCGTCAGCCCCGCGCGGACGCCCTCGCGCCCCTCGCGCAGCACCGCGCCGCGATACGTCGCCTCGCAGGCGTCGTCGGTCATCAGCGCGACATAGGCGTCGGCATCCTGTGCGTTGTAGCGCGCGATCATCTCGCGCGCGATCGCCGCCTTCGCCGTCACCGATCGCACTCCCCGAAGACGATGTCCATCGCCCCCAGGATGGCGGTCGTGTCCGCCAGCATGTGCCCGCGGCTCATGAAGTCCATCGCCTGGAGGTGGCTGAACGCGGTCGGGCGGATCTTGCAGCGGTACGGCTTGTTGCTGCCGTCGCTGACCAGGTACACGCCGAACTCGCCCTTCGGGCTTTCGGTCGCGACATACACTTCGCCCGCCGGGACGTGATAGCCCTCGGTATAGAGCTTGAAGTGGTGGATCAGCGCCTCCATCGAGCGCTTCATCTCGGCGCGCTTGGGCGGCACGACCTTGCGGTCGAGCGAGGCGATCGGCCCCTCGGGCATTTCGCTCAGGCACTGGCGCATGATCCGCGCCGACTGGCGGACCTCCTCGACGCGCACCATGAAGCGGTCGTAGCAGTCGCCGCGCGTGCCCACCGGCACCTCGAAGTCCATCTTCGCATAGACATCGTACGGCTGCGACTTGCGCAGGTCCCACGCGATGCCCGCGGCGCGGATCATCGGGCCGGAGAAGCCCCAGGCGATCGCATCCTCGCGGCTGACGGTCGCGATGTCGACGTTGCGCTGCTTGAAGATGCGGTTGTCCGCGACCAGGCTGATCGCATCCTCGAACAGCTGCGGCAGCCGCGTGTCGAGCCAGTCGCCGATATCGGTCAGCAGCTTGAGCGGCACGTCCTGATGGACGCCGCCGGGGCGCAGGTAATTGTGGTGCATCCGCGCGCCGGACGCGCGCTCCAGGAAGCCCATGCAGTCTTCGCGGATCTCGAACAGCCACAGGTTGGGCGTCATCGCGCCCACGTCCATGACGTGGCTGCCGAGGTTCAGCATGTGGTTGCAGATGCGCGTCAGCTCGGCGAAGAACACGCGCAGATATTGCGCGCGGATCGGCACCTCCAGATCGAGCAGCTTCTCGATCGCCAGCACGAAGCTGTGCTCCATGCACATCGGCGAGCAATAATCGAGGCGGTCGAAATAGGGGATCGCCTGCGCATAGGTCTTGTATTCGATCAGCTTCTCGGTGCCGCGGTGGAGCAGCCCGACGTGCGGATCGATCCGCTCGACGATCTCGCCGTCCAGCTCCATCACCAGTCGCAGCACGCCGTGCGCGGCCGGGTGCTGGGGACCGAAGTTGATCGTGTAATTCTGGATCGCGACGTCGCCGTCGGTCGGGTGCGCCGCGTCGGTGGCGTGGACCAGCTTCTCGATCGCGGGATCCATGGCAGGGGCGTCGGTCGCCGCGCCGGCGGTGGCAGGAGCGTCGGTCACTGGTTCTGTCCTCCCGTGCCGTCCCCGCCCTTGCCGGGGATCACGTCCGGGTTCGCGGGCCTGGGCTCGCCGCCGTCCGGGCCGGGATTGCCGGCGCCGGTCTCGGCGGTGCTCTTCGCATCGTGGTTGGCGTAGGGCTGGCTGGGCGCTGCGGGCGCCTTGGTCGCGCTCTGCGCCGCGTCGGCCTGCTGGATCTGGGTCGCGGTCACCGGCGAGGGCGCGCCCTTCGCCTGCGGAAGCGCCGCCTTCTCGTCACCCGGCAGCACGTACTCCGCGCCCTCCCACGGGCTCATGAAATCGAACGTGCGGAAGTCCTGCGCCAGCTGCACCGGCTCGTACACGACGCGCTTCTGCTCCTCGGAATAGCGCAGCTCGACATAGCCGGTCAGCGGGAAGTCCTTGCGGAACGGATGCCCGCGGAAGCCATAGTCGGTCAGGATGCGGCGCAGGTCGCGGTTGCCCGCGAACAGCACGCCGAACATGTCGTAGACCTCGCGCTCCAGCCAGCCCGCGACCGGCCACAGCCCCGTCACCGACGGCACCGGCGTATCCTCGGTCGCGCCGACGTGGACGTGGAGGCGGTGGTTGCGCGTCAGCGACAGCAGGCAATAGACGACCTCGAACCGCTCGTCGCGATCGGGATAGTCGACGCCGGCGATCTCCATCAGCTGCTGATATTCCAGCCCCGGCGTATCGCGCAGCGCCGTCAGCGCCGCGACCAGCCCGTCGCGGGTGACGTGCAGCTGGACCTCGCCCGCCACCTCGACCGCGTCGAGCAGCGCAGCGCCGATCGCGCCGCGCGCCGCCTCGATCGTCGCCTCGTTCCGGTCCGCCGCCCAGGCGGGTGCGGGCGCCCTCACCGTTCGATGCTCCCGGCGCGGCGGATCTTCCGCTGCAGCTGCATCACGCCGTACAGCAACGCCTCCGCGGTCGGGGGGCAGCCGGGGACGTAGATGTCGACCGGCACCACGCGGTCGCAGCCGCGCACGACGCTGTAGCTGTAGTGATAATAGCCGCCGCCGTTGGCGCACGACCCCATCGAGATGACGTACTTCGGCTCCGACATCTGGTCGTAGACGCGGCGCAGGGCGGGCGCCATCTTGTTGCACAGCGTGCCCGCGACGATCATCACGTCCGACTGGCGCGGGGAGGCGCGCGGCGCGGCGCCGAACCGCTCCATGTCGTAGCGCGGCATGTTGACGTGGATCATCTCGACCGCGCAGCACGCCAGCCCGAACGTCATCCACCACAGCGAGCCGGTACGCGCCCACTGGAACAGCTCCTCGGTCGAGGTGACCAGGAAGCCCTTGTCGGTGAGTTCGCCGTTCAGCCCGTCGAAGAACGCCTGATCGGGCGCGATCACGCCCTGGCCGCTCGCGGGCCCGTTAGCGGGATGGGTCAATTCTACTCCCATTCCAGCGCTCCCTTCTTCCATGCGTAGACGAGGCCCAGCGCGAGCTCGGCGATGAAGATCATCATGCTGATCCAGGCGACCCAGCCCAGCGAGAAGACGCTGACCGCCCAGGGGTACAGGAACGCCGCCTCCAGATCGAAGATGATGAAGAGGATGGCGACCAGATAGAAGCGCACGTCGAACTGCGCGCGGCTGTCCTCGAACGCGGGGAAGCCGCATTCATATTCCGCCAGCTTCTCGGGCGTGGGCTTCGCCGCGCCCGTCAGCTTCGCGACCGCCATCGGCAGGAACACGAAAGCGCAGGACAGCAGCAGCGCCACGCCCAGGAACATCAGGATCGGCAGATATTGCGACAGATCGACCACTATGGCTCTCTCTCGGGGCTTCTCTCGCAGGTGCGAAACAGGGTTGGCGACGCTCTAGACCCCTGCCCCATTAGGGGCAAGGGTGCGGGCGGTGAGAATGAATCGCAGGAAGCGGCGGCAATGCTTCGTCACCCCGGGCTTGACCGGGACCGTCGCGAAGGATGTCACCGTGCTCCAGCACAGGCAGGAGCACGACGGATATGCGCACCATCCCGCCCGTTTTGCCAAGGTCTCGCTCGAGGAGCGGGACCCCGGGTCAAGCCCGGGGTGACGCCACCCTAGCGCAGCGCGTTGGCGACCATCTTGTGCAGCTTCGAATGCATCGCGTCGTTGGCGGCGAGGAATTCGTTGCGCTCGATCGCGCGGTCGCCGCCACGGAAGTCGGTGACGAAGCCGCCGGCTTCCTTCACCAGCAGCATGCCGGCCGCGACGTCCCAGATCTTCAGGTCGCTTTCCCAGAAGCCGTCGAACCGCCCCGCCGCGACCCAGGCGAGGTCGAGCGCGGCGGCGCCCAGCCGGCGGATGCCCGCCACCTGCGGCGCGACGGCACCGAAGATGCGCGTCCATTGCGCGAAATCGCCGTGCCCCATGAAGGGGATGCCGGTCGCGATCAGCGCCTCCGCCGGGTCGCGCCGCGAGGACACGCGCAGCCGCTGGTCCTGCAACCAGGCGCCGCGCCCCTTCTCCGCCCAGAAGCTCTCGTCGGTCAGCGGCTGATAGACGAGCGCGGTCGTGATCTCGCGCTTGCCGTTCGGCATCGGCTCCTCGACCGCGATCGAGATGCAGAAATGCGGGATGCCGTGGAGGAAGTTCGACGTGCCGTCGAGCGGATCGATGATGAAGCGCGGCTTGTTCGGATCGCCCTCGACCGACCCGCGCTCCTCCATCACGAATCCCCAGTCGGGGCGCGCCTTCGACAATTCCTCGTAGAGCGTCTGCTCGGCGCGCTGGTCGGCCTGGCTGACGAAGTCCGCCGGCCCCTTGCGACTGACCTGGAGGTTCTGCACCTCGTTGAAGTCGCGCCGCAGCCGCGGCGCGGCCTTGCGCGCGGCGCGCTCGATGACGGTGAACAGGCCGGAATGGGATGGCATTTTATGTCTCCCCCCTCCCTGGAAGGGAGGGGTCGGGGGTGGGTCGTGTCCGGGTGTTACGGCGAGGTTCGCGTGCCCCGCGCCGTATCGCGAGCACGCCACCCACCCCCGGCCCCTCCCTTGAAAGGGAGGGGAGATGATTACTGCGCCGGCCCGCCGCGGGCAAAGCCCGCGTCGTCGGACGGGCGGTGCCCGCCGGCCGGGCGGCAGCCTGTACGAATAGCGACGCTATTCGTCTCAGTCCGCACGCCGGACATAGGTCTGCTCGTACACGTCGACCACGATCCGCGTGCCCGCCGCGATATGCGGCGGCACCATCACGCGCACGCCGTTGTCGAGCACCGCGGGCTTGTAGCTGGACGAGGCGGTCTGCCCCTTCACCACCGCATCCGCCTCGACGATCGTCGCCTCGATCGTGTCGGGCAGCTGGACGCTGATCGGCTCTTCGTCGTGAAGCTCCATGACCACGTCCATGCCGTCCTGCAGGAAGGCGGCGGCGTCGCCGAGCAGGTCGCGCGGCAGCGTCACCTGGTCGTAGGTTTCCTTGTCCATGAAGACCAGCCCGTCGCCCTCGGCGAAGAGGAACTGGAAGTCCTTGGTATCGAGCCGGACGCGCTCGACCGTCTCCGCCGAGCGGAAGCGGACGTTGTTCTTGCGGCCGTCGCGCAGGTTCTTCAGCTCGACCTGCATATAGGCGCCGCCCTTGCCGGGCTGGGTGTGCTGGATCTTGACCGCGCGCCAGATGCCGCCTTCGTATTCGATGATGTTGCCGGGACGGATGTCCACGCCGCTGATCTTCATGGGGCTTCGCCTATGGAAAAGAGCTGGCCGCACCGCAAAGGGCGACCGGATGGCGGCGACTTAGCGGCTGCGCGCCGCGCGGGCAAGCAGCGGATAGGGGTCGATCGCCTGCCCCTGGTACCAGCGCTGGTCGGGCGTCGTGCGCGTCACGCCGAAGTGGAGGTGGTAGTTCCCCGCCCCGGCATTGCCGCTGTCGCCGACATAGCCCAGCGTCTGGCCGGCGCGGACGCGCTGCCCCTCCGCGATACCGGGGGCGTAACCGGCGAGGTGCGCGTAATAATAGGTCCATCGCCGGTCGGGCGAGCGCTGGTAGAGCGTGGTGCCGCCGGCGTTGCTGAGGAACAGCTTCTCCACCCTGCCCGGCGCCGCCGCGACGACGGGCGTTCCCGCCGGTGCCATCAGGTCGATGCCGGTATGCGCGCGCGCACCGCCGTCGCGCGGGTCGCCCCAATTGTCGCGCAGGTCGGCACGGTCGTAGCCGGCGACGGGAAGCGTGAGCGCGCCCGTCGATGCGGGCGGCGCCTCCGCGACGGGGGGCGGCGCGGCCTGCGTCGCGACCGCACGGCGGGTACGCTCGGCGCCGTCGAAGGACAGCAGCGAGGCGAACCCCGCGACCGCCAGCAGGATGATGCCGAGGATCGACCAGCCCAGCCGCGTCATCGCACCACGCCTCCCGCCGCTATGCCTGGAAGATCACCGGCGTGCCGCTCTTCACCATGAGCGCGACGCGCGCCGCGTCCCAGTTGGTGAGGCGGACGCAGCCGTTGGATTGCGCGCGGCCGATCTGCGCCGGCTCGTTCGTCCCGTGGATGCCGTAATGCTCCTTGCTGAGATCGATCCACACCACGCCCACGGGATTGTTGGGGCCGGGCGGGATGATCTGCGCCTTCTTGTCGTCGCTGACGCCCTTCAGGATCAGCGGGTTCATCTTCCAGTCCGGGTTGGGCGAGACGTGCAGCACCTTCCAGGTGCCGAGCGGCAGCGGATCGCGCGCCGAGCCGATCGTCGCGGTATATTGCGATACCAGCCGGTCCCGGTCGTCATAGACGCGCAGGATGCCGTCCGACTTGTCGACCACGATCTTCGCAGCCCTGGGCACCTGCGCCTCGACGTTGAGCGAGGCGAGCGTGGCGCGCCATGCGGGCGTCGCGTCGGCCGGATAGGCGCGCGACGCGGGGAAGGTGTTGGGCACGCGGATCGTCGTGCCCGGCGCGATCGTCGTCACGCCGGGGTTGAGCTCCGCGAGCACCGCGGGGGTGGTGTGGAAGCGCTCGGCCAGCTTCTCCAGCGGACGGGTATAGGCCATCGACGGCAGCTTGGCCTGTAACGCATAGTCCTTGGGGATGTGCGCGACATAGGGTCCGCGCATCGCATCGCGATCCAGCGTGACCTCCAGCGTCGGGCGCAGGCCGGCATAGGGGCGCAGCGCGGCGAGGGTCGCGGCGTCGGATTTGCCGGTCACCGGCAGGTCCCGGCTTTGCTGGAAGCCCTTGAGCGCGTTGGTCAGGGATTGCCCGCCGCGCCCGTCGATGATGCCGGGGCCGAAGCCCAGGCGGTCGAGCGTCACCTGCAGGCGCATCACCGCCGGGTCCATCGCCGGCGGTGCGGGTTGCGCGAGGACGGGCGCCGCGAGCGCCACGGCGGTCAGGACGGCGATACGCTTCACGGGCCTCTCCCTCTTTACGGTGCCGGAACAACGCGTCGAGGGGCCGTCGGGTCCGTGCGCCGCGTCAGCGCGCGCCCAGCACCTCCGCGAAGCCGCGCACCGCCGCCACCTCGTCGGTGTTCCAGACCGCGCCGGATACCGCGACGAAGTCCGCCCCCGCCTTCACCAGCGGCGCGGCATTGGCGGGCGTGATGCCGCCGATCGCGACGCTGGGGAGTTCGAACAGCGCCGACCACCAGGACAGGATCACCGGCTCCGGATGGTGCGACACCGTCTTGGTGGTGGTGGGATAGAAGCTGCCGAACGCCACGTAATCGGCGCCCGCCTCCCCCGCCTCCATCGCCAGGTGACGGCTGTCGTGACAGGTCACGCCGATCTGGACGCCCGGGCCCAGGATCATGCGCGCCTCGCGCGGGTCGCCGTCCTCCTGCCCGAGATGGACACCGTCCGCGCCGAGTCGCTTCGCCAGCGACACCGAGTCGTTGACGATGAACGCGACCTCGCGATCCGCGCAGATGCGCTGGAGCGGCTCGGCGAGGCGCGCGGCGCTGTGCTGGTCCACGTCCTTCACGCGGAACTGGAACGCGGCGACCGGCCCGGCGTCGAGCGCACGCGCCAGCCGGTCGGGAAAGGTGCCGGTCACGTCGAGCGGCGAGATGAGGTACAGCTGGCACGGCGGGCGCGACAGGTCGCGCGTGAACGCGGCGGCGAAATCGGGGTCCAGCGGGCCGAGCGGGTCGTCGATCATGCGCCCCCGCCTACCCGCTCCCACGCCGGGGCGAAAGCGGCTGCGTGGTCGCGGCGGTGCGCGACCGCGTGGAGGGGCCATGACGAGCGACAGGGCGATCGTGCCGGCGGGTGGAGAAGCCGTCGGTCATGGGACGAGGAGCAGCGTTTATCGGGCAGAGGCCGCCCCAGCATCGTCATGCCGGGCGTGTCCCGGCATCCAGGGTTCCGCGCACCTCACCGGGTTGAACGTGCGAAACCCCGGCCCCCGGGACAAGCCCAACGTGACGGGCCGGATGCGACTAGGTTGCTGCCCTTCCTCATGTTACACTCCCCCCGTCACGCCCGACCGGGGGGAGAGTGTGTGATGCCGTTCCATCGATCCTATTACGCCGTCCTGCTGCTCGCGCCGCTGGTGCTGGTCGCCTTCTGGCCGGGCTATTTCGCGATCCCGCGCCAGGTCGTGTTCGGGGTGCACGCGCATGCGCTCACCGCGATCCTCTGGCTCGTGCTGCTGGCCACGCAGATGTGGGCGATTCGCGCCCGCCGCGGGCACCTGCATCGCACGCTGGGCCTGGCGCTGTTCGTATTCGTGCCGCTGTTCGTCGCGGGGGGCGCGCTGGCGATCCAGGCGATGATGACCAAGGCGCTGGCCGGGCATCCGTTCTACGCGCGGTTCGGCCCCGGGCTGGCGGCGGCCGACGCGCTGGCGACACCCTGTTTCCTCGCGTTGGTCGCTTATGCGGTGGCACGCCGGCGTGACGTCCATGCGCATGGGGGCGCGATGCTGGCGACGGCGGTGCTCGTCCTGCCCCCCGCTCTGGGGCGCGTACTGCCGGCAGTCCTGCCCACGATGCCGTCGCTCCACCCCTTCGTGCCCGCCTTCTACGCAGCGCAGATCGTTGCGGTCGTCGTGGCCTTGGTGGCGGCGCGCGCGGATCGGCGACAGGCGGGGCCGTTCCTGTTGGTGGCAGCAAATGTGACACTGCAGGCGGCCGCATTCGCGCTGCTCTCCCCGTCACCCGCCGCGATGCGCGCCTTCCGGGCGGCGACCGCGACGCCTGCCGCCGTCGTCGCGCTGACCGCGATCGCCGTGGCGGCGGCGGTATTGTGGTGGGCGTGGCGCGCCGGCGGCGGGGTCCGCCGCCGGTCGCCAGCGGTCGCCTATTCCTGATTCTTGTAGATCGCGACCAGCTTCTCCAGCATCGCCAGCGCCTCGCCGCGCTCGCGCTGGAAGGTGTTGCGCCCGATGATCGAGCCGTTGCCGCCGCCGTCGCGGATGTCGCGCGCATCCTGATAGACCGCGTCGGCGCCCTTCGCCGCGCCGCCCGAGAAGACGACGATGCGACGCCCGGCGAAGCTCGACTGGACGACGTGGCGCACGCGATCGGCCTGCTTCGACCAGTCGGTGCCCTCGTAGCTCTTCCTGGCGTCCTTCTGCTCGATATGGTCGCTCGGCAGCTTCACCTTGATGATGTGCGCGCCCAGCAGCGCCGCCATGTGCGCGGCATAGGCACCGACGTCGAGCGCCAGCTCGCCCGCCTTCGACAGCTCGCCGCCGCGCGGATAGCTCCAGATGACGGTGGCGAGGCCGGCCGCGGCGGCTTCCTCGCGCAGCGCGCGGATCTGCTCCATCGCGTCGAAGATGCCATCCGACCCCGGATAGATGGTGAAGCCGATCGCGGCGCAGCCCAGCCGCAGCGCATCCTCCACGCTGCCCGTCTGCGCCTGCGCGATCGAGGTGGCCCAGCTGTTCGAGCTGTTGACCTTCAGGATGGTCGGGATCTGCCCCGCGAACGTATCGGCGCCCGCCTCCAGCATGCCGAGCGGCGCGGCATAGGCCGACAGGCCGGCGTCGATCGCGATCTGATAGTGATAGTGCGGGTCATAGGCGGGCGGGTTGATCGCGAAGCTGCGCGCCGGGCCGTGCTCGAACCCCTGATCGACCGGCAGGATGATGAGCTTGCCGGTGCCGCCCAGCTTGCCGTGCATCAGGATCCGCGCCAGATTGGCCTTCACCGCCGGGCTGGTACCCTCGTACTTGTCCAGAATGGCCTTCACGGTCGGGGTCATGATATTCTCCTGCCTGTCTGATGTTGCTTAGAGGGCGAGCCAGCGGCGCAGCGCCTGATCGACCTGCTCCATGCGCGTGGCCGATGCATGGCCGATCACCTTGACGATGCGATGACGGCGCACGCTGGTGATGCGGTCGACCTGCACCTCGCATTCGACCGGAAGGCCGGTGTGCTCCTGCGGCGAGATGGCGACGCGGAACAGCGCCTCGCCGCCGACGATCGTGGTCAGCGGGCACAAGGTGACGGTCGCATGGGTGTCGTTGAACAGGTCCGCCTGTACCACGACGCAGGCGCGCGGCGCGCCGTCGCACCCCTCCGGCGGGGCGACCATGACGATCGCGCCGTGCGCGACGGCGGGCTCCGTGCCGGTGACGGGGGTCACTTCCACGCGGCGTCCTCCGCCTCGGCGACTTCCCAGAAGGCATAGTCGGCCTGCGTGTCGCGTCGCGACGCGCGTTGCGACTGGCGCCGCGCCTCGCGCCGGAACGCCTCGTCGTGCAGCTCGACGTAGCGGCGGACCGCCTCGCGTGCGATGTCGCTCTTGCTCCGCCCCTGGGTGCGTGCGACCGCGGCGAGCCGCTCTTCCAGTTCCGTGTCGAGCCTGACGCCGAGCAACGCGTGCCTCCGTTTAACGCGTTAAACGATAGGCGGTCCTTTGGTGCGGTGCAACCCGAATTACCGGCCGGATTTGACACAGGTCGCCCACGCGGCCTTTTCCGTTCGTGGCAAGCGACGGCGACGCACAGCCGCCACGGCTGGCGCATGACCCGGGACGTCGCTCGCGCGGAACGGCGGCCGGTGCGGCTACTTCTGCAGCGCCGCGACGCCCGGCAGCTCGCGGCCTTCCATCCACTCCAGGAACGCGCCGCCGGCGGTCGAGACGAAGGTGAAGCTGTCGCCCACCCCCGCGTGGTTGAGCGCCGCGACGGTGTCGCCGCCGCCCGCGACCGAGACGAGGCTGCCTTCCTTGGTCAGCGCCGCCGCGGTCCTCGCCAGCGCGACGGTCGCGGTGTCGAACGGGCGCGTCTCGAACGCGCCCATCGGCCCGTTCCACACGAGCGTGCGGCAGGTCTTGAGCACGTCGCCCAGCGCCTCGACCGCGGCGGGGCCGACGTCGAGGATCATCTCGTCCGCCGCGACCTCGTGCACGTTGACGGTGCGGGTCGGCGGATCGGCGCGGAATTCCTTCGCCACCACCACGTCATAGGGCAGATGGACGGTGCAGTCCGCCTTGTCCGCCGCGTCGAGGATCGCCTCCGCGGTGCCGGTCAGGTCGTGCTCGCACAGGCTCTTGCCCACGTCGACGCCGCGCGCCGCGAGGAAGGTGTTGGCCATGCCGCCGCCGATGATGAGGTGATCGACGCGGGCGACGAGGTGCTTGAGCACGTCGAGCTTGGTCGACACCTTCGCCCCGCCGACGACCGCGGCGACGGGATGGTCGGGCTGCCCCAGCGCCTTTTCCAGCGCGACGAGTTCGGCCTCCATCGCGCGTCCCGCAAAGGCGGGCAGCCTGTGCGCCAGCCCCTCGGTCGAGGCGTGCGCGCGGTGCGCCGCGGAAAAGGCATCGTTGACGTAGAGGTCGCCGAGCGCGGCGAAGCGATCGACCACCGCGGCGTCGTTCTTCTCCTCGCCCCCGAAGAAGCGGGTGTTCTCCAGCACCGCGATGTCGCCCGGCTGCATCGTCGCGACCGCGTCCGCGGCGCCCTCCCAGTCGACGAAGCGCACCGGGCGGCCCAGTACCGCCTCGTAGGGCTTCACGATGGGAGCGAGCGACATGTCCGGGTCGGGCACGCCCTTGGGACGGCCGAAGTGCGCGAGGACGAGCACGATCGCGCCCTTGTCCGACAGCTCGGCGACGGTGGCGACGGTGGCGCGCAGGCGGGTGTCGTCGGTAACGCGGCCGTCGGCCAGCGGCACGTTCAGATCCTCGCGCACCAGCACGCGGCGGCCGTGGACGTCACCGATATCGTCTAGCGTACGGAAGGACTTGGTCATGATTCCTCGATCCTGATAGCATCGTTGATCGCGATCCAGCCGCCGTGGATCACCTGAGCGCACGCACCCCCGCGCCAGTCGGCCAGCAGCGCTGCCTTGAGCCCGGGGGCCAGCGCCTCCATCCGCTCGCACGGGTCGGTCTCGCGCGTCACCTCCAGCACCACGTCGGCGCCGATGCGCAGGCGGACGCCGGCCGTCTGCGGCAGGTCGAGGCCGTCGACCAGCAGGTTGGCGCGCCGCTCCTCCCAGCCGATCGTATGGCCGACCTCCGCCATCGCCGCGTCCCAGTCGCCACGCTCGATCAGCGTGACCTGCCGCTTGTACGGCTTGCGCTTCATCGCGCCGCGGAAATCGCCGTGGATGCCGCCCTCGGGCGACACCCCGACCCGGTCGACGAGCTCCATCGGCGCCTTGGGAAAGGCGTGGCGCGCGATACCGATCAGGGTGCCCGCGCTCACTTTCGTGCGCCATGGTCGCGGTTGCGGGGCGAGTGCGGTGGCTGTGCTTCGACTACGCTCAGCACGAACGGGGGTTGGAACGCCACGCCATTGCGGTCCCGAAGCAAGAGGACGCCGCCCCTCACCGCAGTGCCCCCCCGAACGCGGTCGACGGACACGCGCTGTGGCCGTGCTTCGACTTCGCTCCGCACGAACGGGGGTAGCGACGCTTCACCATTGGGGCCGCGGACCAGGAGGAGGCCGCCCCTCACCCCCGTTCGCCCTGAGCGCAGTCGAAGGGCACGCACGACGGCTGCGCCTCGACCTTGCCCAAAACGAACGGAGGCTGGCGCATCAGCCCAGCTTGGCCATCGCGGTCGCGGTGTCGACCATGCGGTTGGAGAAGCCCCATTCGTTGTCGTACCAGCTCACGACGCGCACCAGCTTGCCGTCGATCACCGCGGTCTCCAGGCTGTCGACGGTCGATGAGAACGGCGTGTGGACGATGTCGATCGAGACCAGCGGCTCGTCCGAATATTCCAGCACGCCCTTCATCGGCCCCTCGGCCGCAGCCTTCAGCAGCGCGTTGACCTCTTCCTTCGTCGTGTCGCGCGAGGGCGTGAAGGTCAGGTCGACCAGGCTGCCGTCCGGGGTCGGCACCCGCACCGCGGAACCGTCCAGCTTGCCCTTCAGCTCGGGCAGCACCTCACCCACCGCGCGCGCGGCGCCGGTGGTGGTCGGGATCATGCTCATCGCCGCGGCGCGCGCACGGCGCAGGTCGGGGTGGATCTGGTCGAGGATCTTCTGGTCGTTGGTATAGGCGTGGATCGTGGTCATCAGCCCGCGCTCGATCCCGATCGCGTCGTTCAGCACCTTGGCGACCGGCGCCAGGCAGTTGGTGGTGCACGATGCGTTCGACACGATCGTGTGGCCCGCCTCCAGCCTGTCGTGGTTGACGCCGTAGACGACGGTCAGGTCGACGCCCTTCGCCGGGGCGGAGATCAGCACCTTCTTCGCGCCCGCATCGATATGCTTCTGCGCGCTGGCGCGGTCGGTGAAGAAGCCGGTGCATTCCAGCACCAGGTCGACGCCCAGCTCCTTGTGCGGCAGGTTGGCGGGATCGCGCTCGGCGGTCACGCGGATGCGCTTGCCGTCGATCACCATGTCCTGCCCGTCCGCCTCGACGGTGCCGGCCCACTTGCCGTGGACGCTGTCGCGGCTGAACAGCCACGCGTTCGACTTCGTGTCGGCGAGGTCGTTGATCGCCACCAGCTCCAGCTCGCTGCCGCGCTCCAGCAGCGCGCGCGCCACCAGCCGGCCGATCCGCCCGAAGCCGTTGATCGCTACCTTCGTCATCGTCGTTCCTCGCCCCTATGAATGTCCGATGCGCGCGCTCTTGCGCAGGCGCGGGCGTGTCCGTCAACCGCCGCCGGCGATCCGTCCGTCCCGCAACAGGCCCGCGACGGGCTTGTCGTGCGCGTCGCGCGATCCTATTCGCTGGCCCCATGGACAATCCCGCGATCCACCGGCTGGACGCCGCCATCACCCGCGTCGAGCGCGTCGTGGAGCAGCGCCGCGCCGCCGCCGCCAAGCTGGAGCGCCGGCACGCGCAGCTGCGTGACACGATGACGCAGGCGGTCGCCGCGCTCGACCGAATCATCGCCAACGATCCGGCCGATGCGGCGGAGGAGAACTGATGGCGCGCGTCACGCTGAAGATCGGCGACACCAGCACCGAGATCGGCTGCCGCGACGGCGGCGAGGCGCGGCTGCTGCAGGCCGCGGCGCTGATCGACGAGCGGTGGGAGGATGCCAAACGCGCCGCGGGCGCCGGCGGCGTCAACCGCGTCATGATGCTGGCGGCGCTGATGGTCGCCGACGCGCTGATCGACGAGCGCGCCAAGCCGCCGCCCGAGACGCCCGAGGGCCGCGCGCTGGACGCATTGTCGCAGCGGCTGGAGGCGCTGGCGGATGCCCTTGAGAAAGCCGGGCCGAGCGCCTAAATCGGTGGCGGCGGGTTCTGCCCGGTACGAGCCGGAAATTATCCCTGAGGCTATTCTTCATCCAAGGGGGTTGTCCCTGCTAGGACCCTGGTCCGACGTACATGATCCCCACCTGACGTATCGGGCGTCGGTGGATACTTTGGCACACGGCCACGGCGGTCCCGCCACCCGCCCCCTTCCCACGTCATGAGCGACAAGAACGCCCTGCGGGCCGCGTTGCGCGCGCGGCGCGACGGATTCGCGGCCACGGCCTCGGCGGCGATCCGCGTCGACCCCGCCTTCGCGATGCTGCTGACCCCGGGGATGGTGGTCGCCAGCTACGTGCCGGTCGGTGGCGAGGCCGATCCGACGCCGCTGGAGCAGGTCGCGCTGGCGACCGGCTGCCGCCTCGCGCTGCCGCAGGTGATCGACCGCGCCACGCCGCTGCGGTTCGCGCTGCACGACGCCGCTGCCGCGCTCGTGCCCGGGCCGTTCGGGCTGCGCCAGCCGCCCGCCGCCGCGCCGGAGGCCGTACCCGATGTCGTGCTGACCCCGCTGGTCGGGTTCGACCGCGCGCTCCACCGCATCGGCCAGGGTGCGGGGCATTACGACCGCGCCTTCGCCGCCTTCCCTGCGGCGCATCGCATCGGTATCGCCTGGAGCGTGCAGGAAACCGATCCGCTTCAGCCCGACCCGTGGGACATCCCGCTCCACGCCATCGCCACCGAACGCGAATGGATCGTACGCGCATGACGCCGTCGTGGCGCAAGCCGGCGGGGATGCTGCTGATCCTGCTGCTGATCGCGATATGGTGCGTCCTGATCGTGTCGCTGTCGGCGACGGTCGGCGGATGGCACTGGCTGCTCCAGCTCGTCTTCTACATCGTCACCGGGATCGTCTGGATCACGCCGCTGAAGCCGCTGCTGCGCTGGATGGAGACGGGACGCTGGCGGTAGTCGTCAGCCCGCCGGCCCCTCACCGTCCGGCGGGTTCACCTCGCCGCCGTCGCGGCGGATGAAGCTGATCTTTCCCTGCGGCTCCAGGATCGCCCATTCGACGTCCGTCATGCGCGCGATCCCGGCGAGCCGCATTTCCGATTCCACCTCCGCCCGCGTCATGCGGTCGCGGCGCAGATTGTCCTCCAGCAGCTCGCCATGCCGCACGATGACTCGCGGGGCGCCTTCCAGTGCGGTCTTGAGCCGCGGGAAGAGATAGGCCAGCCAGCCCAGTACCAGCCCCCAGAAGGCGAAGGTGACGATCGCCAGCGTCGCGCCGGTCAGGCTGAAATCGTTGTGCGTGATCCCCTGCTGGATCAAATCGCCCATCACCACCAGCACGACGACCTCGAACGGGGTCATCTGCCCCAGCTCGCGCTTGCCGAGAAGCCGCAGCAGCCCATAGAGGATGAAGAACATCGCGGTCGCGCGCAGGACGATGTCCATCAGGGCAGCACCCCGCGTCGCCACCGGCACGCGCGCCAGCGGACGTTCGCCGTCGAGCAGCACGACCTCGCCCCGCGTGCCCAGCGTCAGCGGCGGGGTTGATCTGCCCGTCCACTTTCGTTTCCAGCCGCTCGCCGGGCTTCAGCGGGCCGTAATGGAAGCGCCAGAGGCCGTCGCGATACTCTTCGCTCTCGGCGGCGGGTAGCTGCGTGTTGATCGTCATGTCGCGCCACAAGGCCGGCGGGAAGGCGATGACCGCATCCGCCATCGGACGGCGCGCCTGCACGACGACCACCGTTTCGAAGAAGAGCCCGCTGCGCAACGTCTGCGGCGTCTTGACGGTCAGGGTGGCGCTTGGCGTCACGGCGCGCGTCACGGGCGACCGCGCGCCGCCCAGCAGTCCCGTCATCGGGAGGATCAGCAGCACTCCCAGCAGAAGAGCGCCATCGGCGTGGCATGTCGGTGGAAGCCGCCGCGTGACACGGCGTGGCCGGGATGCAATCCGTCTGGATAGCCGCTCGCCATCCGCTCCGACTCCTCTGATGCGGAAGACGTAACGATCGGTAATGATGCGGGTTTCCGCGCTGCGGCTACGAACCACCCCGGCGCTGGCGCGAGTGACGGGGCTCGAACCCGCGACCTCCGGCGTGACAGGCCGGCGCTCTAACCAACTGAGCTACACCCGCTTGCAAAGCGATCGACGCACGCACCCGGGCATACACCGGAACGATATTCCGGCGCAGGAAATGCTGCTTGCCGCATGAAGTTCACGCACCGGCTGCGTATCACCGCAGGGATGGCGCGAGTGACGGGGCTCGAACCCGCGACCTCCGGCGTGACAGGCCGGCGCTCTAACCAACTGAGCTACACCCGCTTGGAGAAGCGTGAGGCGCGCCAACTAGGCGGCGCCCCGGTGGCTGTCAACGCGATTCTTCGTCTTTTTCGCGCGACCGCCAGCCCGGTTGCGGCGAGCCCGCGTTCTCGCGCGTCAGCGTGCCGTGTTCGAAGAGGAAGCCCGCGATGTCGGGGCGTCCCGCCGCCGACAGGATCGTCTGCACGATGATGAGGATCGGCACCGCCAGCAGCGCCCCCACCGTGCCCCACACCCAGCCCCAGAAGCTGATCGAGATGAGGATCATGACCGGGTTGATGGTCAGCCGGTGCCCGACGATCAGCGGGGTGACGACATTCGCCTCCACCAAGTGGAAGCCGTACATCATCGCGGGCGCGGCCAGCGCGGTCCACACGTCCGAAAAGGTCATCAGCCCGCCGACCGCGAGCAGCAGCGCGGCGACGACCGGGCCGAAATAGGGGATGTAGTTCAGCAGCGCGACGATGCCGCCCCACATGAGCGGAAACGGCATCCCCAGCAGGTGCAGCGCGCCCGCGACGAGCAGCCCGAGCGAAATGTTGATCGCGGTGATCGTGCCCAGATAGGAGGAGACGGCGTCGACCATCTCCTGCAGCACGCGCGCGGTTGCCATCGCCCCGCCGAAGCTGGCGCGCGCCGTGATGAGCCGCTCGCGCATCCGGGTCCAGCCCGACAGGAAGAAGAACGCGACCAGGATCGCGTAGAAGACCTGGACGATGACCGCGGGCGCGGACGTCGCCGCCAGCTCGACGATCGAGCTGGGCGGCGCGACGGCGGCGGTGGGCGACGGGCGCACCGGCGTGGAGGCGATCTGGCGCAGCGTGCGATTGGCGTAGCGCTCCAGGCTGGAATACAGATCAAGCAGCGGCGCCAGATTGGCCTGGATGCGGCCGATCCGCGTCGGCAGCAGGCGGAAGAACTCGGTCGCGGGCACGACGATCGCGGCCAGCGCGACATTGGCGACGATCAGGAACAGGATCACGCACATCAGCGCCGCGACCGCGGACGGGATGCGGCGACGCTCCAGCCACTCCAGCAGCGGGATCAGCGCCAGCGCGACGACCAGCGCGACCGCGGTGGGCATGAAGAACTCCGCTCCCTCCTTCAGCGCGAACGGCAGGCCGACGACCAGCCCGATCCCCGCCGTCAGCGTCAGCGCGGCGAGCAGCCGGTCGCGACGCAGCGCGACGACGGGCCCGTCGGTGGCGGCGTCGCCGGTTTCGTCCGGGACGCCGGGCGTCGCGTCATGGGGGAGATCGTACATGCCGTTAGCTAACGCCAATCCGGCCCACAGGCCAAGCGGTTACACCATCGCGCGCCGGTCTGCCGGCCCTGCCCGCTATTCCGCGGCGTCGCGCGCCCAGGCGCTGTCCTCCAGATAGAGATATTCGGGCTCGAACTCCGCGACCCGCGACAATGCCGCAGCGTCCAGGATGCGCACCGTGCCGCGCGCGACCTCCGCCAGCCCGTCCTCGCGCAGCCGGCGCAGCGTGCGGTTGACGTGGACGCTGGTGAGGCCGCACGCCTCGCCCAGATCCTGCTGCGTCAGCGGGAGCGCGAACTCCCCGTCGCGCGTCCGCCCGACCGCATCCAGGCGACGATAGGTCTCCATCAGGAAATGCGCGACGCGCCCCGCGGCGTCGAGGCGGCCGAGACGGAAGATCCATTCCCGGTGCAACGCCGCGTCGAGCAGGGTCGAGCGCCACAGCAGGCGCGCCAGGTGCGGCATGTCGCGCGTCAGGGCGTCGAGCCGCGCGTGCGGGATGACCGCGACGCGCGCCTCCGACAGCGTGGCGACGTCGTGATCGAGCATTTCCAGCGGATAGCCGTGGAGGTCGACGAAGTCCCCCGGCACCTGGAGCGCCACCAGCTGGCGATAGCCGTCGCGCGCATCCATGTAGCGGCACATCGTCCCGTCGAGCAGCAGCGTGCTGTAGCGCACGCGCTGCCCGCGGTTGATGAGGATCGTTCGCGCCGGCAGGGTTTCGACGCGGTCGACCGCGGCATCCAGCGCGTCCTTCTCCGCGGCGGTCATCCGCTCGCGGCCGCGTCCTCGCAGAAAATCCCTGGTGACGCGCATCGATCGCCTGTTCCCGAATGTGACCGCAGCGAAACGACCTACGCGGCGATACGATCCTCGAACAGGGTTTTCAGGTCGCGCTTCAGGATCTTGCCGTTGGCGTTGCGCGGCAGCATCTCGGACGAGAAGCGGATCGCGACCGGCACCTTGAACGCCGCCAGCCGCTCGCGCACCCATGCCTGCAGCTCCGCCTCGGTCGCCTGCGCATCGGGCGCGAGATGGACGACCGCCGCCGGTTCCTCGCCCAGAATGCGGTGCGGAATGCCGATCAGCGCGCAGTCGGTGACGGCGGGGTGGTCGTAGAGGACGTTCTCCACCTCGGTCGAATAGATGTTCTCGCCGCCGCGGATAATCATGTCCTTGGCGCGGTCGAGGATGAAGCAGAACCCCTCCGCGTCGATCCGCGCCAGGTCGCCGGTGCGCACCCAGCCGTCGACGAAGGTCGCCGCGGTCGCCTCCGGCTTGTTCCAATAGCCCTTCACGACCATCGGCCCGCGCGCCCACAATTCGCCGATCGTATCGGTCGGCAGGACCGTCACGCCGTCCTCGTCGCGGACTTCCAGATCGGCGACCGCCACGGGCGGGCCGCAACTGTCGGGGCGGTGGAGGTAATCCTCCGCGCCGTGCGTGGTCACGGTCGCGGTCGTCTCCGTCATGCCCCAGCCGTTGCCCGGCATCGCCTTCAGGTCGCTCGCGATCTTGCGCACCAGTTCGGGTGCGGACGGCGCACCGCCATAGCCGATGCTCTCCAGGCTGGAGAGGTCGTATTTGCCGCGGTCGGGATGCTCCAGGATCTGCCACGCGATCGTCGGCACCCCGCCGGTCGCGTTGACGCGCTCGCGCTCGATGATCTCCATCGCGCGGACGACCTCGAACTTGCGCATGTAGATGGTGGTGTGGCCCGCGGCCATCGACCCCATCAGCCCGGCCGACAGCGCGGTGGCGTGGAACAGCGGGATGACCGTCAGCGACACCTTGCGCACCGGATCGGGCAACGGATCGCCGCGGCGCAGGATCATCCGTGCGGCGGCATAGCCGGTCGACAGGATGTTGGTCATGAAGTTGCGGTGGGTGCCGAGCGCCCCCTTGGGCTTGCCGGTGGTGCCGCTGGTGTAGAGGATCGTGGCGTCGTCCTCCGGCGCCAGCGCGACCTCGGGCAGGTCGCGGTCGGGCAGCGCGGCCCAGTCGTGCGGGGTGCCGATCACGTCCTCCAGCCGCTGCGCGCCCGCGACCGGGGCGGCGGCGCGCGCGACGAGGACGTGGCGCAGCGCGGGCAGGTCGTCGCGGTGCGCCGCGATCCGCTGCCAGCGCTCGTCGTCGCACACCAGCAGCGACGCGCCCGAATCGGACAGGCCGTAGGTCAGCTCCTCGCCCGTCCACCACGCGTTGAGCGGCACCGCGACGGCACCGATCACCGTCGCGGCGAAGAAGGCGACGATCCATTCCGGCAGGTTGCGCGCCGCCACCGCGACGCGATCCCCCTTCGCCACGCCCAGCGAGCGATAGTAAGCGGCGAGCGCGGCGATGGCGCGGAACTGCGCGTCGTAGCTGACGCGCTCGTCCTCGTGGATGGTGGCCAGCGAGTCGCCGTGGGTGCGCGACAGCCGCACCAGCGCGGCCATGTGCGGCGGCGCATTCTTCCACACGCGCGTGGGGAGCCCACGGATATCGACCGTCTCCATCTCGAATCGCGCGCCCGGCGCGGTGAGCGCGGCGCGGACCTCGTCCATGCCCATCGCGGGCCAGGCACGTTCCATCGTCACGGCATTCCTCTCATCAACTTGAACATTCGGTTCGTTCGGATGCGAGACTAGAGTTGATTTACGCTGGGCTCAAGCGATAGACGTGGCGTGACATTCGAAGCGGGGGTATGGAGAGGCCATGAAGATCGCCAAGGCCGAGAAGCACGGCTTCGACCCGCGACGCCTCGCCGCGATCGATGCGCTGCTCAAGGAACGCTATCTCGACACCGGCGGCTTCGCGCAGGCGCAGCTGCTGGTCGCACGCGACGACCAGATCGTCCATTTCTCGCATCAGGGCACCGCGCGCGAGGGCGGCGCGGCGGTGGACGAGGGATCGCTGTTCCGCATCGCCTCCATGACGAAGCCGATCACCTCGGTCGCGTTCATGATGCTGGTGGAGGAGGCGAAGGTCGCGCTGGACACGCCGGTGCATCATGTCCTGCCCGAGCTGAAGGGCGTCGGCGTCTATGACGGCGGGGGCGCGGGCGTGCCGTTCATGACCAGGCCGGCGCAGGCGCCGATGCGGATGGTCGACCTGCTGCGCCATACCGCCGGCTTCACCTACGGCTTCCAGAACCGCAGCAACATCGACGCCGCGCACCGCGAGCAGAAGCTGGAGAACTGGCACGGCAACCTCGACCTCGACGGCTTCGTCGCGGCGCTGGGGAAGCTGCCGCTGGAATTCTCGCCGGGCAGCGCGTGGAATTATTCGGTCGCCACCGACGTGCTCGGGCTGGTGGTGGAGCGCGTGTCGGGGATGAAGCTGCCGCGCTTCTTCGAGGAGCGCATCTTCGCGCCGCTCAAGATGCACGACACCTTCTTCACGGTGCCCGGCGACAAGATCGACCGGCTGACCGATTGCTATACGCTGGTGCCCGGCAAGGGCCGCCAGATGTTCGACCGCGGGGCGGAGAGCATGTGGTCGGTGCCGTTCCGCTTCGTCTCGGGCGGCGGCGGGCTGGTGTCGACCGCGCTCGACTATCACCGCTTCTGCCTGATGTGCCTCAACGGCGGCGAGCTGGACGGCGCGCGCATCCTGGGGCGCAAGACGGTGGAGCTGATGACGCAGAACCACCTGCCCGGGAACGCCGACCTGTCGACCATGTCGCGTTCGCTGTTCAGCGAGACGCAGAATGCGGGCACCGGCTTCGGCCTCGGCTTTGCGGTGACGATCGATCCGGCGCGCTCGATGATGCCGGGGTCGGTGGGCGAATATTATTGGGGCGGCATGTTCTCGACCGCCTTCTTCGTCGATCCGGTCGAGCGGATCAGCATGGTCTTCATGACGCAGCTGTCGCCCTCGATGATCTATCCCATCCGCCGCGAGCTGAAGACGATGATCTACGCCGCGCTGACCTGAGTTCACCGTGCTCCTGCGGACGCAGGAGCCCAGAGCCACGAACGCCGCGCTGGCGGCCCTAGGCTCCTGCGTCCGCAGGAGCACTCAGACGGAGATCCGACGAATGACTTCCCCCGTCCGCACCGAACGCCACGACGACATCCTGGTCATCATCTCCGACTCGCCGCCGGTGAACGCGCTGGGCGCGGGCGTGCGCGACGGGCTGGAGGCCGGGGTCAAGCAAGGCGTGGCGGATGCCGGCATCAAGGCGATGGTGATCCGCTGCGACGGGCGCACCTTCTTCGCGGGCGCGGACATCACCGAGTTCGGCAAGCCGCCCAAGGGGGCGAGCCTGCACGAGGTCATCGACATGATGGATGCCAGCAGCAAGCCGATCGTCGCCGCGATCCACGGCACCGCGCTGGGCGGCGGATGCGAGGTCGCACTCGCCTGCCATTACCGCGTCGCGGTGCCGAGCGCGATGATGGGCCTTCCGGAAGTGAAGCTGGGCCTGCTGCCCGGCGCCGGGGGCACGCAGCGGCTGCCGCGCGTGGTCGGCGTGAAGGCGGCGCTGGAAATGGTCGCGATCGGCGATCCGATCCCCGCAAAGAAGGCCGCCGAGGTCGGGCTGGTCGACCGGGTGGTGGGCGAGGATTCGCTGGAGGCGGATGCGATCGCGTTCGCGCGCGAGATCGCGGACAAGCGCCCGATCCCGCGCGTGCGCGACAAGACGGTGTCCCCCGATCCGGAGGCGGTCGCCGCCTTCCAGAAGGCGCACGGCCGCAAGATGCGCGGCTTCGACGCGCCCGCGGCCAACATCGCCTGCGTCGTCGCGGCGAGCGAGCAGCCCTTCGAGGAGGGCATGAAGTTCGAGCGCGAGCAGTTCATGAAGCTGATGACGGGCACCCAGTCCGCGGCGCAGCGCCACATCTTCTTCGCCGAGCGCCAGGCCGCGAAGATCGACGACGTCGACCCCAAGACCCCGCTGCGCCCGATCAACAAGGTGGGCGTGATCGGCGCGGGCACGATGGGCGGCGGCATCTCGATGAACTTCCTCTCCGCCGGCATCCCGGTGACGATCGTCGAGATGCAGCAGGACGCGCTCGACCGCGGCACCGGCGTGATGCGCAGGAATTACGAGGCATCCGCCGCCAAGGGCCGGCTGAAGCCCGACGCGCCGGAGAAGCTGATGGGGCTGCTGACCCCCACGCTCAGCCTCGACGACCTCGCCGACTGCGACCTCATCATCGAGGCGGTCTATGAGAATATGGACGTCAAGAAGGAGCTGTTCGGGGAAGCTCGACGCGATCGCGAGGCCGGGCGCGATCCTGGCCAGCAACACCAGCTACCTGAACGTCGACGAGATCGCGGCGAGCACGAAGCGGCCCGAGGACGTGGTGGGGATGCACTTCTTCTCCCCCGCCAATGTCATGAAGCTGCTGGAGGTGGTGCGCGGCGAGAAGACCGCGGGCGACGTGCTGGCGACGGTCATGGCGCTGGCCAAGAAGATCAAGAAGGTCGCGGTCGTCGCCGGCGTCTGCCACGGCTTCATCGGCAACCGCATGCTCTCCCCCCGGCAGATCGAGGCGAACAAGCTGCTGATGGAGGGCGCCACCCCGCAGCAGATCGACAAGGTGCACACCGACTTCGGCATGCCGATGGGGCCGTTCCAGATGAGCGACCTGGCGGGCGTCGACATCGGCTGGCACCGCGATCCCAACCGGATCGAGAGCATCCGCGACGCGCTCGCCGCGGAGGGGCGCTGGGGGCAGAAGAAGAACGCCGGATTCTACGATTACGACGAGAAGCGTAACCCCTCCCCCTCCCCGCGCGTGGCGGAGATCATCGAGGACTTCCGGTCGCGGTCGAACCTCGCCAAGCGCGAGATCACCGACCAGGAGATCGTCGAGCGCACGCTGTACCCGATGGTCAACGAGGGCGCGCTGATCCTGGAGGAAGGCAAGGCGCAACGGTCGAGCGACATCGATGTCGTCTGGATCTACGGCTATGGCTGGCCGGTCTATCGCGGCGGCCCGATGTTCTGGGCGCAGACCGAGGGGTTGGACAAGGTCGTCGCCGGGCTGGAGAAGCACGGCTTCAAGGTCGCCCCCAGCCTGAAGGCGGCGGCGGAGAGCGGGGGGAAGCTGTGATGCCCCGCCGTCCTTGTGTTCCTGCGCACGCAGGAACCCAGGGCCACGAAGCGCGGTATCCCGGACTCTGGGCTCCTGCGTTCGCAGGAGCACGCGCATGACCGAGAAAACCGCGCTCCAGACCGCTGCCGCGATCCGCGCGGGGGAGACGAGCGCGCTCGCCGAAACCGACGCCGCGATCGCGCGGATCGAGGCGGGCGACGGCGCGCTCAACGCGGTCGTCGTGCGCGACTTCGATCGCGCGCGAAAGGCCGCGGCGGAACTGGACGCGCGGATCGCCCGGGGCTTCGACGCGACGCTGCTCGGCGTGCCGATGACGATCAAGGAAAGCTATGACGTCGCCGGGCTGCCGACGACGTTCGGCTTCACCGAACATCGCGCCTTCGTCGCGCAGGAGGATGCGGTCGTCGTCCAGCGGCTGAAGGCGGCGGGCGTCGTGGTGCTGGGCAAGACCAACG
>JAQIJC010000002.1 GCA_036946405.1 Sphingomonas phyllosphaerae | reverse complement strand
AACCGCCGCGCATAGGCGTGGAGCACGCGCGCCAGCTTCGAGATGCCGACGACATGGTTCTGCGGCAGATAGGCGATGTGCGCCTTGCCGATGATCGGCGCCATGTGATGCTCGCAATGCGACTGGAACGGAATGTCCTTCAGCAGCACGATCTCGTCATAGCCGCCCACTTCCTCGAACACGCGCGCGAGGTGATGCGCCGGATCGTCCGCATAACCCGCGCAATATTCGCGCCATGCGCGCGCCACCCGCTTCGGCGTGTCGAGCAGGCCCTCGCGACTCGGATCGTCGCCGGCCCAGCGGATCAGCGTGCGCACCGCCTCCGCCACGTCGTCGGGCACCGCCACCTTGCCATCGTCCGCCACCAGATCGCCGTCCGCGGGCGCATGTCCCATCAATTCGCTCATCTTGTTCTCATCCCGTGACCCTGCCGCAACGCAGCATGACCGATGTTCGATTCCGAAAGCGGTGCAATTGTGCCACTCCGCGCGGCCACCGCACAAATCCTGCGTAAAACCGTTTGACGAACGAAATTTTCGGTCGCTACCTTCCATACCGCATCATCAAACGCCGACAGACCGACGACAGATCGGATGCGGCTTCCGGAGGGGATGTCCATGAAGAAGTTCGACCTGCTGTGCGCGTCCGCCATCGGTCTGCTGGCGGCCGCGCCCCGCCCGCCGCTCAGACCGGAGCCACCACCAGCGCGCAGAACAGCGCGCCGACCAACGGCCCCGGGCAGGAGGTATCGAGCAATCAGTCCTCTGGCTATGCCCCCGACATCGTCGTCACCGCGCAGCGGCAGTCGCAGCGCCTGCAGGACGTGCCGATCGCGGTCACGGCGTTCACCGCGGACAACCTCGAGAAGCAGCAGGTCGTCAACTCTCTGGCGCTGCAACAGACCCTGCCCAACACCACGTTCACGCGCGGCAATTTCGGCGGCAACACCTTTACGATCCGCGGTGTCGGCGATCTGTGCGTCGGCGTGACCTGCGATTCCGCGACCGGCATCCACATCAACGATCAGCCGCTACTGGGCAGCCGCATCCTCGACTTCGAATTCTTCGATCTGGAGCGGATCGAGGTGCTGCGCGGACCGCAGGGCACGCTGTTCGGTCGCAATGCGACATCCGGCGTCGTCAACCTGATAACCGCCAAGCCCGACCTTTCAGGCATACGTGCGGCAGGCGAGTTCGAATACGGCAATTATGACAGCAAGCGCGTACGCGGCATGATCAACGTCCCGCTGACCGAGACGATCGGCGTCCGTGTTGCAGGCACCTATCTCAACCGCGACGGCTTCACCCGCAACACGTACACCGGCGCCGCATCGACGGTCGCGACATGTACTCGCTGCGCGGCACCCTGTCATGGGAGCCCAGCCCGGACACGCGCATCGACCTCATCGCGAACTACAGCAAGGAAAACGACAACCGCTCGCGCATTCAAAAGCAGCTCTGCAATCGTGATTCCAGCGGCATATTGGGTTGCTCGCCCGACCGACTCGGCTTCGACACGGTAAACGGCAATGCCACCCCTCGCCAGCACATTGGGCTCGCGCGAAGGTATCGGGCTTCTCACCGCACTGTCGGTGGTCCCCGCCGCGACCGCGGGCGGCCTGCCGGCCGCTCTGGCGCCTCAGCTGGTCGCTTATGCTCAAAATTTCGGGCTGGGCAGCATTTATGACACCAACGACGCGTTCAGCCGCTCGGTCGTGTCACCCCAATGTGCGAGAGGTGTCGCTCGACTACGAGCCCTTCTACCGGGTCGAGGAGCAGATCTATACCGCCAAGCTGTTCCATGATTTCGGGCCGATGTCGGTCAGCCTGACCGCGGGGTATTTGCGCAACACGTTCGACTCGGGCGTCGATTACAATCTGGCCGTGCGCAATCCGATCGCCACCAACACAGGCCTTGCCTTCCTGGCACTCAATGCGGCGCGGCCCGGCAATCCCTACGCCGCGATCGCTCGCGCATTGATCCCCAATGGTCCGACCGGCGGCATCTGCCAATCGGCATTCGACGGGCCGACCGGCGTCGGCGTCTATGGCGGCAACACGGTGACCTGTTCCGCTCAGGGCGTCGACGCGGATCGCCAGACCGGCAACTCCCGGCAATATACGATCGAAGGCCACATCGACTCCAAGTTCGACGGACCGTTCAACTTCCTGCTGGGCGGCATCTACGTCAACAACAAGGTCCCGCGATGTCGACTATTATGTCGGCAATTTCGAGGCATTCGACTATACGCTTGGCGGCATCGTCACCAACCTGGTGCCCGGTTTCCTCAATTTCGCAACCGGCGCTCCGGCGGCCACGACGACCTTCCAGGCAACGCCCTATTTCCGCAGCAACAGCGCGCTGCTGTTCCGCTGCGGTCGTACGGCGTTTTCGGTGAAGCGTACTTCGAACCCTCCGACAAGTTGAAGCTGACGGTCGGCCTTCGTTACAACAACGACAAGAAGTATGTCTCCGCTCGAACCACCACGGACAATGTGGCTGTCCCGATCGGCACCACCAATGCCACTTCTGCGCTGGATCGGTTTCGACTTCGATGGCGTCACACCGGGGCAGCAGCCGTTCCAGATCGGAGAAGTTGCCTTCCAGCGCCTGACCGGCCGCGCGGTCATCGATTACAAGATCACGCCGGACAACCTTCTCTACGCATCCTATTCGCGAGGCTACAAGTCTGGCGGCGTCAACCCTCCGATCACGCCAGGCCTGGGAGTCGGACAGTTCTTTGCTCCGGAGAATGTCGACGCGATCGAGGTTGGATCGAAGAACACCTTCGGCAACGGCCAGTTTCGCTTCAATCTGACGGCATTCTACTACAAGTATAAAAATCTACAGCTGACGCGCATCGTCAATCGCACATCGGTCAACGATAATATCAACGCCAACATATATGGCGTCGAAGCCGAAGCGATCATCAGCCACACGCCCGCCTTCGTCGTCAACGCCAACTTCAGCTACTCGCGCTCGAAGGTTGCCGGCGACCAATTCATCGTGAATCCACGCGACGTGTCGGGAGGCCGATCCGACGCGGTCATCATCAAGGATCTTCAAGCGCGAAATTGCGCCGTGATTCCGACCACCGCCGGACAATCGGCAGTGTCCAACGGCTTCGTCAACGGCGCCAACGCCGCGCTCAACGCCCAATTCCCCACCCTGGGCCTGCGCGGCACGGTGCCGGTGCCCGGCACCAACACAACCGGCGCATTCAGCAGTTGCGACTAATCTGGCCGCCGTCGCCGCAGCAACCGGAGCGCCGGTCAGCGTGCTTCAAGGCGGCGTCGCGGTCAATCTACGCGACAACCAACTGCCCAACACCCCGACGTACAAGGCGTCGATCGGCGCGCAATATACGATCGATCTGGGCAATTTCACGCTCGTCCCACGCGCCGACCTCAACTATACCGGCAATTATTTCGGCACGATCTTCAACAAATCGCCGATCGACCGGATCCCGGGGTATGAGGTGGTGAACGCGCAGGTTCAGCTCAACGCACCGGATGACCGCTTCTACGTCCGCGCATTCGTGACGAACCTCACCAACAACAATGCGATCACCGGCATGTACGTGACGGATCAGTCTTCGGGCTTGTTCACCAACGTCTTCACCGTCGATCCGCGCCGCTACGGCATCGCCGCCGGCTTCAAGTTCTGATCGGACGAGGCAACCATTCGGCCGCTCCATCCGCTTGATCGCACACGATCATTCGCGAAGGAGCGGCGACATGGCGAGCAATCTGAAGAAGGGCGACGAGGTCACGTGGAAGTCGCATGGCGGCACCGCGCACGGCACGGTCGAGAAGAAGCTGACGAGCGATACCACGATCAAGGGGCACAAGGTGCGTGCGTCGAGCGACGATCCGCAGTATCTGGTAGAGAGTGACAACGGCGGAAAGGCGGCGCACAAGCGCGAGGCGCTCAAGAAGGCGTGATTCCGCGAGGAGCCGGCCCGTCGGTCGGCGCAACAGGAAGGAATGCAATGGCTACCAAGACCAAGGCCGACGCGGGCTGCCCCCAAGAAGGCGAAGGCCGATGCGGCCGCTGCGCCCAAGACCGGCGGCATCCACGCCCCCGTGCAGCCCTCGGCCGAACTGGGTGCGGTCGTCGGCAACGAGAAGCTGCCGCGCAGCCAGGTCATCAGCAAGGTGTGGGAATACATCAAGTCCAACAACCTGCAGAACCCGGAAAACAAGCGCGAAATCCTCGCCGACGACAAGCTGAAGAAGGTCTTCGGCAAGGACAAGGTGACGATGTTCGAGATGAACAAGTACATCTCGCAGCACGTCAAGGCCTGACCCTCATTCGCCGATCCGCCTCGCGACCTTGGCGGGCGCGGCGGATCGGCCGTCCGACGGCGCGCGCCCGACCGCGCGCGCCGCTCCCGCCGTGTGGCCAGCACGTTTCCGGCGGCGATTGATTCGCGCGTTCGGAGCCGTTACGCCCCGCGCCGCGTGCCCCCGTAGCTCAGCAGGATAGAGCGACGGTTTCCTAAACCGCAGGTCGTGAGTTCGAATCTCGCCGGGGGCACCAGCTCTACCGCGGTTTTTGGCCAATTCTTCATCGTTAGAACGCGCAGAGCGCGCAACGAACCCCGGTTCGTGTCGGCACAGTTTGTTCGTGCGCCGTTCGGGCCTGCGCGCCCCCGTGATCCGCTGATCTGATCCTCACAGCCATTTCGCACGCCCAGCGGCGGCCGGCCCCGATTCGGTCGGCGCCTTCGTGCGCCCATCGACTTCCCGGCCGGGAGCCGACACGATGTCGCATACCCTCGACGCCAGCGCCGCCAGCGCGCCAGCTCGTCAATGGCTTCACCGCCCGCCTCACCGACCGCACCGGCCGCGGCCCCCGACCGTAAGGTCCGTCGCCACAGAATCGACGTCGACGATCGTCGCGCGCAGGTCTTCCGCCGGATCGGTGACGGCACCGTCGCCGAACCGCGCCGACGCCGCTGCGCGGCACCACTTCACCGAGGCCCGCCGCCGCCGCCGCGATCCGGACGGACCCCGGCGCGACTCGCTTCGATGGCGACGTCAGGATCGCCGACGGCGTGCTGAATCGGTTCGTGGCGGACGCGCCGACGCTGATCGCGACGCCCGGCGGCCAAGCAGCACCCCGGCGCCGAGGACGAGCCCGGCCAGCGCGAGCGCCGCGACCGGCGGCACGCGCCGCCGTTGCGTCGTCGCGGGCGTCGGCAACCGCCTCCCCCGGGGCATCGTAGCGCGACAGGTCCGGCTCCCCCGCATCGCCGCCGCCACCGAACACCCTTCCCGCGGTCTTCCTGATCGCGGGACGGCTCGCGGCAGCCATCACCGCGTGGAGGATGCGGATGCCGGTGCGGCTGTGCGGATTGGCGAGGCGCGAGGCGAAACGGGGCACGCCCTGCGCCTGCCCGACCATCGGCCGCATCGCCTGTTCGTAGGCGCCGAGGGCATCGAGCGGATCGGCGGCAAGCGCCAGTTCGCCCGCCAGCACCCGCGCGCCGGTCACCGCCAGCGTGGTGCCGACCCCGCCGATCGGCGTCACGCACCAGGCGGCGTCGCCGCACAGCACCACCCGGCCGGCGGACCAGCGCGGCATCCGGATCTGGCGCAGCACGTCCAGGTAGAAGTCGGGGGTCGTCGCCATGCCCTCGATCACGCGCGGCGCCTGCCAGCCGGCGTCGGCGAAGGTCGCGCGCAGCCACGCCTTCTGCCGCTCGGTCGGCCAGTCCTGCTCGCCCTCGGGCGGCTTCTGCACGCTCAGCATCGCGCGCGTCGTGCCGTGCCGGTCCGGCCGCAGCGACACGCTGCGCCCGCCCGGCGCATGATACCAGCGCCACAGCCGGTCGTCGTCGGCGCGGCGCGGGATGGTGAAATAGGCGATCGTCAGGTCCATCGGGCGCGGCCGGTTCTCGCCCGGGAACACCAGCGCGCGAGTCGCCGATCCCACGCCCTCCGCGACGATCACCAGATCGTAATCCTCGGTCGTGCCCCCGGCAAAGGTCACCGTCGCGGTGTCGACGGTCTGCCCGACCGCGACGACATGGTCGCCGAACCGATATCGCGCATGATCGCGCGCGCCGTCGAACAGCAGCTGCGCGAGGTCGCCGCGCAGGATCTCCATCTCCGCGGTCGGCCCATCCGCGCCGATCTCGTCGGTCAGGAACTGCGCCGCGACGCGCCCGTCTTCCTCGACCCAGGCGGTCCCCTCCTCCCCGGTGCCCAGCGCCAGCGCGGCTTGCTCCAGCCCCATGCACCGCAGCACCGCACGCCCGACGCCGCGCACGTCGACATTCTGCCCGCCGTAGCGGAACGCCGGCGCGCGCTCGACGACGGTGACGTCGAAGCCCGCGCGCCCCAGCCACCAGGCGCAGGTGTTGCCGGCGACGCTGGCGCCGGTGACCAGGACCCTCATCGACACGCGCGGACCTCCCTATTGCCTGCACAACGCCGCAGGCGCGGAAAGTTACCGCGTCACGTCCCCCCGGCGCGCGAGGCCGATGTGCCGGGACCGCGACGGCGCGATGGGCGCCTCGTCCCGCGGTCAGGTCGCGCCGGTATCGGAGACCGTCACGACGACGCCGCCGACGCGCCATCCCGGATCCAGACCAGCGACTGCGGAGAATCGCGCCGGGTCGCCGCTTCCGCGGTCTGCTGCGCCACCACGGCGGTTCCCGGCGCGTAATCGACCGACACATCCCCGGTCGGCAGCTCGGCAAGCGGCCGCCCGGTGCGGTTCATGCGCGCGTAATTGGGGGATGGCGGTCAGGCGCGAACCGTCGTTCCATTCGCCCACGATCGTCATCACGCCGCCCAGCAGATCGCCGCGCCACGCCGGCGACAGCCCGGCCGCGCCGATTGCGAGGTCGATGCGCGGCTGGTCGGCACGCTCGACATTGTAGACCAGCGGGCCGTAGCGCAGCGCCACCTTGCCGCGGGTCGCCTCGATCCGCTCGTCCCCGGTCACGCGCTGCACGCGCAACGGAAGCTCCAGCTCGACGCGGTCGCCCGCACGCCATTCGCGCGTGATGACGGCATAGCCTCGCTCGATCCGGGGGGTGACGGGGGTGCCGTTGACCGACAGGCTGACGAGCCCCGAGACGGCCGGTTCCGACTGGTAGAGCGCGCTCGTCTTCCGGTCGGGCACGCGCAGGCGCAGCGCGAAGCGGCGGCTCTGCTTCGGGTTGACGGTGATCGCCACCTTGCCATGCCAGGGATAGTCGGTTTCCTGCACCATCTCGACCGGGGTGCCCGCGACGTCGCCGACGTTGATCGTGCTGCCGACGAACATGTTGACGTACAGCCCGTCGTCGGACTTGGCATAGGCCCAGGTCGGCAGCATCAGCAGCGTGCGCGGGATGTTGCCGACGCAGCACGGGCAGACGTGCCACTTCGCCCGCTCGGTATCGATCAGCGGGTTGGTGTAGGGTGAAAGATCGCCCCGCCAGATCGGTCGCGCCCAGGGAGCGCGTTGTACATCGTCTCCTCGTACAGGTCGGCGTAGCTGGCGTCGTGATAGGCCAGGTTCATCTTGTACTGGAAGAAGATCAGCCCGCAGCTGGAACAACTCTCGCAATAGGCGTCGTTGCGCAGCGCGTAATCGACGCCGAACCCTTCGGAGGTGTCGCCGCTGCCCACCCCGCCGGTGACGTAATATTTGCGGTTCACCATATTGTCCCAGAGCGACAGCACGGCGCTCTGATAGTCCCGGTCCGCGGTCTCGGCGGCGATGTCCGCCATGCCGGAATAGAAATAGACCGCGCGCACGGCATGGCCCACCGCTTCATATTGCTGCTCGGGCGGGAGGTGGCTCTGGTCATACTCCGACCCGCCCTCGCGCGAATCGAGCAGGAAACGCGCGAGCCGGACATAGGCGTCGCCGCGCCCGCCGCCCTCGGTGTCGTTGACGAAGCGACCGAAGCGGACCAGCGCCTGCTCCATCTCCTGGTGCCCGTCGAACCACGCCTTCTTCCCCGGCCCGATGTTCGCGACCCAGCAGTCGGCGAGCTTCTTGGCCGCGTCGTAGAGCCGGAGGTCGCGACCGCCGGTCAGCGTATGGTGGTTGATCGCGGATTCGATGAAATAGCCGGCGACATAGCCCTCATGGTCGCCGCGATGCTCGGGCGACCACCGCTCGGCCCAGTTCTGCCGGCCCGCGAGCGTATAGGCGGTCTGCATGTACCCGTCGGGTTCCTGCGCGGCGAGGATGATCGGGATCCAGCGTTCGAGCGAGCGCCGCATATGATCCTGCGCCGCGACGATCTCGCGATCGCCCTGCGGATCGACCATCAGCGCGATGCACATCGATTCCACCGTCTGATGGACCCAGGCGTTGGAGAAGACATAGCCCTTGTGCTCGCCGTGCGGCTCCCCGCGCAGCGCCTTGGCGGCCTCGACGAAATTGTCGAGCCCGCCCTGCCCCGCCGTCAGGTCGGTCCGCTCGCAATAGGCGATGCAATGCGGGATCCAGTTGACGATCAGCGACTTGGCGCGGTCGCGCCACAGCGGGCTGCTGATCGAATAGGGGGTCGTATAGACCACGTCGAGGCGGCGCGGCGGCGGCGGCGCCTTCGCGCGCACCGCCACCAGCGAGCGCGCGGCCTTCCCCTGGCCGGCGGCGGCGAGTTGCAGGACATAGTCGCCCGGCGCGGTGACCGAGGCGCGCGTGACGAGCGCGCCGGCATCCTCGAAGCTGACCTGCCCCGGCCCGCTGACCTTGGTCCAGCGCACCATGTCGCTCGCGCTCGCGCTCAGCCGCTTGACCTTGCCCGACAGATAGGTCCGCCCACCCGCGACCACCGACCGATCGACACCGGCGGCGACGATCGGGGCGAAGGGCGGCACCGGCCCCGAACTCCACACCCGCCATTGCAGCAGACCCGCCGACCTGCCGCCGTCGCCCTCGAATTCGAGCCTCAGGCGCTGCGTCGTCACCGGACGGAAGCCGACGCGGTTGAATCGGTCGACCGAGGTGCCGAGACGATTCGCGCCCTTCACCGGCATGAAACGCGCGCCGTCCCAGTACACCAGCCGCGCCGATCGCGGCGCCGCGATGCCGCGCCCGTCCGACCACCAATAGACGTCGGCCGCCCCGATCGTCACCGGCCGGTCCATGCATATTCCACCGCCTGCGGATCGGTCCGCGGCCAGGTGCCGTATGCGCCCCCCGACGCATCGCCGGAATGGGCGGGCTCGGCGCCGGAATTGAGCGCGGCGAAGCTGGTGTCCCCCGACACATACGCGCCGCTGGGCGTGGCGACGGTGGCGAGGTTCACAGGTCTCGTGGCGTCCGCGGGAAGCGCGACTGCCTGGTCCGCGATCGACACCGCCGCCGCCCCCAGCGCGACCTTGATCGCGCCACGTCGCGACGTTCCGGTCGCCGGCTCACCTGCCGCATGTCGATGACTGCACGTCATTCACCACTCCCGCCCTTATAGCCAATAGTCATATGGTATACGATTTTCCGGTAAGTGCAAAGTGACATCGTGCCTCCGGACGGTATCAGCCGCCGTCGGCCACTTTCCATCCCGTATCAGCAACGGTTCGACTTGACGGATATACGTCCGCTTCGTGACTTTTCAGTAGCTTGACGCCAGTCCGGGCCTCACGACCACCGTCGTTGCGCCCGACCTGGCTTGCCAGCGTATCTATCCTCCGACAGTATACGAAAATAACATATGGGTCGGGAGAGTTTTATGCAGCGCATGTTGATCGGCGGTGTCGGCCTCGTCGGAGCGGTTGGGGCGTCGGCGCTGACACTCCTGTCCCGGGATGCCGGCGGCGGTGCCGTGCGACGCGGGGATTCGGTCCAGGTCGTTCCCGCCGCAGCGCCGCAGGTCGAAACGTCGGGAATGACGTCAGGGTCGAACGACGCAGCCGCCACTTCATGCGTGTCGGGAAGCTGGGTCGCCGCTCCCGGCAAGCTTCCCGTCGCCCGCGAAACGGCACACATCGCGCTGCGGTGGTCGGGCGGCACGGTATCCGCAGCGCAATCCGACAAGGCGGCGGCGCTGTTCGAGCATCTGTACGACGTCTACGTCAACCAGGTCGGCTTCATCGCGCCGAGCTGCCAGTCCACGACGAAGTACAAGGTCAACGTGTACTTCTACCCCAACATCGGGCCGACCGGCAGCCTGGACGAACACGGCAATCCGTCGCTGTTCATCAGCCCGTCGGCACTGGACGATCTCAAGACGACGGCGCACGAGCTGGCGCACGCGTTCCAGGGAGGATCGGGCGGCTTGCGGGACTCGCCGTATATCGGCTGGTTCTGGGAGAGCCATGCCGAGTTCATGACGGCGCAGGTGCCGGAGCTTCGCTCGACGTTCACGGGCTGTTCGTTGAACTCCGTGCTCTACCCGCATTTCTACTACGGCTACACCCCGAACCGCTACTGCAACTGGCAGTTCATCGAATATCTCAAGGACCGCTACGGCTATGCCGCGGTCAACGACCTGTGGAGCAAGTCGCCGCGGGTCGGCACGGCCGGATACAACCAGGTCGACATCCTGTCCGTCCTGATGAAGAACATGGGCTGGACGCTGGCGCAGCTCAACACCTTCTTCGGCGAATGGGCGATGCACAACGTCAATTGGGACTATACCAACCCGGACGGCAGCGATCAGGGTGCGATGCTCCGCGCGGCCTATGGGCCCAACGAAGACAATGCGAGCTACAAGCGCCTGCGCACCGCGACGCTCGATCCCGTCAACCTGGGCGCGCGGACCTTCTCGATCCCCGAGCGGCAGGCGCCGCAGCGGCTCGGCTACAACCTGGTCCGGCTGTACCCGGATGCGGGCGCGACCAGCATCACCGTCGCCTTCAAGGGCGTCCGGCAGACGAGCCCCGCCACCTCGAGCTTCCCGGGCCTTGCCAACGAACCGCCGTCGGTGGACCAGCCGAACCCCGGCTGGCGCTGGGGGGTGGTCGCGGTCGGCAGCGACGGCCGCTCCCGCTACAGTGCGGTGAACGCCAGCAGCAACGGCAGCATCAGCTTCCCCGTCCGCTCCGGCGACAAGTCCGTGTGGCTGGTGGTGGTCGGCGCACCGACGCAGCTCCAGAAGTTCGTCTGGGACCAGGCCTATTACTCGCTCTACCGCTACCCCTGGATGGTGAAGCTGACCAACGCGATGCCGTCCGGCTACCAGCCCAACGCGCCGACCCCGGTGCCGGGCGGGCACAAGCATTCCAACGGCGGCGGCTGGGTCGCGGCCGGTGCCAACGTCGCCGCCTCCGCCTATGTCGGCCCCTATGCCAGGGTTCTCGGCGGCACCGTGTCGGGCAATGCGCGGATCGAGGATCATGCGATCGTCGCCAGCGGCACGGTGCGGGATCGCGCCGTGGTGGGCGCGTTGTCGCTGATCGACGAGGATTCCACGATCGCCGACGACGCCCAGGTCCGCACCGTGTTCGAGGGTATCCGTGCGTCCAACGTCACCGGAACGGCGAAGAACCTGGGCGACACCAATTACTACGGCTATTCGATGAACGCCGGCACCCAATACGGCCCGTACGAAAATCCGTCGCAGCTGACCGATCCGGCCCGCGGCGCGAACCGCACCACGGCGGTTCCCGAGGTGACGGCGGCACCCGCCTACGTCTGGTAAACGGGGCCGGCGGGCGGCGGCGCCGCGTCGCCTCCCTCCGGCGATGAACGAGGCGATGAACGAGGCAGGAGGATGGGCGGCGATGGCGATCGCCGGGGCGGCACGGGCCGGGCCGCGTGCCGCGACGCCGCCGATGGGGCGGAACCCCTACAACGCCTTCGACCTCGATTACGGTGAGGGCGAGATGATGGCGCAGGCCGGGCTGCTCGTCAGCCTCGGCCTCGCCGATCTCGGCTATCATCGGCGACCGCGCGGTGATCGCGGTCAATCAGGACCCGGCCGGCAACCAGGGCGTGATCGTCTCGCGCGACGGCGCCGGCGAGGTCCTGTTCAAGGCGCTGACCGGATCGGGACGCAAGGCGGTCGCGTTCGGCAATCGCGGGCGCCGGCGCCTGGATCTGTCGGCGCGGGTGGCGGACCTCGGCCTGTTCCCTCACCGCGCGCCTGACCGCGTGCGAACTGTGGAGCGGCGGCGTCAGCCGGCCCGCCGACGTGCCCGCCAGTTTCGAGGTCGCCGACACGGGATACAAGTCGCCCGAGCGGATGGTGGTGCGCCAATGAGTATTGGCGCCGATCGGCTTCCTGCCCCTCGGCGAGCCGCTGATGCTGGACGGCAGGAAGGACCACGCCGGGATCGGCGTCGCGGCAGGGACGCGGGTCGGCATCCGGCTGGCCGGACGATACGACCGCATGACGCTCGATCCCCGCACGCCGGGCTCGCAGACCGGGCGGTACGCGATGGTAGGCGACGGCAAGGTCCTGCGACGGGGGATCGCCGCGACGGCGGCGCGGCGGGTGACGATCGACGTACGCGGGGTCCAATGCATCGAACTGGTCGCTCCGCCCGCGACCAGGGAGCTGACCACGATCGCATGGCATTCGATGCGGCTCGAGATGCGCGCCGCGTCGGAGCACCGGCGCGGCGACGCCGGCCGGGCGACGCGCCCGGCCGGCCGACGACGATCAGAAGCGGAAGCGCGCGCCGCCGGTGATCGTCCGCCCCATCGCCCGAAGGCCGACGGGCAGTTCGGGGTAGGTGTAGTAGAAGCTCTTGTCGATATTCCCGAGGAGGTTCGACCCCTCGATGCTGAGCGTCAGGAACTTGAACGGCGTGTAGGTGATTGCGGCGTCGAGCCGCTGCGTCGGCCGCGACGAGATGGTCCAGATCTGGTCGATCGACGGCTCGCCGGTCTGGAACTTCGATCGCCAGTTATAGGCGACCCGGACGCCGAACATCGGCGTTTCGTAATAGCCGATCAAATTGTACGACCATCGCGAGGTGAAAGGCGCATCGCGCCGGACGAACTCATAGACGATCGGATCGTTCTCGTTCTGCTGCGGCAGCGGATTGGGAAGCGAGATATCGGCGACCGGGATGAAGGTCGCGTTCACCGTGGCGCCGAGATTGCGCAGCAGTCCGGGCAGGAAAGAGAAGAAGCCGGTCGCCTGCGCCTCGAACCCCTGCGTCTTGCCCGGACCCGAGTTGCGCGGCTTCTCGACGAAGCGCGCCTGCCCGCCGAGTTGCGGCACGTTTTCCCGCTGGCGGGTATAGAAGATGAAGCCGTTCTGGATCTTCGAGAAGGCACCGAAGGAAATGATGCCGCCGCGGCCGAAATACCATTCCAGCGACAGGTTGTAGTCGTCCGTGGTCGCCGGCCTCAATTGCGGGTTCCCTGCATAGACCGTCGCCAGGGGATTGCGATAATCCGTCGCGAAGAAGTTACGAAGGGCAAACAGACTCGGCCTCTGGACGTTATAGCTGTAGCTACCGCGCAATTGAAGCTTGTCGGTAAAGTGCACCGTCGCAAAGGCACTGGGAAGAATATCGACGTAATTGCCGCGAAGATTTTGGGTTTCGAACGTATCGGGGCCATATTCGTTAGGAATGGGCAGCCGTGTCACCGGATCGATCGCCTGCGGGCCGGGAACCAGGTTCCGGCCGTTGATCGAATTGTAGGTGTTCACGTAACGGACACCGACATTGCCGTCGATCGGGAAGCCGGCCTTGAAGGCGTAATCCAGGATCGCATAGGCGGCGAAGCTGTTTTCCCTGTTATCGCTCGTATTGCCCGTGTTGGCGGCCGACGGACGGACGGTGCCGAACAGCGATTCCACCCCCGCGTCCCTGCCGGGGCCATCCAGCCCCTGCGGATTGTTCGCGATGATGAACTGCCGCAGCGCCGGGAAGGCATTGAAGAGCTGCCCGCTGTCGAGCTGGACCCACGACACCGGGGAGCCGCCCGGAAGCTGGGGCGTGATGACGACGGTGTCGACGCCCGGAATGTTCGACAGCGGGATCTGCCGATCGGTGTCGAACCATCCGGCGTAGCGGTAGCTGTCCTTGAATGAATTCGTGTTCTTCGCGAAGCGCGCACCGAATTTCGCGGCCCGGAGCAGGCCGGACGGATCAAGTTCCTTCCAGATATCCACCTGGGCCGAGAATTGCGAGTTCCGCCCCTCGCCCAGATTGTCGTACAGCGCCTGCACGCGGGCCTGTTCGGGGTTCACCGGGTCGACGTTGTAGAAGTCGAAATACGGCCCGTTGTTCTGCGTCTTGGGCGAATCGAAATCGACCCGGAACCGATTGAGTCCGACGTAATTGCCGTTCTGCCCGTTCGAGTAATATTGGCTGTTGCTCCACTGATATTGCGCGCTGGCGTCGATCCTGACGCCGGGCGATTCGAAGTGGGTTTCGAAATTCGTGCGATAGGTGTTGCTGCTGCCCTGGCTTTGTCCGGCGTTGAAGCCCGCATCGACCCGCCCGCCGTTCACGACGCTGACGGTGCCGTCCGGGTTGCGCACCCCCAGGTTGACGACATCATATCCCAGCAGCACGCCGCTGGGCGCGATGCGCGGGTTCTGGATCGTGTAATAATCCTGCCGCGTAAGGGCGTAGATGGAATTGAACTGATCGGTGTAGGTCTCCCCGAAATACGATCCTTCGAGGACGAAGTTCAGCTTCGGACTGACGCGCCACTGCATCGCACCGCTGAGCGATTTCTGCTCGCGTCGTCCGTTGTTGGTGCCGTAGGCGGCGCGGAACGGCGCGACCAGCCGGTCGCGCTGATCCTCGGGCAGGCTCAGCCGGATCGTGCAGGTATCGCAGCCGAGCAGGAAGGGCGACTCGCTGTTGTTCGCCGCTTCGGCGTAATTCTGCTTCGCGTAGGCACCGTTCAGCAGGAACCCGATCTCGCCGATGCCGGTATCCATGCGGTTCGCCACCAGCAGGCTGGCCGAGGGGCTCCACAATTTGCCCTGTTCCGCATATTGGTCGCGCACGCTGCCGGCGATCGTCCATCCCTTGCGCAGTTCGAGCGGCCGGCGCAGTTCGACGTTCACCGAGCCGCCGACGCCGCCCTCGATCTGGTCGGCGGTCCGGGTCTTGTACACCTCGATCGACTTCACGAGTTCGGCGGGAACGCTCTCCAGGGCGAGCGTGCGTCCCTCGCCGCCGGGCAGCGGCGCGGTCGCGCCCTCGACCCCGTTGACGGTCGTCTGAACCCCGGCGAGGCCCCGGATGGTGAACCCGTTGCCGCGCCCCTGGCTGCGGGTCACGGCGACGCCGGTCACGCGCGCCATCGCGTCGACGACGTTGTTGTCGGGCAGCTTGCCCGCATCCTCGGCGGTTACGACATCGACGATCTGACGCGCCCGGCGCTTGCGGTCGATCGAGTCCTTCACGCTCTGGCGCAGCCCGGTGACGATGATGTCGCCGCCGGCGACGGTCGGCGACCCTTCGATCCGGGTGTCGCGCGTGCCCGCGGCCTTGGCGGCGCGAAGGCGGCGCCGCTCGGCCCGGCGCGCCTCGCGCGCAGCCTTGCGGATCGCGGCCCGTTCCGCCCGGGTGGGTTTCGCCGGCGCCTGCGCGGCCGCTTCCTGAGGTGCGGCGAAGCTCGTCGTGGGCACCGTCGCCATCACCAGAGCGGCCATCGCCGTTCCGAGCATCATCTTCCCGTGATCGGTGGTCGCGCCCATCTTCACCCCTCCCTATGGACTGTTCTTATATCGTATACTATAAGACTTTCGCCTCGCTGTCAACCGGAGGCAGGGTGAAATTGCGGAATGCGGCAGGAGGCCATTGTTTGGGGATCGTCATGACGCCCGACCGACCCTTACCTTCGGCGCCGGAACAGCCGCCCCGGCACCGTGGGACCCTCGCAAAAGTCTCCACCGTGCTCCTGCCTGCGCAGGAGCACGGCGTGGGCGCGGCGCTGCTGCATCCACTTTGCAAAGGTCCTGCTCAAGGGCGGGGAACAGAAAGAGGCTTTCACATAGGTCCCGCACCGTCGGGAAACCATCGAGCGACGCAACGAAGCCGGTCGTCGCTCGCGGCGTTCGGGCACCGCAATCCGTTTCCTGCGACCGCAACGGCGCAGGGCGGCTCCGCCGATCGCGCGCGTCGCCGCGACTGCGTCAGGAATCGAGTAGCGAGACTTCGGTGTCGACCAGCGCCAGTGCGATCAGGTCGACCATCGCCGCCTCAGCACCCTGCGGGTCGGCGCGCTCGATGGCGTCGAACAGCGTGCGGTGGTCCGGCACGGGATCGCGCGGCAGCGCGCGCTTGCGCTGCTTGTAGATCGTGGTCCAGGCGATCGCGGCCATGATCGAGCTGGCGAGCGCGATGATGAGGTCGTTGCGCGTCGCCTCCAGCATCGTCATGTGGAACTGCTGGTCCGCCATCCGGCCGCGTCCGTCGGCCAGCCCGTGCTCCGCCATCGTGGCCAGCGCCGCCCGCATCGCCTCGACATCCACCGCAGATCGCCGCGATGCCGCCAGCCGCGCCGCCGCGGGCTCGACCATCATCCGCATCTCGAACAGGTCGTGGATGAACTTGGCGCTGGGCTCGGCCTGGAACTGCCACGCCAGCAGGTCCGGATCGAGCAGGCTTCAGTGACGCCGCGCGCACACCCGGGTTCCCGTCTTCGGCCTGCTCTCGACCAGGCCCTTGGCGATCAGTACGCGGAATGCCTCGCGCAGGACCGATCGGGAAATGCCGATGCTCGCGGCGAAGTCGATCTCACTCGGGAAGACGTAGCCGGGGGCGAGTTCGCCCGACAGGATCTGCACCCCGATCTGCTGCGCCAGCGAGCCTTCGTCCCGCGCCCGTTCGCCCGGTCGAATGAGCGTACCCAGCCGTGTGAAGCCGCGCGCGTCGAAGCCTGTCCCCATCGCGCGGATCATACAAAATCCCAAATCGAAAGTCCAATGTCCATATATCGTATAAGGTATGTTGTTACTGCTTATTCTTTGTCGTAGCTTCCGGGCAACGATATCGTTCCGGAGTTGCCTATATGCGTCGTCCTTTGTTGCTGGGAGTGTTGCTGGCCGGCGTAACGCTGGCGGGCGCCGCCCCGATGGCACCGATATCGGCGGCACGCGTCGCACCCACCCCGACAACGATCTTCGCGCTGGGCGGCGTCACGGTGGCGCTTCGCCCCGACACGCAGACGCTCGCGCGTCTCTCCCCCAAGGCCGAACCCGCGTTCAGCTTCGTGCCGACCACGCGGGAGACGGAGCGCTCCGGCGACGGCTACAACCATATCGGCGACCTGAACGTGCGCCTGCGCACGCCCGGCGGCGCGTGGCGGGATTTCGCGTCCGCGCACCGGCGCGCGCCGATCCGCCCGCTCGCCGCGACCCGCGGCACGCTCGCCGCCGCCGACATGACCGCGACGATGGGCGCGGGCTTCCCGCTGACGGTCGTGCGGCGCTGGACCGACGAGCGCGGCGCGCTGGGGCTGCGCTTCACGCTCACCAACCGCGGCACGGCGCCGGTCGAGATCGGCGCGCTCGGGATGCCGATGGTGTTCGACAACATCATCACCGACCGCAGCCTGAACGAGGCTCATGCCCAGGCGAGTTTCGTCGATCCCTATATCGGCCGCGACGCCGGCTATCTCCAGGTCACGCGGCTGAACGGGCGCGGCCCCGCGCTGCTGGTCCTGCCCGCACGCGGCACCCCGCTGGAAGCCTATGTCCCCCTCAAGAACCCGGGCGAGGCGGGCGACGGCGCGATCTTCACCGACCGCAGCCCGCGCGGGCAGACGTCCGAGGGCTTCTACGACTGGACCGTCCACTCCGCGGGCTATGTCGAGCGCGAGTGGAAGAACGCGGGCACGCAGTGGAACACGCCCACGAGCCGGACGATCGCACCGGGACGGACGGTCGAGATCGGGGTCCGTCTGGTCCTTTCCCCCTCGATCCGCGCGATTGAGCCGACGCTGATCGCCAATGCGCGCCCGGTCGCGGTCGGTATCCCGGGCTATGTCGTGCCCACCGACCAGGTGGCGCAGCTCTTCCTCAAGTCGCCGAGCGCGCTCGCCGGGATCGAGAGCGAGCCCGCCGGCGCGCTGACCGCCACCCGTGCGGGCGACACGAAGGGCTGGACGCGGCTGAACGTCGCGGCGCGCGGCTTCGGCCCGGCGCGGCTGACGCTGCGCTATGCCGACGGCGAACGGCAGACGGTGAGCTATTACATCACCAAGCCGCTGGACCGCACCATGGCCGACCTCGGCCGCTTCTCCACGACGCGTCAATGGTACGAGGGCAAGGGCGACCGGTTCGGCCGCACGCCCTCCATCCTGACCTGGGACAATGAGGCGAAGAAGATCGTCGACGTCGAACCGCGCGTCTGGATCGCGGGGATGAGCGACGAGGGCGGCGGCGGGAGCTGGGTCGCGGCGACGATGAAGCAGCTCGACAACCCCGCGCCGGACGAGATCGCGAAGCTGGAACGGCTGATCGACGGCACGGTGGTCGGCAACCTCCAGGTGAAGGACGGCCCCCACGCCGGCGCCGTCAAGAAGAGCCTGTTCTATTACGCCCCCGCCAAATTCCCCGATGCGTACAAGGGCTTCCCCGCCGATGCGTGGAAATCCTGGACCTCGTGGAACGAGAAGGACGCCGGCGATCTCGGCCGTGCGTACAATTATCCACACGTCGCGATCGGCCACTGGGTGCTGTACCGCACCGCGCGCAACCATCCGGGGCTCGTCACCCGGCACGACTGGCGCTGGTATCTCGACCATGCCTATCGGACGACGGTCGCGATGATGCGCGACGCGCCGCATTATACCGAGTTCGGCTTGATGGAGGGCGACGTCTTCCTCGACATCCTGAAGGACCTGCAGCGCGAGGGGCTGACCGCCGAGGCGACCGAGATGGAGCGCCTGATGAAGAAGCGCGCCGACCATTGGCGCACGCTCAAATACCCCTTCGGGTCGGAGATGGCGTGGGATTCGACCGGCCAGCCGGAGGTCTACGCCTGGATGCGCTATTTCGATTACGCGCCCCAGGCCGACGTCACCCGCGAGGTGATCCTGGGCTACGATCCGACCATCCCCTCCTGGGGCTATAACGGCAATGCGCGCCGCTACTGGGACTTCCTCTACGGCGGCAAATATCCGCGGATCGAGCGGCAGATCCACCATTACGGGTCGGCGCTGAACGCGGTGCCGCTGTTCGACAGCTTCCGCCGCGATCCCAACGACCTCCACCTGCTCCGCGTCGCTTATGGCGGGATGATGGGCGGGATCACCAACATCGCCGAGGACGGCGCCTCGTCGGCTGCCTTCCATGCCTGGCCCGACATGATGAAGTGGGACCCGTACAGCGGCGACTACGGCATGGGGTTCTACGGCCATGCCATCGCGGCGGGGAGCTATTTGGTCGACGATCCGACCTTCGGCTGGATCGGTTTCGGCGGCGCGGTGACGCGGGCGCGCGATGCGGTGACGATCACGCCCGCGGACGGTGCGCGCGCACGGCTGTTCGTCGCGCCGGTTGGGCAATGGATCACGCTGGAGGCAGGCAAGATCCGCAGCGCGACCTATACCCCCGCGACCCGGCGGATCACGCTCGCGCTCGATCCGGCGACCGCGACGACCCCGGCGGCGCGGCTGTTCGTAGAGGCGACGACCGGGGGCGCGGCGTATCAGCCGGGCACGGGCCGGGCGGAGCGCGGCGGCTGGACCATCCCGCTGCCCGGCACGGCGACCGAGGTGGTGCTGGCGCCGCGTTGACGGCGGCGGAAGGCAATATCTGAGCCGTCGAAGGCGTAGACGCCCGCGCCGTGCGGCGCGGGCCTGCTCAGGTCGATCAGCGCTTCGCCCCCTCCTGATCGGTCGTACCGGGCGCGACCACCCGCAACAGCACCGTCCCGTGCGCGGGCACGCGCAGCCGAGTCTCGTCCGCCGCCAGAGCACGCCCGCGCCACACGTCGATGATACGCCCGCCCTGCGCGGCCAGCCCCGGCGGGACGTCGGCGTCGCGATCGGCGGTGGTGCGGTTGAAGATGGCGATCGCGACATCCCCGCCGGCGAGTGGCTTGCGCCAGGTCTCGATCCCGTCGACGCTGGTTTCGCGGCGTCCCTGCACGCCGAGCGAATCCTGGTCGATCGCGATCGCGCCCCCGTTCTCCAGGATCGCGGCGTCGCTCGCGCCCGTGAGGCGCAGGTCGTGGCCCATCAACAGCGGGGCGGCCTGGATCGCCCACAAGGTGAAGTGGGTGCGATATTCGTCCGCGCTCATCCCGCCGTTGCCGACCTCCAGCATATCGGGATCGTTCCACCCGCCCGGCCCCGCGTGCGGAAACTGGGGGTTCCGGACGAAGCCGATATCGGACATGGTCTTGTAATCGTCGGTGATGTCGCCCGTCGTGCGCCACAGGTGCCCGCCGACCGAACGTCCCCAGTCGGCGACGTCGAACCGGCCATATTGGCACAGCGAATAGACGATCGGCCGCCCCGTCGCGCGCAGCGCCGCGCCCATCTGATAATAGGTGCGCTTCACGCTGTCGGCGTCGGCGTAGAACCATTCGCCCGAGCACAGGTCGTATTTGAGGAAATCCACGCCCCAGCGCGCGAAGGTGCGCGCGTCCTGCTCGACATGGCCGTAGCTCCCCTCATAGCCGGCGCAGGTCTTCGGCCCCGGCGAGGAATAGATGCCGAGCTTCAACCCGCGGGCGTGGACGTAGTCGGCCAGCGCCTTCATGTCCGGGAACTTGGCGTTGGGCCGAAGCTCCCCGTCGGAGCCGCGGGTCCCCTGCCAGCCGTCGTCGATGTTGACGTAGACGTAGCCCGCGTCGCGCAGCCCGCTCGACACCATCGCGTCCGCCATCGCGCGCACCGTCGCGTCGTCGATCTTCTCCGCGAACCTGTTCCAGCTCGACCAGCCCATCGGCGGCGTCCGCGCGAGGCCGTCGTCGGGGAGCGAGCCGAGCGCGGGGAGCGGCGGTGCGGGGCGGAAGGTGCGCGCGGCGACCTCCGCCGGGGTGCCGCGGCGGCCGTCCTGCACCACGTGCGCATACCACATATCGCCGGTCAGGCGGACGCCGCGCGGCGTGAAGCGCGCGGTCCAGCGGCGCGTCGGATGCGCATTGTCGTTCAGGTTGCGCGTGTCGAAGGTCAGCGTGTCGCCGCGCAGCCGCGGGTTCTGCATCGCGATCGGGCCGTACCAGCGCGTCGTGATCTCCCCGCGCACACCGGCACCGTCGCGCTCGACGCGCATCATCGTGACCCCGGGGTAGGACGGCGCGCCATCGAACACCCAGCTTCCCGTGCGCGCCGGCGGCGCGGCGGCGGCGGGAAGCGCGAACAGCAACAGGCACAGCGCGGCCCATGCGCGACGGATCATGTCGGCCCTTTCGATTGGCAGTGGCGAAGGAAAAGAGGTCAGGCGTTGGCGGGTGCCTCGCGTTCGACGCTGCCGCGGCGACCGTAGAGGGCGTAGAGCGCCAGCCCGATGACGTTCCAGATCAGGAAGCGGGCGATCGTGGACGAGGGCAGGCTGAAGAGGAGGTAGAGGCAGCCCAGGATCGCGAGCGTCCCCACCACATAGGGCGCGGGACAGCGGAACAGCCGCGGCGCGTGGGGCGCGCGCCGGCGCAGCACCATCAGGCAGCCGCCGACCGCGATGAAGGCGAGCAACGTGCCCGCATTGGCGAGCTCGGCGATCTCGTCCAGCCGGAAGAAGCCGGCGACCGCTGCGATGGAGATGCCGGTCAGCACCGTGATGAGCGTCGGCGCGCCCGTCCGCGCGCTCACCTTCGCGAGGCGGCGCGGGAGCAGGCCGTCGCGCGCCATGACGAAGAAGATGCGGCTCTGGCCGTACATCATGACCAGGATGACGGACGGAAGCGCCACCACCGCAGCGAGCGCGATGAGGTGCCCCGCCTGCGGCTGGCCCAGGGTGCGCAGGACGAGCGCGAGCGGCTCGGCCGAATCGGCGAGCTGGGTGAAGGGCAGCGCGCCGACCGCCGCCACCGCCACCGCCATGTAGATCGCGGTGCAGACCACCATCGAGCCCACGATCCCGATCGTCAGGTCGCGGCCCGGGTTCTTCGCCTCTTCCGCCGAGGTCGCGACCGCGTCGAAGCCGTAGAAGGCGAAGAACACGATCGCCGCCGCGGCCATTACGCCCCTTTTCTCCCCGCCGATCTCGGTCGAGGCGAAGCCGTAGGGCATGAACGGGTGGAGGTTGTCGGCGGTGAAGGCGGGCAGCGCGAAGGCGATGAAGATCGCGAGCGCGGCGAGCTTCACGACGACGAGGACGATGTTGAGGGTCGCGCTCTCGCGCGTGCCGGCGACCAGCAGCCCCATCACCGCCAGCGCGACCAGCACCGCTGGCAGGTTGACGATCCCGCCGCCGTGCGGCCCGGACAGCAGTGCCGCGGGAAGGTGGATGCCGGCGGACTGGATCCAGCCGACGAGATAGCCGGACCAGCCGACCGCCACGGTCGAGCAGGCGAGCGAATATTCGAGGATCAGCGACCAGCCGACGATCCAGGCGATCGTCTCCCCCAGCGCCGCGTAGCTGAAGGTATAGGCGCTGCCCGCCGCGGGGATCATCGTCGCAAGTTCGGCATAGGCGAGCGCGGCGCAGGCGCAGACCGCACCGGCGATCGCGAAGGCGAGGATTACCGCCGGCCCCGCGCGCTCCGCCCCGACGCCGGTCAGCGTGTAGATGCCGGTGCCGACGATCGCACCGACCCCCAAAGCGATCAGGTGCGGCCAGGACAGCGTCTTCGCCAATGCTGCGCCCGACGGGCGATGCAGCAGCGTATCGAGCGACTTGCGCGGTCCGAACATGGCTCCCCTTCCCCCTCGGCGCCCCCGGTTCATCCGGTGGCGAATTGTACCCTGAGATCGTCCAGCGTCGCGCCGATGTGCGCGGCCAGCAGCGCCTCCAGCGCCGCGCCGTCGCGCGCCAGGAACGCGTCGAGCAGCGCCCGATGCTCGCGATGCGCGCGCGATTCGCGCCCCGCCGGCTCCAGATGCGCGATGACGTAGCGTTCGGCGAGGATCGACAGCCGCTCCACCATCTGCGTCGTCAGCAGCCGGCCGCCCGGGCGTACCAGCGCGACGTGGAACTCACGGTTGCGCACCGCCACCTGCGGCAGGTCGGTGCTCGCGGCGCGGTCGAGCCGCTCGAACGCGTCGGTCGCGGCGGCGCGCGCGCCCTCGTCCGCCTGCGTCGCCGCATCGGCCGCCGCGCGCGGCTCGATCGCAAGGCGGAGCGCGTAGATCTCCTCCACCTGCGATGCCGACATCGGCTGGACGAAGAAGCCGCGGTTGGCGTGGCTGGTCAGGAGCCCCTCCTGCTCCAGCCGCGCCAACGCCTCGCGCAACGGGATCTTGCTGACCCCGAGTTCCGCGGCCAGCGCATCCTGGCGGATGGGGGAGTCGGTCCCCAGCTTGCCCATGACGATCTGCTCGCGAACGATCTCGAACACGCGCTCGGAAAGCGTCCTCACGACAATGCTCATGCTGGGTTCCTCGTTGCGGTCACTTGACCTGGAACCCTTCCCAGAAGCGATCGCTGCGGTCGATCCAAATCGTATTGAACCCGGTCGCCACCGCCGACCCCTCGATCGAGGGCACGATGCCGACCTTGTCGCCGACGCGGGTCGCGCTTTCGACCCGGCCGGTGAACCGGCTGCCGATGTAGCTTTCGTGGACGAACCGCTCGCCGACGTTGAGCTTTCCCTGCGCCGCGAGATGCGCGAGGCGCGCCGAGGTCCCGGTCCCGCACGGGCTGCGATCGATCGCCTTGTCGCCGTAGAAGACCGCGTTGCGGCCGTCGGCATCGTCGGCGCGGGGCCGGTCGGCCCACAGCACGTGGCTGACCCCGCGGATCGTGGGGTCGAGCGGATGGACCGGCTCGAACGCCGCGCGCACCTTCTCGCGGATGATGCCGCTGAAGCCGACCAGCGCAGCAGCGCCAAGGTCGTCCAGACCGGCATAGGCGCCCTGCGGCTCGACGATGGCGTAATAGTTGCCGCCATAAGCAACATCGACCGTCATCGGTCCGAAGCCGGGCACTTCGATCGCGATCCCGGTCGCGGCGACATAGGCGGGGACGTTGGTGATCTTCACCGCGGTCACCCGGTCGCGCTCGGCCTCATAGGCGATGTCGATCGTGCCGGCGGGCACCTCCACCTTCAGGCGACCGGGGGTGGCGGGCTGGATCAGCCCGTGTTCCAGCCCGAAGGTGACCATCCCGATCGTGCCGTGCCCGCACATCGGGAGGCATCCCGACGTCTCGATGAACAGGATGCCGACATCGGCGTCGGAGGTCGTCGGCGGATAGAGGAAGCCGCCCGACATCATGTCGTGCCCGCGCGGTTCGAAGCACAGGCCGGTGCGGATCCAGTCGAAGCGCGCCAGGAAATCCTGGCGCCGCTCCGACATGGACGCCCCCTTCAACAGCGGCGCGCCCCCGGCCACCAGGCGGACCGGATTGCCCGCCGTGTGGCCGTCGATGCAGAAGAAGGTGTGCCGCATCGGGTCCGCGTCAGGCCGCGAGCGCGACGCCGAGCGACGGGCGCGTCGCCGCGGCCTGCTCGACCATCGCGATCACCTCGGCGCGGCGCGCGCCCTGAAGGACGTAGCGCGGCGGGAGGACGCGCTCCGATCCGCGGCCCATCACCTGCTCGGCGAGCTTGATCGACTGGACCAGGTCGTGCTCGGCATCGAGGTGGAGCAGCGGCATGAACCAGCGATAGATCTCCATCGCCTTCGCATGGTCGCCGCGCTCGAACGCGGCGACGAGTTCCACCGACTCCTTCGGGAAAGCGTTGGTCAGCCCCGACACCCAGCCGCGCGCACCGAGGTACAGCCCCTCCAGCGCGACGTCGTCGAGCCCCGCGAACAGCACGTAGCGATCGCCGAAGGCGTTGCGGAAGTCGGTGAAGCGGCGCGTGTCGGGCGCCGATTCCTTGACCGCCACGATGTTCGCGACGTCGACCAGCGCCTCCAGCACCGCACGGTCGATGACGGTGCGATAGGCGGGCGGGTTGTTGTAGAGCATGATCGGGAGCGCGGTCTGTTCCGCGACGCCCTTGAAATGGTTCACCAGCTCGTGCGTCGCGGGCACATAGACCATCGGCGGGAGGAGCATGAGGCCGTCCGCCCCCGCCTTCTCCGCCGCCCGGGCGTAGCGCACCGCGCGGCGGGTGTCGTATTCGGACACGCCGGTGACGACCGGCACGCGGCCGTCCACCGCTTCGACGATCGCGGTCAGGACCGACACCTTCTCGTCGAATTCGAGCGAATTGTTTTCGCCGACCGTCCCCAGCGCGATGACGCCGGTCACGCCATCGTTGACGAGGTCGTCCACCACGCGCTGGGTATCCGCGAGATCCAGCGACAGATCCTCGCGCACCTGTGTAGTCACCGCAGGAAATACGCCCTTCCAACCGATCGTCATCGTCTCGCTCCCAATGCGTTGGATACGGTATACGATACTACCTCCAATAGCGCAATCGCCATTTCCACCGCTCAGCAAGTCTCCGCGGTGGAGGCCGGCGGGCCTCCCGTCGGCACGCGCGCGGGGTGCCGCCAGAAGACGTCGGCGCTGAGGTGGTGGCGGTCGCCGTAGACGCGGCGAAGGAGCGTCGCGAGCGCGGGATCATAGGCCGCGAGATCGGCGGCGGACAGGATGCGACGCCCGTCGATCACCGCCAGCCGGTTCGATTCGAACCAGAATTGCGTTCCCTCCGCCCAATATTCGTCGACGGTGGTGGCGCCATATTCGCCCTTCCATAGTCCGCGCTTCATGGCCTCGTCATAGGCGGCCGCGACCGCGCGGTAGAAGGCGGGGTCGGCCGTCTCGGCGGCACCCAGGATCGCGTGCGAGAATTCGTGAACGAAGATGTTCTCGCCGTAATAGCGCGTCCCCGGCTGCCCCAGCAGGTTCTCGGTCGCGCCGCTGGTGAGCAGCCCCCCCATGCCGCGCGCGCGCGAATTCCAGTATTCGCGGTCCGTCATGCGGCCGATCTGTTCGTCGTACAGCTTGCGCTCGCACGTGGTCAGCCGCGGATCGTCGCGCGTCGGCTTCTTCCAGTCGCGCTGTTCTGGCAGGTCGAGCGTCTGCTCCTCTACCCCCATCACCGCGACCCGCTGCCCGCCGGCCACCAGCGCGCGGCGCAGGTCGGGCCGCCGCGCCAGCATCTCCACCACGATCGACCGCGCGGCGCGTAGCGCCTCGTCCGGGACCGCGGCGGAGCTGCTGATCGGGATGCCTCCGGCGTCGAGCGACCGGGTGTAGAAGGGGTCGAGCCCCGCAGGCGGCGCGGTGACGCGCGGCCCGGCACAGCCGGCCAGCAGCGCGATCGCGGCGACGAAGGGAAGCACCCTCACGCGAAGGGCCGGTCGATCGCGGGCTGCGGTTGGGTGAACCAGGCCGCGCCGTCCCCGGTGACGTGAAAATGGTCCTCCAGCCGGATTCCGAAACGGTCGGGGACGACGATCATCGGCTCGTTCGAGAAGCACATGCCGGGTTCCAATGCGCTCGCGTCGCCGCGGACGAGATAGGGCGGCTCGTGAATCGCGAGCCCGATCCCGTGCCCGGTGCGATGCGGCAGGCCGGGAAGGCGATAGTCGGGGCCGAGCCCGGCGCGTTCCAGCACCCTGCGGGCGGCGTCGTCGATGGCGGCGCACGGCACGCCGGGTCGCACCGCGGCGAAGGCGGCGGCCTGCGCCTCCTTCTCGACATCCCACAGCGCGCGCACCTCGTCCTCCACGCGGCCGAAGGCGTAGGTCCGTGTGATGTCCGAATGATAGCCCTCGACCGTGCAGCCGGTGTCGATCAGCACGAGCTGATCCTGCTCCAGCGCCTGGTCCCCGGGAAGGCCGTGGGGAAAGGCGGTCGCGCGGCCGAACTGCACCGCGCAGAAGGT
>JAQIJC010000001.1:3517500-3672832 GCA_036946405.1 Sphingomonas phyllosphaerae | reverse complement strand
CACCTTCCCGGGCACCGCGCCGTCCGCGCCGGCCAGGGTGTCGAGCGCGAAGAAGTCGCCCGCCGCGGCATCCGCTCCGGCTGCCGAAGACGAGGCCGCCGACGAGCCGGTCGAGGAAAGCGCCGCGCCAGCAATTCCATGTAATCGGCGCGGTCGATCTCCTGCGCGCCGAGCGAGGCGAGTGGGCGGTCATGAACTGGCAGTCGAGCTGCGAGAAGCCGCCGACGCGCAAGCGGGCGACCAGCGAGGCGATCGCGACCTTCGACGCATTCGTCGCGCGGCTGACCATGCTCTCCCCGAAAAAGGCGCGGCCGACCGCCAGCCCGTAGAGCCCGCCGACCAGCCGGTCGCCGTCCCAGCATTCGACCGAATGGGCGTGCCCCAGCGCGTGGAGGCGCACGAACGCTTCCTCGATCATCGCGTTGATCCATGTGTCCGGACGATCCTCCGCCGCTCGGCGCACAAGGCGATGATCTGGCCGAACGCCCGATCGACGGTAACGCGGAAGCGGTCGCCGGCGATCACGCGGCGCAGCGAGCGCGACAGATGGAAGCCGTCGAGCGGCAGGATCGCGCGGCGGCGCGGCTCCACCCAATAGATGCTGGCGCGTCGCGGCTGTCGGCCATCGGGAACACGCCGACCGAATAGGCACCGAGCCAACAGCCCCGGGTCGAGTGTCCCCGGACTGGTCAAGCCCGCCGCTGCTCGATCGTTCGCCACAAGTGCCGCGAAGGCGGTCGCCGCGACGCTGCGCGGTGCCGCCACGCCGACCGGCACCCGTTGCGCCGTGGCATTCTCCACCGCGCTCGCCATCGGAATCACCGGCCAATCGGCGTTGCGCGCGAGCGCCCTCGGCGTGGAGCGCGCGGCCGACGATCGACCATTACGTGCACCGGCAGGATCGGCACCTGCCCGCCGAACTCGCGATCGAGCGTCGCGAACGACCTGTTGCGAGAGAGCGGAGGGGACCACCGGCACCACCAGCAAATCGGCGGCGCGCACCACCTGATCGGCGGTTTCGGTCAAGCCGGGCGGGCAATCGAGCACCACGGTGTCGTGATCGCCCAGCTCGGCGATCAGCTTGCGCAGCCGGCGCTTCTTGTCGAGTTCGCGCAGCTGGTGGTTGAGCTCGCGCAGCGAGGCGTCGGCGGGGAGCAGGTCGAGCCGATCGAATGCGGTCGGGGTAATCAGCTTGGTGGGCGACACGCCCTTCGCGAACAGCGCGCCGGCGCGGTCATAGGGCGCGGCCATCGCCAAGCGCCCAGGTGGCGGACGCCTGCGGATCGAGGTCCCACAACAATGTGCGCCGCGCCGACAGCGTCGCCGCGCACCCACGCCAGATTGATCGCGAGCGTCGTTTTTCCGACGCCCCCCTTCACGCTGTAGATCGCCACCGTCGTCATACGCAGGACGCTACGGTCCGGCCGGACGCAGGGCAAGGAAGATGATGTAGATTGGGAGGCAACCGCCATCGCGGGTCACGTGGCGAAGGACTGTCACACCGGCCGACCTGCGACCGCAAACGCGAGGCCGATCCGCTGACGCCCGTCATCCCGGATCAAGTCCGGGACGACAAAAACGGCAGGCCGATCGTGGCCTGCCCGATCAGAACGTTACGAGTGGCAGACCAGTTCGGGCTTGCCCGGACGGGTCAGCTTGATCTCGCTGTGGTAGCCGGTCATCTTCCAGCCGCCCTCGGCGGTCAGCGGATCGCCGGTCTTCTCGGCCTTCAGCGTCGTCGCGGCGCCGCCCTTTTCGGTGCGGACCACCGCCTGCTTGTCGCCATCGAAGAAGGTGACATAGGCCAGGCTCTGATCCTTGCAGCGCATGGTCTTGTCGGCCTTGATCGCGGGCGGCAGCTCGACCGGCGCGGCATTGGCGAGCGCCGAGGCCATCGGATCGGGGTTGCTGTCCAGCACCTGCGGCGAGGACGGTTCGGAGTTGCAGGCCGACAGCGCCAGCAAAGCGGCGGCTAGCGAGAGGGGGAGGAGCTTCTGCATAATATGCGCCGCTTCGCCCATGAACTTTACTCCGTCAAGTCACGGATTGTTGCGGTGCATCAGAGTCCGGGTCATTCGTGGAATTCATCCATGTCCGGAATGCGTCCGAATGCGATCTTCGTTCCGACCCGATCGAGGCGGCCCCCGTGCATCGCGCCGACCGATACGGCATGGCGGCCGAACCGCTCGTTGATGCGGTCCATCGCGCGACTGAGCGCCAGCCCGCGGGTTTCGCGCGCCAGCGGATCGTCGGCGGGCAGATGCGCGAACAGCGAGTGCTGCTCGCCGACGACCGGTTCGATTTCGGCGAGCGTGACGCCGATCATCCGACAGCCGCTGCGATGCACCATCTCCTGCGCGCGCAGCCGCGGCAGCAGCGTGTCGAGCGCCGCGAGCATCGCGAAACTGTCCTGCGTCGCAGGCAGCTTCGCAGAGGTGCGCCACATGCTCTTGTCGTCCTCGAACCGGGCGTGCAGCACCAGCAATCGCGCACGATACGCCTTGCGACGCAGCCGGCTCGCCGCCTTCAGCGCCAGCCGCCGTGCGGTCAGCCGCACCGCGCCATAGCCGCGCTTGCCGGGTGACAGGACGTGACTGTGCCCGATCGTGCGGCTCTGCGTCGCCTTCTCCGCGAGATCGACGCCGTGGAGCAGATACCAGAGCCGGTCGCCGTTGGTGCCGCCCCACGCATGGCCGGCATCGCGCGGGCGACGTGCGAGCAACTGCTGGATATCGTTGACGCCGTCGCGCGCCAGCCGCCGCTCCATCTTCGCGCCGATCCCGCTGATATCGCGCAGCGACAGCCGGTAGAGCGCCTGCGGCAGATCGGCGGCCTCGAAGACCACCAGCCCATCGGGCTTCTGCAGGTCGGAGGCGAGCTTGGCGAGCAGCCGGTTGGGCGCGATCCCGACCGAGGAGGTCAGGCACGCACCGACCTTCTCGCGGATACCACGCTTGATCCGCACCGCCAGCGCCTCGGCGTGCGCGCGGTCATTCTCGTTGTCGAGCAGGCGACAGGCGACCTCGTCGATCGAACAGACCTTGGTGACCGGGATGTGCCGTTCGATCTCGGCGACGATCGCGTGGTGGAATTCGACATAGCGTTCGTGCCGTGCGGGGGTGACGACCAGCTCGCGGCACCGTTGCTTCGCCTCCCACACCGGCGTGCCGGTCGTGATGCCGAAGCGTTTGGCCTCGATCGACGCCGCGATCGCGACCGTCGTGTCGGTGCCGACCGGCGCGACGATGATCGGCCGCCCGCGCAGGCTGGGCTGCAATTGCTGCTCGACGCTCGCGAAATAGCTGTTCAGGTCGAGGAACAGCCAGCGCAGCGGACGGGGTGGCAGGTCGTGCATGGGCGACTCAATCGCTGAAACATAACGGGAACATGGCAGATCGTCGCGCGATTGGCGAGCGCGATGAAGGCGGGAGAGGGGGGCGGAAAGTTTCAATCGCTTGCGCATCGGCGGGCGCGCCCGCATTGACGCGACCATGCATACCACCACCGATACGCTGGCCCTGATCGGCAACACTCCGCTCGTGCGATTGAAGGGGCCGAGCGAGGCGACCGGCTGCGACATTTTCGGCAAGTGCGAGTTCGCCAATCCGGGCGCGAGCGTGAAGGATCGGGCCGCCCTGTTCATCGTCGCCGACGCCGAGGAACGCGGCGTGCTCGCCCCCGGTGGCACGATCGTCGAGGGCACCGCGGGAAATACCGGCATCGGGCTGGCGCTGGTCGCCAATGCGAAGGGATATCGCACGATCATCGTGATGCCCGATACGCAGTCCAAGGAGAAAATGGACACGTTGCGCGCGCTCGGGGCGGAGCTGGTGACGGTGCCGGCCGCGCCTTATGCGTCGTCGGCGCATTTCGTGCACACATCGCGGCGGATCGCGGAAGAGACGCCGGGCGCGATCTGGGCGAATCAGTTCGACAACATCGCCAACCGCCGCGCGCATATCGTCGGCACCGCCGAGGAGATCTGGACGCAGATGGACGGGCGGATCGACGGCTTCACCTGCGCGGTGGGTACGGGCGGCACCTTCGCGGGGGTCGGACTGGGATTGAAGGCGCATGATCCCGATGTCTGTATCGCGCTCAGCGATCCGCACGGCGCGGCGCTCTACGAATATTATGCGTGCGGCGAGCTGCGCGCCGAAGGCTCGTCGGTCGCCGAAGGAATCGGGCAGGGGCGGATCACCGCCAATCTGGAGGGCGCCCCCGTCGACGCGCAATTCCGCATCCCCGATCAGGAAGGGCTGGACTGGACCGACCGGCTGCTGCGCGAGGAAGGGCTGTGCCTCGGGCTGTCGTCGGGGATCAACGTCGCAGGCGCGGTGCGGCTCGCGCGGCACCTGGGGCCTGGCAAGCGGATCGCGACGATCCTGTGCGACACCGGGTTCCGCTACCTGTCGACGCTCTACGATCCCGCCTGGCTGGCATCGAAGGGATTGGTGCGCGGCGCTGCGTTAACGAATTGATCGACAATCGCGCGACGATCAGTTAGAAATGCGCGACCGATGAAGTCTCCTCCGAAAGACAAGGCCGCCGTCGAACGGCAGCAGGCAGAACAGACCCGGCAGCGCGTGCGTGTCGGGATGATCGGCCTCGCTGCGGTCGTGCTGCTGATCGGGCTGGCGAGCGCGATCTTTTCTTCGGTGAACCAGCAACAACCGGTCAGCGCGACCGGTGCATCGCAACCGGAACTGGTCGCGAACATGAGCGCGCCGGCCTCTGCCCCCACCGCCGCGCCGACCAACGAGCCGCTCGCCGAAATGGGCGTGACCCCCGGCGCCGCGCCGACCCCGTCGGCCGTCGAATCGCCCGCGCCATCGCAACCCGCTGCCGACGCGTCCTCGACCAACGGCATGTTGTGACGACGGTGCCGCGGCCTGCGCCCGCGGCCGGCATCGTGTCGTGTCGCGCCCCGAATCGCGGGCGACCCCCTCATTCCATCCTCCGCTTCGGCCGTCGCTTGCCCGTCGAGGGACGGAATCGTCGTCGGGGAAATTCGGGGACGGCGCGCCGGAATGCGGAAAATCCCGGGTTTGCGATGCCTCACGGCGCCCGCGCGAAGCCGGTTTCGGAGTGGCCCGCGCACGCTCCGCCTTGGATTTGCGCCAAATTCTAAGAGGTCCGCGAACGATCCCCGGATTTCCCCGAATATCCCTTCTCTTCCCCGATCAACCCTGTTACCTATCCCCGACGACATTGGGGGCAGAACCACTGTTGTTTGCTGACGGCAACGTCGGCGCGCGGCGAGGGCTGTGCGCCGGGCAGGATGGTTGTGCGCTCCGGGTGCGAGGTGGGCGTGGTCGACAGGGTGGATTATCAGGGAAAGGGGCTTGGTCTTGTCGATGACAAGGGCCGGGTCGCGATTCCGAACACCCTGCGCGCGACGCTCGCCAAGAATGCCCCGCGCGAGGACGGCAAGGACGGCGGCACCGTCATCATCGCGCCGCACCCTGAACATCGCTGCCTGATCGCCTATGATCCCGGCTTCGTGCCGTTCTGGAAGGCGAAGCTGGAGGCGCTCGACGCCGCGCAGTTCGCGACGAGCGGGCGCACCGATTACAATATCCTCGACCGCGCCGGTGGCGCCGAGCCGCTGCCCTTCGACGGCTCAGGCCGCTTCATCATGCCGACGTTCGAGCGCCGTTACGCCCGCATCCAGGGCGCAGCGGTGTTCCTCGGCGCGTTCAACTGGATCACGATCTGGGCACCCAACGTCCTGATCGAGACGCCGGGCATCGACCCGTTCCTCAAGGAGTATGTCGAGTTCACCTGCGAGGACAAGGGGATCTCCCTGTCATGAGCAGCACCGCCGCCCCGCACATCCCCGTGCTGCTCGACGACGTCGTCGCCGCGCTCGCCCCTGCCCCCGGCGAGTGCCATGTCGACGCGACCTTCGGTGCCGGCGGCTACACCCGCGCGATCCTCGCGACCGGCGCGGCGGTGATCGCGTTCGATCGCGATCCGGATGCGATCGCCAACGGCCGCGCGCTGGAGGAAGAGGCGGCGCTGACGCTCGTGCCGGCCACCTTCTCGGCGCTCGAATCGGAACTGGCGGCGCGCGATGCGGTGCCGGTGGATGGCGTGACGATGGATATCGGCGTGTCGTCGATGCAGCTCGATCAGGCGCAGCGCGGCTTCTCGTTCCAGTCGGACGGGCCGCTCGACATGCGGATGAGCCAGGAAGGTATGTCCGCCGCCGACTTCCTCAACGAGGCCGAGGAAGAGGCGATCGCCGACGTGCTCTATCGCTATGGCGAGGAGCCCAAGTCGCGGCGGATCGCGCGCGCGGTGGTGGCGGCGCGCCCGCTCACCACGACCGCGCAGTTCGCCAACGTGGTCCGTAAGGCGCTCGGCCATCGCCCGCACGACAAGAAGGACCCTGCGACCCGCGCCTTTCAGGCGGTGCGCATCCATATCAACGGCGAGCTGGACGAGCTGACGCAAGGGCTGGAAGCCGCCGAGCGCGTGCTCAAGCCCGGGGGGCGGCTGGCGATCGTGACCTTCCACTCGCTGGAGGATCGCATCGTCAAGCGTTTCCTGCGCGACCGGTCGGGTGCCGCACCCGCCGGCTCGCGGCACATGCCGGTCAGTGCGCCGACGCGCGCACCGACTTTCGAAATCACCGCCCGTGCGATCCGCGCGGGCGAAGCGGAACTGGCCGCGAACCCGCGCGCCCGCTCCGCCACACTTCGCACCGCCCGGCGTACCGGGGCGGCCCCTTGGCGTTTGGAGGCGTAACGATGGCGGCGATATATCGGTTGAGGGGCTTCGGGTGGCTGACCGGCTGCGCGATCGTGGCAATCGGCTTCTACCTCGTCTCGTCGCAGGTCGCGGCGGAGCGCAAGCGGGTCGAGCAGGTCGACCGTCGCATCGCGTCCGCCGAGCGCGACATCCGCGCGCTGGAAACCGAGTTCGACGTGCGCGCCAACCTCGCGCAACTCGAGCGCTGGAACGGCAACACGCTGGCGCTGACCGTGCCGACGGCGCAGCAATTCGTCGCGGACGAGCGTGCGCTGGCGGCATTGTCGCCGGTGCAGGGGCTGCCGGTGCCGGGGCGTGACGTGCAGGTACAGACCGCGCAGCTGATCGTCCCCGCCGCGCCGGTCGCCGCCATCACGCCTGCGGTCGCCACCGCCAGCACCGCCACCGCCGCGCCCGCTGTCGTGAAGGTCGCTGCGGTGCAGGTCGCGGCTGCCAGCGCGCCGATCACGGTCACCAAGGTCGCGGTGCGTGCCGCCGCCGCGCCGGTGAAGGTCGCCAAGGTCGCGATGCTCGATCGCGGGCTGCTCAGCGACAATACGCTGGGCGACCTGCTGAGCGGCGCGCGTGCCGAACGGAGCCGCCTGCGGTGACCACGCTGGTCGCCCGACCCCTTCGTGCCGGCCGCTCGGGCGACCAGCGCCAGCAATTGCTGGCGACGCAACATCTTCGCCTGATGATGCTGATGCTGCTGTTCGCGGCGGCGGTGCTGATCGTGATCGGGCGGCTGGCGATGCTCGGGCTGACCGAGGGTGGCGAGCGCGGCACCGCGCCGGTGCTGGCCGCGCCGCGCGGCGATATCGTCGATCGCAACGGCGCGCCGCTCGCGCGCACGATCGACGCCTGGACGATCGGCGTCCACCCCAAGAAGCTGCTCGGCGATCCGTCGCAGATCGCGCAGAAGCTCGCCGACCTGATGCCCGATCGCGGCGATCAGGCGTGGTTCTATGCGCAGATCACGCGCCCGGTCAGCTTCACCTATCTCAACCGCCGCGCCAGCCCGGCGCTGGTCGAGGCGGTCAATGCGATCGGCGAGCCCGGCATCGTCTTCGAGCGCGAGACGCAGCGGCTGTATCCGCAATCGACGCTCGGCGCGCATGTGCTGGGCTTCATCAGCGGCGGGCACGGGATGAGCGGGATCGAGCGCGCGCTCGACGAACGGCTGACCAATCCCGCGACGATCAACCAGCCGGTGACGCTGTCGATCGACACGCGCGTCCAGGCGGCGATGGAAAGCGAGCTGGGTCGCGCGATGACGACGTTCTCCGCGCGCGGCGGCGGCGGGATCGTGCTCGATGCGCATACCGGCGAGGTGGTGGCGATGGTGTCGCTGCCGACCTTCAACCCGAACCGCGTCGGCATGTCGGGCACCGAGCAGCTTCGCAACATCACCACGCAGAGCGTGTTCGAACTGGGTTCGACCTTCAAGCCGATCACGATGGCGGCGGCGATCGACAATGGTGTCGTCACCTCGATGGAGCGGCGCTTCGACGCGACGCATCCGTTGCAGGTCGGGCGCTTCACGATCCACGACGAGCGCGGCGATCCGAAACGCTGGCTCAACATGGCGGAAACGCTGATCTATTCCTCGAACGTCGCCACCGCGCGCGTCGCCGACGAGGTCGGGCCGGAGCGGATGCAGAAGATGTTCCGCAAGCTCGGCTTCGACACCCGCCCCGATATCGAGATCCGCGAGAAGGGCCGGCCGTTGTGGCCGACCTTCTGGGCGCGCACCACGACGATGACCACCGCGTACGGGCACGGCATCGCGGTGACGCCGCTGCACTTGGCCAACGCCTATGCCGCGCTGGTCAATGGCGGAACGTGGCGTCCGGCGACCTTGCTCAAGGTGCAGCCGGGGCATGAGGTCGCGGGCCGGCGCGTCATCAGCGAGGCGACCAGCGCGCGGATGCGCCAGATGCTGCGGCTGATCGTGCTGCGCGGCACCGGGCGCAAGGGCGATGCGCCGGGCTACCGGGTCGGCGGCAAGACCGGCACCGCCGAGGCGGCGGTCGCGGGCGGCTACGACCGGTCGCGCAACGTCGCGACCTTCGCGGCGGCTTTCCCGATGGACGCGCCGCGCTATGTGGTGGTCGCGATGCTCGACTCGCCGCTCGGTACGAAGGAAACCTTTGGGTGGAAGACCGCCGCGTGGAACGTCGCGCCGGTGGTCGGGCGCACGATCTCGCGCGTCGGCGCGATCCTGGGCGTCACCCCCGACGATCATCACGACATCGACGTGTCGGACATCGTGCCGACCTTGTGGGAGGATCCCGATCGCGCGCCGAAGAGCGGCGGGCAGTGAGGGGCGTGGCATGAAGCTGTCGCAACTGGTCGAGCACGGCGGCGAGCAGGCGATCACGGGATTCGCGATCGATCACCGCAAGGTCGCGCCGGGGACGATCTTCGGCGCGTTCGAAGGTGCGCGGGTGAACGGCGAGGACTTCATCCCGGCCGCGATCGAGGCCGGCGCGGTCGCGGTCGTCGCGCGGCCCGGCGTGCGCGTCGAAGGGGCGCTCCACATCCGCGACTATAATCCGCGCGAGACCTTCGCGCGGCTGGCGGCACGGTTCTTCGCGCCGTTCCCGGAGACGGCGGTGGCGGTCACCGGCACCAACGGCAAGACCTCGACGGTCGAGATGACGCGGCAATTGTGGCGGATGGCGGGGCATCATGCCGCGTCGATCGGTACGCTGGGCGTCGCCACCGCCGACGAGCGCGTCGTGACCGGGCTGACCACGCCCGATGTCGTCACCTTCCTGTCGAACGTCGCCGGGCTGGCGCGCGAAGGCGTGACGCATGTGGCGTTCGAGGCGTCGAGCCACGGGCTCAGCCAGTATCGCACCGAAGGACTGCCGGTGCGTGCGGCGGCGTTCACCAATCTCAGCCGCGACCATCTCGACTATCACGGCGATATGGCGGCCTATTTCACCGCCAAGCTGCGGCTGTTCGCGCAGGTGCTGGCCGATGGCGGCACTGCGGTGGTGTGGGTCGACGATCCGAACTCCGAACGTGTGATCGATATCGCGCGCGAGCGCGGCAACCGCGTCTTCACGGTCGGCGAACATGGCGACGACCTGCGGCTGATCGCGCGCGATCCGACCTTGCTGGGGCAGGGATTGACAATCCGGGCGGACGGCGTTGACCACCGTGTCACGTTGCCGCTGATCGGCGGGTATCAGGCCGCCAACGCGCTGGTCGCCGCGGGGCTGGTGATTGCGACCGGGGGCGATGTCGCGCAGACGCTCGCCGGGCTGGCGCGGTTGCAGCCGGTGCGCGGGCGGCTGGAGCGCGCCGCGATCACCGCGGGCGGGGTGCCGGTCTATGTCGATTATGCGCACACTCCGGACGCGATCGAGGCGGCGTGCGCAGCGCTGCGCCCGCATGTCGAGGGGCGGCTGATCCTCGTGTTCGGCGCGGGCGGCGACCGCGACGCGGGTAAGCGCGTGCCGATGGGGCAGGTCGCGGTGGCGAGCGCCGACGTGGTAATCGTCACCGATGACAATCCGCGCACCGAAGACGCGGCGACGATCCGCCGCGCGGTCCTCGAAGGTGCGCGCGGCGCGCGCGAGATCGGCGACCGCCGCGCCGCGATCGCCGCGGCGGTCGCGGAGGCGCGCGCGGGGGATATCGTGCTGATCGCGGGTAAGGGACATGAGCAGGGACAGATCGTCGGCGACCTCGTGCTGCCGTTCGACGACGTGACGGTCGCGCGCGAGGTGGCGGCATGAGCCCCGCCCACGCCACCGTTCGTGCTGAGCTTGTCGAAGCACGTGTCGCGCGTGACACGCCCTTCGACAAGCTCAGGGCGAACGGTGGTGTGGCCGCTGTTCCTGCTCGTGCCGCTTCCGCTAGGCCGCGCGCATGACGCTCTGGACCGCCGCCGAGATCGCCGCCGCCACCGGCGGCACTGCTACCGCCGACTTCACCGTCGACGGCGTCGCGTTCGATTCGCGTGAGGTCGGCGACCACGACCTGTTCATCGCGCTGGCCGGACAGGCGACTGACGGCCATCGCTTCCTCGACCAGACGTTCGCGCAAGGGGCGGGCGGCGCGATCGTGTCGCAGCCGACCGCGCACCCGGCGGTGCGCGTCGACGACACGTTCGCCGCGCTCGAGGATCTCGCCCGGGCCGCGCGTGCGCGGGTGGCGGGCAAGGTGATCGGGGTCACCGGCTCGGTCGGCAAGACCTCGACCAAGGAAGCGCTGTTCGCGACGCTCGACCGGGCACCCGGCGTCCGCGCGCATCGCTCGGTGAAGAGCTACAACAATCACACCGGTGTCCCGCTCAGCCTCGCGCGGATGCCCGCCGACACCGACTTTGCGGTGCTGGAGATGGGGATGAACCATCCCGGCGAGCTGGCGCATCTGACCACGCTGGTGCGCCCGCATGTCGCGCTGGTGACCGCGATCGCGCCCGCGCATACCGAATTCTTCCCCGACGAAAGCGCGATCGCGGATGCGAAGGGTGAAATTTTCCGCGGACTGGAGCCCGGCGGGACCGCGATCGTGCCCTTCGACAGCCCGCATCGCGAGCGATTGATCGACGCCGCCAAGCCCTATGCCGGGCGGATCGTCACCTTCGGGCTCAACCGCGAGGCCGATGTCTGCGCCAGCGATGCGATGGTGGTGCGCAGCGGCGGCACCTTCGTCACCGCGCGTGTCGGTGGGCGCGAGCTGAGTTTCACGATCGCGCAGCCCGGGCGGCATTGGGTGTCGAACGCGCTCGCGGTGCTGGCTGTAGCGGATGCGGTGGGTGCCGATCTGGCGCTCGCCGGGCTGGCGCTGGGCGAGCTGGGTGGGCTGCCGGGGCGCGGCGCGCGGCTGACGGTGCGCGTCGGGGACGGCGAGGCGACCGTGATCGACGAGAGCTACAACGCCAATCCCGCATCGATGCGCGCGACGTTGGCGGTGCTCGAGCAGGCCGGTGGCCGGCACGTCGCGGTGCTCGGCGAAATGCGCGAACTGGGCGAGGGGTCGGCGGATTTCCACGCCGGGCTCGCCGACGACGTCGTCGCGGCGCGCGTCGAAGCGGCCGTGCTGGTCGGCGAGGCGATGCGCCCGCTGGCCGCGGCGCTTGAGGGACGGGTCGATTTCGTCCATGTGCCCGATGCCGGCCAGGCGCTCGATCGCGTGCGGGCGCTGATCCGCCCGGGCGACACCTTGCTCGTGAAGGGATCGAACGGCGTCGGCCTGTCGCGGCTGGTCAGCGGCCTTGCCAACGGGATGAGTTGAGTTGCTGTACTGGATCGCCGAACAACTCGGTTTCGCGGGCGGGTTCAACCTGATCCGCTATCAGACGTTTCGCGCCGGTGCGGCAATCGCCACCGCGCTGCTGATCGGGCTCATCATCGGCCCGCGCTTCATCGGCTGGCTGCGCGTCCGGCAAGGCAAGGGGCAGCCGATCCGCGCCGACGGTCCGCAGACGCATCTCGCCAAGCGCGGCACCCCGACGATGGGCGGGCTGATGATCCTCACCAGCCTCGTGCTGTCGGTGCTGATCTGGATGGACCTGCGCAACCCGTTCGTCTGGGCGTGCCTGTTCGTCACGCTTGGCTTCGGCGCGATCGGTTTCCTCGACGATTACGACAAGGTGCGCAAGGCCAGCACCGCGGGCGTCTCCGGCCGCGTGCGGCTGTTGCTGGAATTCGCGATCGCGGGCGTGGCAGCGTGGATCGTGATGCAGGAAAATGGCTCCGGCCTCTATTTCCCGTTCACCAGCCGCTACTTCATCGACCTCGGCTATTTCTACCCGATCTTCGCCGCGTTCACGATCGTCGCGTTCGGCAATGCGGTGAACCTGACCGACGGGCTGGACGGGCTGGCGACGATGCCGGTCATCATCGCCAGCGTCGCGTTCCTGTTGATCGTCTATCTGGCCGGCAACGTGAAATTCGCCGACTATCTCGGCATCCCGCACGTGCCGCGCGCGGGCGAGTTGGCGATCTTCTGCGGCGCGGTGATCGGCGGCGGGCTGGCGTTCCTGTGGTATAATGCCCCTCCGGCGGCGGTGTTCATGGGCGATACCGGCAGCCTCGCGCTGGGCGGCGCGCTCGGTACGATCGCGGTGGTCGCGCATCACGAGATCGTGCTGGGGATCATCGGCGGGCTGTTCGTGGTCGAGGCGCTGTCGGTCATCATCCAGGTGTTCTGGTACAAGCGCACCGGCAAGCGCATCTTCCGCATGGCCCCGATCCACCATCATTTCGAGCAACTGGGGTGGAGCGAGCCGACGGTGGTGATCCGCTTCTGGATCATCTCGCTGGTGCTGGCGCTGGCCGGGCTGTCGACGTTGAAGCTGCGATGATCGTCTCGCGCGCCTGGGCGGGGAAACATTATGCGGTGCTCGGGCTGGCACGCTCGGGCGCCGCGACCGTTCGTACGTTGCTCGCGGGCGGGGCGACGGTGTTGGCGTGGGATAGCGATGTCGCCAAGCGTGATGCCCTGACTCCCTCTCCCCTCCGGGGAGAGGGTTGGGGTGAGGGGTCGGTGCCTCGCAGAGAAGACGGTCTCGGTGAGACCCCTGCCCCTCACCCAACCCTCTCCCCGGAGGGGAGAGGGCTTGAAGTAATTGATCTCGAGACACTCGACCTCGCCACCGTCGACGCGCTCGTCGTCTCGCCCGGCGTGCCGCTCAACACGCACCCGCTCGCCGCGACGGCGCGCGCCGTGGACGTGCCGATCATCGGCGACATCGAGCTGTTCGCGCAGGCCCGCGCCGACCTGCCCGCACACAAGGTCGTCGGGATCACCGGCACCAACGGCAAGTCGACCACGACGGCGCTGGTCCACCACATCCTCGACACCGCCGGCATCCCAACGCTGATGGGCGGTAACATCGGCCTGCCGATCCTCGCGCAGGAACCGCTGCCGGAAGGCGGCGTCTACGTGCTCGAACTGTCGAGCTACCAGATCGACCTGACGCAGACGCTCGACTGCGACGTCGCGGTGCTGCTCAACGTCACCCCCGACCATCTCGATCGCTATGATGGTTTCGAGGCGTACGCCGCCAGCAAGGCGCGGCTGTTCGCGATGCAGTCGCCCGCGCACCTCGCGATCGTCGACTATGAAGCGGAGGCCGAGCATGACGTGCTCGCGAACGCGCCGGAGGGGCTGAACGTCCGCTTCATCGACGGCGTGCCGCTGCCCGGCGAGCAGGCGTGCTGGCCGTCGCTGCAAGGCCCGCACAACGAACAGAATGCCAAGGCCGCGGTCGCGGTCGCCGAGGCGCTGGGCGTCGACGCCGAGACGATCGAGCGCGCGCTCGAAGCTTTCACAGGGCTGCCGCACCGCATGGAGCGGATCGCGACGCTGAACGGCGTGGCGTGGATCAACGACAGCAAGGCGACCAACCCCGAAAGCGCCGCGCCCGCGCTGGCCGCCTTCCCGCGCATCCACTGGATTCTCGGCGGCAAGGTGAAGGGCGACGATCTCGATGCCTGCGTGCCCCACCTCGGCAATGTCGTGCGTGCTTATACGATCGGTGAGGGCGGGCCGCGCTTCGCCGCGGTGCTGCGCGGGCAGGTGCCGGTTGCCGAGGTTGAGACGCTGGAGCGCGCGGTGAAGCTGGCGGCGCAGGAGGCCGAGCGCGGCGACGTGGTGCTGCTGTCGCCCGCCGCCGCCTCGTTCGATCAGTTTCGCGATTTCGAGCAACGGGGCGCGGCCTTCCGCGCGGCGGTGGAGGAGCTGGCATGAGCGCGACCCGAACCGAGCCGGCGCGTCCCGGTGTCTCGCTGCGCAACCGCGGCGGGCGCGGCGATCCGTCGCCGCTGGGGACGTGGTTCTGGGATATCGACCGCGTGCTGCTGCTGCTCGCCTTGTTCCTGATCGCGATCGGGCTGATCGCGGTCGCCGCCGGCTCGCCGGTCAGCGCGACGCGCTATTCGGGCGAGCATCTCCACTTCGCGCCGCTGCATTATTTCTGGCGGCAGGTGATGTGGGTGGCGGTGTCGCTGCCGGTGCTGTTCGGCGTGTCGATGTTGCCGCTGACGATGGCGCGGCGCATGTCGCTGATCGGGGCGGCGGTGTGCGTCGCATTGATGGTGCTGGTGCCGTTCCTCGGGGTCAGCGTCAACGGCGCGCGGCGCTGGGTCGGGTTCGGGTTCGCGCAGTTTCAGCCGTCCGAATTTCTCAAACCGTTCTTCGTCGTGACGGTCGCGTGGCTGCTGTCGTTCAAGTCGCGCGATGCCGAGCTGCCGGTGACCGCGATCACCGCCGCTTTGACCGGATTGATCGCGATGCTGCTGATGCTGCAGCCCGATTTCGGGCAGACCGTGATGTTCTGCGTGATCTGGCTGGCGCTGGTGACGATCGCGGGGACGCCGACCCGGGTGATCTTCGGCTTCCTGTCGATGGTGCCGGTCGCGCTGATCGCGGCCTATCTGTTCTACAGCACCGCGCGCAAGCGGATCGACGCCTTCCTGTTTCCCGGCGTCGAGGGCGAGGGCGCGGCCGATCACTTCCAGACCAATGCCGCGCACAACACGCTGACCTCCGGCGGCTGGTTCGGAACCGGGCCGGGCGCGGGGACGGTCAAATACGGGCTGCCCGAGGCGCATACCGACTATATTTTCTCGGTGATCGGCGAGGAGTTCGGCTTGCTGGCGTGCATGATCGTCGGGCTGGCGTTCCTCGCGATCGTGGTGCGGGTGTTCGTCAAGCTGCTCGACGAACAGGACCCGTTCCGCCTGCTCGCCGCCTCCGGGCTGGCGGTGCAGTTCGGCGCGCAAGCGCTGATCTCGATGGCGGTCAACACCGGGCTGGCGCCGTCGAAGGGGATGACGCTGCCGTTCATCAGCTATGGCGGGTCGTCGATGGTCGCGCTGTCGATGGGGATGGGGCTATTGCTCGCCTTTACGCGCCGCAATCCGTTCCTGCTGCGCAGTCCGTATATCGCGCAGCAACGCTGGAGCGCCGAATGACGCAGGTCCGCGACTTCCGCCCCCGCCACTACGTGCTCGCCGCCGGCGGGACCGGCGGGCATATGGTGCCCGCCGCCGCGCTGGCGGCCGAGCTGATGAAGCGCGGGCACCGCGTCGCTTTGGTCAGCGATGCGCGCGGGGTGCGCTTCCCCGGGCTGTTCGAGGGCGTGCAGACGCATGTCATCCCCGCCGGGCGCTTCGCGGGCGGGCCGCTCGGCTGGGCGAAGGCGGCCCGGCTGATGGTGGAGGGACGCAAGTCCGCGCGCGACCTGTACCGCACCTTCAAGCCCGCGGCGGTGGTCGGCTTCGGCGGCTATCCCGCCTTTCCGGCGCTGTCGGCGGCGTTCGCGGAGAAGATCCCGACCGCGGTCCATGAGCAGAATGCGGTGCTGGGCCGGGTCAACCGGCTGGTGGCGGGGCGCGTCGATGCGATCGCGACCAGCTATGCCGAGACCGAGCGGCTCACCCCGCGGCACCGCGCCAAGGCGCATCTGATCGGCAATCCGGTGCGCGAGAGCGTGCTGGCGTTGCGCGCTAAGCCCTATCCGGTGCCCGACGAGGACGGCATCTTCCGCGTGCTGGTGACCGGGGGCAGCCAGGGCGCGTCGGTGCTGAGCCAGGTGGTGCCCGACGGGTTGGCGCTGTTGCCGGTCGCGTTCCGCCGCCGCTTGCAGGTCACGCATCAGGCGCGGATCGAGGATATCGACGCGGTGCGTGAGAAATACGCCAGCCTCGACATCGCCGCCGATCTCGCCACCTATCTCCCCGATCTGCCCGAGCAATTGGGCTGGTCGCACCTCGTCATCGCCCGCGCGGGGGCGTCGACGATCGCCGAGCTGACCGCCGCCGGGCGTCCCGCGATCCTCGTGCCGCTGCCCTCGGCGACCGACGACCACCAGACCGCAAATGCGCGCGAGATCACCGCCGCGGGCGGCGCGCGCACCATTCAGCAGACCGCCTTCACGCCGACGGAACTCGCCAAGCAGATGCAGAAACTCGGACTTGACCCCGAAGCGCTCGGCAACGCCGCGACGCGCGCGCGTTCGTGCGGTGCGCCCAACGCCGTTACCGATCTCGCCGATCTGGTTGAGAGCCTCGACGCGCCGCGCGCACGTATCAAGGTCGGCAAGGCGCAGACGCGGAAGGCGTTCGCATGAAGGGGGTCGCGACCGACATCGGCACGATTCATTTCGTCGGGATCGGCGGGATCGGCATGTCCGGCATCGCCGAGGTGATGCACAATCTCGGCTACAAGGTGCAGGGCTCCGACGTCGCCGAGGGCTATGTGATCGAGGGATTGCGCGCGCGCGGCATCGCGGTGACGATCGGGCATGACGCCGCCAACGTCGAAGGCGTCGCGGTGGTCGTGACCTCGACCGCGGTGAAGCGCGGCAACCCCGAGGTCGAGGCGGCGCTGCGCAACCGGATCCCGGTTGTGCGCCGCGCCGAAATGCTCGCCGAGCTGATGCGGCTGAAGTCGACGGTCGCGGTCGCGGGGACGCACGGCAAGACCACGACGACCTCGATGGTCGCGGCGCTGTTCGATGCCGGCGGGGTCGATCCGACCGTCATCAACGGCGGGATCATCAACAGCTACGGCTCGAACGCGCGGTTGGGCGCGAGCGACTGGATGGTGGTCGAGGCCGACGAGAGCGACGGCAGCTTCCTGCGGCTCGATGGGACGATCGCGGTCGTCACCAACATCGATCCCGAGCATCTCGACCATTATGGCAACTTCGACCGCGCCAAAGACGCCTATGTCGAGTTCGTCGAGAACGTGCCCTTCTACGGCGCGGCGCTGCTGTGCCTCGACCATCCCGAGGTGCAGGCGTTGATCCCGCGCGTCCGCGACCGGCGGATCGTCACCTATGGCTTTGCGGCGTCGGCGGACGTGCGCGGAGGTCAACGTCACGCCCTATCCGGGCGGCAACCGCTTCGAGGCGCAGGTCCGCGCGCGCGACGGCGCGGTGCGCTCGATCGAGGGGATCGACCTGCCGATGCCGGGGCGGCACAACGTCCAGAACGCGCTCGCCGCGATCGGCGTCGCGCTGGAGCTGGGGATCGACGACGCGACGATCCAGAAGGGGTTTGAGCGCTTCTCGGGCGTCAAGCGGCGCTTCACCAAGGTCGGCGAGGTAAGCGGCGCAACGATCATCGACGATTACGGCCACCACCCGGTCGAGATCCGCGCGGTGCTCGCCGCCGCGCGCGAGAGTGCGCAGGGGCGAGTGATCGCGGTCGTGCAGCCGCATCGCTACTCGCGGCTCGGCAATCTGATGGAGGACTTCCGCGGCGCGTTCAACGACGCCGATCAGGTCTATGTCACCCCGGTCTATGCCGCTGGTGAAGCGCCGGTGCCGGGCGTCGATGCCGAGGCGCTGGTCGCGGGGTTGCAGGAGCGTGGGCATCGCCAGGCGGCGGTGGTGGCGGATGCCGCCGCGCTGGCCGACGTGCTGGCGGACGAGGTGCGCGCGGGCGATCAGGTGATCTGCCTCGGTGCGGGCGACATCACCAAATGGGCGGCCGGGCTGGCCGCCGCGATCGGGGAACGCGCATGACCAACTGGTTCGACGCCGCGATCAACTGGCAGAAGCAGCTTCTCGACACCCAGCGCCGCGCGCTGGAGGCCGGTCGCCACGCTAGCGATGCGGGTGCGGCGCTGATCGCGGCGCAGGAGGCGACGCGGCGTGCGGGCGAGGCGAACATGGCGGCGTGGCAGGCGTGGGCGCAATTGTGGCGCGCCGGACCGTGGTGAGCGCGCTTCCCGAGGTCCGCGGGCGGCTGACGCCGCACGCCCCGCTGGCGCCACTCGTCTGGTTCAAGGCGGGTGGGGCGGCGGAGTGGCTGTTCGAGCCCGCCGATGCCGACGATTTGTGCGCGTTCCTCGCGGCGCTCGATCCGGCGGTGCCGGTCATGCCGCTCGGGCTCGGCTCGAACCTGATCGTTCGCGATGGCGGGGTGCCCGGCGTGGTGGTCCGGCTCGGCAAGCCGTTCGCAACCGCCGCCGCGCTCGACGCGGTGACGCTGCGCTGCGGCGGTGGGGCGAGCGGCATCCTCGTATCCTCCACCGCGCGCGACGCCGGGGTGGCGGGGCTGGAGTTCCTGCGCTCGATCCCCGGCACGGTCGGCGGGTTCGTGCGGATGAACGGCGGGGCCTATGGGCGCGAAACCGCCGACGTGCTGGTCGAGGCCGAAGTGGTGCTGCGCTCGGGCGAGCGGCGGACGCTGGCGGCGGGTGCGCTGGGCTATACCTATCGCCATTCCGACCTGCCGGAGGGCGCGGTGGTGATCGCCGCCACCTTCCGCGGCCAGCCCGGCGAACCCGCCGCGATCCAGGCCGAGATGGACCGGATCGCCGCCGCGCGCGAGGCGTCGCAGCCACTGCGCTCGAAAACCGGCGGGTCGACGTTCAAGAATCCCGATGGGCATAAGGCTTGGGCTTTGGTCGATGAAGCCGGGTGTCGCGGGTTGCGGCGGGGGGATGCGCAGGTCAGCGAGAAGCATACGAACTTCCTGCTCAATCTCGGCAGCGCGAGCAGTGCGGATATCGAGGCGTTGGGTGAGGATGTCCGGGCGCGCGTGAAGGCGGCGAGCGGTGTGGAACTGGAATGGGAGATACAGCGGGTGGGTTTGGTGGAGGCGATTAGCCCTCTCCCCTCCGGGGAGAGGGTTGGGAGAGGGGCTCATGTCTCACCGAGCCCGACCTCTCTGCGAGACATCGACCCCTCACCCCAGCCAGCATCGGGTCGATCAGGCTCCCAGCCTGATCTGAACAGCGAGGCGCGCTGTTCACCCGATGCTCCCCAACGGGGAGAGGGAGCATGACCCTCCACATCGCGGTCCTGATGGGCGGCTGGTCGGCCGAGCGCGAGGTATCGCTCTCATCCGGCAACGGTGTCGCCGACGCGCTCGAGTCGCTCGGCCACCGCGTGACGCGCATCGACATGGCGCGCGACGTCGCTGCCAGGCTCGCGGAAACAAACCCCGACCTCGTCTTCAACGCGCTCCACGGCACGCCGGGCGAGGACGGGAGCGTGCAGGGGCTCATGGACCTGATGGGCCTGCGCTATACGCATTCCGGGCTCGCCACCTCGGTGATCGCGATCGACAAGGTGCTGACCAAGCAGGTGCTGGTCCCCGCCGGCATCCCGATGCCCGGCGGGCGGATCGTGAAAAGCGCCGACGTGCACGACGCCGATCCGCTGCCGCGCCCCTATGTGCTGAAACCGGTCAACGAGGGCTCGTCGGTCGGGGTGGCGATCGTCACCGATGCGGGCAATTACGGCAACCCGATCGCGCGCGATGCGACCGGGCCGTGGCAGGAATTCGAGGAACTGCTCGCCGAACCCTATGTACGCGGGCGCGAGCTGACCACCGCTGTGCTCGGCGATCGGGCGCTCGGCGTCACCGAATTGCGACCGAAGTCCGGATGGTACGATTACGACGCCAAATATACCGACGGGATGACCGACCATATCTTTCCGGCCGAGATCCCTGACGAGATCACGCAGGCGTGCATGGCGCTGGCGTTGCAGGCACATCGCGTGCTCGGCTGTCGCGGCACCAGCCGTTCCGACTTCCGCTGGGATGACGAGCGCGGCGTTGACGGGCTGTTCCTGCTCGAAGTGAACACCCAGCCGGGCATGACCCCGCTCAGCCTCGTCCCCGAACAGGCGCGCCATACCGGCATGAGCTATCCCGAGCTGGTGCAGGCGATCGTCGATGAGGCGCTCCGTTCATGAGCCGCACGATCAAGCGCGGCGCGGCACCGCCGGGGCGTCGCCCGACCCCCAACCGTCGCCGCGTGCCCAAGGCGTCGCTCGGCGACCGGCTGCTCGCGAAGATGCCGATCAGCGAGGACGCGCTGCGCAAGGCGGTGACGTGGACGGTGCTGGGCGGGGTCGGCGTCGCGACCTTGTTCGTCGCCAACCTGCTCGGCGTGCCGCAGGCGATCGGCGCTGGCGTCGCTGAGGCGGCGGGACGCGCCGGGCTGCGCGTCGAGCAAGTCGACATCACCGGGCTGAAGCGGATGGACCGCGAGACGGTCTATGCGGTCGCGCTGGAGGATCAGTCGTCGCGCGCGATGCTGCGCGTCGATTTGGAGCGCGTCCGCGACCGGCTGCTTGCCTATGGCTGGATTTCCGACGCCTATGTCGCGCGGCGGTTGCCCGACCGGCTGGTGATCCACATCACCGAGCGCGAGCCGGCGGCGATCTGGCAGGACAAGGGGCAATTGACGCTGATCGACGCGACCGGGCGGCTGCTCGCGCCGGTCGCGCCGACGCACATGCCCGATCTGCCGCTGGTGATCGGCCCCGGCGCGAACCAGCAGGAGCCGGGCTATCAGGCGCTGCTCGCCGCCGCCCCCGCGCTGCGCCCGCGCATCCGCGCCGCGACCTGGGTCGGCAACCGTCGCTGGGATCTGACCTTCACGACCGGCGAGACGCTGGCGCTGCCGCAGGACGGCGCGCCGCAGGCGCTCATCAAGTTCGCGCAGATGGATGGCGCGGATCCGTTGCTCGGCAAGGGTTGGCTGCGCTTCGACCTGCGCGATCCGGCCAAAATGTATGCGCGTCGCGCGGGGCAGGACAAGCAACAGGTCGCGGACGACGGCCGCAACGACCCGCCTGCCGATGCCGCGGCGGCGACGGGCAACAACGTGATCGGCGACAACGACCGAACGATCGAGGCGCGCGCCGGGGAAGCGCTGCGTTCCGGCGAAGCATGAGGGGGTAGAGCGATGGCGAAGGTGGCACCCGACGGCCTGATTACCGCGCTGGACATCGGATCGTCCAAGGTATCGGCGATGATCGCGCAAAAGGGCGATGGCGGCGAACTCAACGTGCTCGGCACTGGCCAGCGCGAGAGCCGCGGCGTCAAGCGCGGCTATATCGCCGACATGAGCGCCACCGAGGTCGCGGTGCGCGAGGCGGTCGAACAGGCGGAGCGGATCGCCGGCTTCAACATCGAAAACGTCTGGGCGGGCTTCTCGGCGGGCGGGCTGGTCAGCGACGAGGCGTTCATCGAGGCCGAGCTGGGCGGGATGCGCATCGAACAGGCCGATATCGACGCGCTGCTCCACGAAGGGCGGCAGTCGATCGATCCGCAGGGGCGGATGGTGCTCCACGCGCAGCCCGCGCTCTACACGCTCGACGGGCTGACCGGGGTGAAGAAGCCGCTCGGGCTCCATGCCGACCGGCTCGGCGTCCACATCCACGTCATCGCCGCCGACGGCTCGCCGGTGCGCAACCTCGACCTGTGCGTCCGCTCGGCGCATCTGGAGGTCAAGTCGATCATCGCCGCGCCGGTCGCGACCGGGCTCGCCTGCCTCACCAGCGAGGAACGCGATCTGGGCGTCGCGCTCGTCGAGATCGGCGCGGGGATCACCAACGTTTCGCTGTTCGCGGGATCGATGCTGGTCGGGCTCAAGTCGATCCCGTTCGGCGCGGCCGACATCACCGACGATATCGCTTCCGCCTTCGGCACCACGCGCTTGCAGGCCGAGCGGATCAAATGCTTCCACGGCTCGGCCAACGCCTCGCCGCGCGACAATCACGAGATGGTGACGATTCGCGAGCGCACGCAGGAAGAGGATTCCGAAGCGCTCCAGATCACCAAGGCAGCGCTGATCGCGGTGATCCGGCTGCGGCTGGAGCATCTGGTCGGCGAAATCCAGTCGGCGCTCAAGGAATTAAAGTTCGAGGGACCGGTTGGGCGGCAGGTGGTGCTGACCGGTGGCGGCGCCGAGTTGAAGGGGATCGCCGACTATGCGCAGCAGGCGCTGGGGCGGTCGGTGCGGATCGGCCGCCCGCGCGGGCTGACCGGGCTGCCGGAGGCGCATTCCGGTCCCGGTTTCGCGACGCTGGCCGGGCTGGCGTTCTTCGCCGCCAGCGATCCCATCGACCTGCGCGGCCTCGCGCCGACGCAGCAAATGGTCCACCGTCAGAGGGGGTTGCGCGGCTTCTGGAAGCTCGTGCAGGCCGCGAAGGCGAATTATTGACGCGACAACAGGGCGTTTCGCGGTGTTTCCTCTTTCACCGCGCGCCCGCATGTTGCACATCGGTGTAAACGGCCCGTTATGAAATCAGCGACGCGGGCGGACGGAGTAATGTTGCGATGAGCATCGAATTCATCACGCCCGATCTCGACGATCTGACCCCGCGGATCACCGTGATCGGCGTCGGTGGCGCCGGCGGCAACGCGATCGCCAATATGATGCGCGCGGACGTGCAGGGCGTGAACTTCCTCGTCGCGAACACCGACGCGCAGGCGCTCAAGCAGTCCGAGGCGGAGCAGAAGATCCAGCTCGGCGCGAAGATCACGCAGGGGCTGGGCGCGGGCAGCCGTCCCGAGATCGGGCGCGCCGCGGCCGAGGAGACGATCGAGGAGCTGGGCCGGCTGCTCGAGGGCAGCCACATGTGCTTCATCGCCGCGGGCATGGGCGGCGGCACCGGCACCGGCGCGGCCCCGGTGATCGCCAAGACGGCGCGCGACATGGGCATCCTGACGGTCGGCGTCGTGACCAAGCCGTTCAGCTTTGAGGGCAATCGCCGCGCGAAGTCGGCCGATGCGGGCATCGAGGAATTGCAGAAGTTCGTCGACACGCTGATCGTGATCCCGAACCAGAACCTGTTCCTGGTCGCCAACGCCAACACCACGTTCAAGCAGGCCTTCGAAATGGCCGATGAGGTGCTGCAGCAGGGCGTGCGCGGCATCACCGACCTAATGGTCATGCCCGGCCTCATCAACCTCGACTTCGCCGACGTCCGCTCGGTGATGCAAGAGATGGGCAAGGCAATGATGGGGACCGGCGAGGCGGAAGGTGACGACCGTGCGCTGATCGCCGCGCAGAAGGCGATCGCCAACCCGCTGCTCGACGGCGTGTCGATGCAGGGCGCCAAGGGCGTGATCGTCTCGATCACCGGCGGCGACGACATGCGCCTGCTCGAGGTCGACGAGGCCGCCAACCACATCCGCGAGCTGGTCGATCCGGACGCGAACATCATCTGGGGTTCGGCGTTCAACCCGGAGCTGGAAGGCAAGATCCGCGTCTCGGTGGTCGCGACCGGTATAGAGAGTGTCGGTCAGGCGACGGCCCCCGCCGCCGCCAGCGCGCCGTCCGAGCCGCCGCGCACGTTCAGCTTCTCCGCGCCGCGTCGCACCGATGCCGCCCCGGCGCCAGCCGCCGCCGCGCCGGCCGCGACCCCCGCGCCGCAGCCGGTCGCTTACGAGCCGACCCCGGCCGTCCCGCCGCAGCAACCGAGCGGCGCCGCCGCCGGCGCGATGGCCGAGGGCGTGCCGCCGGCCAACGGTGGCGCGAACGTCGATCCCTCGCCGGCGCGCCCGGCCGAGGACGAACTGGTACTGGGGGCGGAGTCGCTGATGCCCGCCACGCCGCCGGCGGGTGACGCGCAGCGGCGCCGCTTCCTCGCGCCGGGTGCCGAGGAAGAGACGCCCGCCCCCGCACAGCCGCGCGTCAAGCTGGGCGGCACGCTGTTCGAGCGGATGCAGAACGCGACCCGCAATGCCGGTGGCCGCGCGGTCGAGGACGACGGGCGCGAGCCGGGCGATCTGCCGCGCTTCCTGCACCGCCAGAACAACCAGTAACGGCTGCGGCGGCGGCGCGCGGACCGACCGCGCACCGCCGTACAGGCTCGCTTCGTCGCAGCCGGGTCGGCCATGTCATTGCCGGCCCGGTGGCGACACGCTCTATGGCGCGATGACCTTCCGTCCGCCTGCCCTCGTCGCCACCGGGTCCGTGGTGATCGATGCGGGCGACGGTGGCGCCGCGATTTCGACACCTTCTTTTTCCGATCCGTCCTGCTCCGTCGCGGGTGGGCGCGGGGAGCTTTGCGCATGACCCATATCGCTCGATCGCGATCGGGACGTTTTCCGCTCGCCGGGTGCCTCGCGGTGGCGCTTGCCGCGGGTACGATCGTCGGCGCGGGGCACGCAACCGCGCAGGAGGTCGTCGCGACTCCCAACCCCGACGCCGACCGGCTCGCCGATGTCGTGCGTCGGCTCGGCAGTGCGCCGCGCGACCTGTCGGCGCTGATCGAGGCGGGCGACCTGTCGTTCGCGCTCGGCGATGCGACCGCCGCCGCCGCACTCTACAAGCGCGCCGAGGCGGTCGATCCCAACAACGGCCGCGTCAAGGCGGGCATCGCGCGCATCCTCGTCAACGGTGAGCGGCCGGGCGAGGCGCTGCGCTATTTCGAACAGGCGCAGCGGCAAGGCGCGCCGATGCCGCAATATGCCGACGATCGCGGCCTCGCCTATGATCTGATCGGCGAGCAGGAACGCGCGCAGCAGGACTATCGCCTCGCGCTGGCGCAGGGCGGACGCGAGGCCGCGAAGGAGGATGAGATCCGCCGCCGCTACGCGCTGTCGCTCGGCATCTCGGGGCGCCGCGACGAGGCGCTGGCGGAAATCGAGACGTTGCTGCGCCGGCAGGATCGCGGCGCATGGCGTGCGCGCGCTTTCATCCTCGCGATGAACGGTGACGTGCCGGGCGCGAACAAGATCGCGACCAGCATGATGCCGCGCGGCATGGCGGGCGGGCTGGCGGCATTCTTCCAGCGACTGCCGTCGCTGTCGCCGGTCGATCGCGCGTTCGCGGTCCATTTCGGCGAAGTCGCGCCGACCCCGGCGCGGCTCGCCGATGCGCGGATGGTGCCGCCGCTGACGCCGCTGGCGGTGACGCCGGCGCGCACGCAGGTCGCCGCGATCGCACCCACGGTTCAGCCGCTGCCGACGTCGCAGAAGAAGCTGTCGCGCAGCGAGCAACGCCGCCGCGACCGCGCCGAGGCGCAACTGGCGGCGGCGAACACGCGTGCGCCGGTGCCGACCCCCGCCACACCCGCATCCACACCCGCACCCGTCCCCGTGCCGCCCGTGCAGCAGGCGGCGGTGGAAGCGTCGCGTCCGGCTCCGCAACCCGTGATCGAAACCGCTCGGCCGACGCCTCAGGTCGCCGCCGCGACACCCACACCCGCACCGGCGCGCGCGTCTGCGCCGACCGCCGTCGCGTCGGCACAGCCGGTTCCTGCGCGAACCGCTACCCCTCCGCCGGCGCCGCAACTCGCCGCCGCGACGACCACGCCGCCGCGTCGCGAGATCACACGCCGCGCGCCGCCGCTGCGCGTCAGCCCGCCGCGGATCAGCGAGGATTCGATCCTCGCCCGGATCGTCGCGGGCATCTCGGTGCCGGCCGCCGAGCTCGGCGTCGCGCCGATGCCGGGGGCGCAGCGCGTGCCGGTGGTCGCCCCGCCGGCGCCGTCCGCCGCGACGCTGGACGAAGCCGCGCGGACCGCCGAGCGCAATGCCGCCGCCGACGAGCAGAAGCGCACCAAGCTCGCCGCCGTCAAGCGCCTCTCGCAAAAGGCGGTCGCCGCCGCCGATGAGCCGGAGGAGAAGCCTGCCGCCAAGCCGGCGGCCAGGCCGCTCGATCGCAAGGCGCGCGCGAAGGAACTCGCCGCGGAAAAGGCGAAGAAGGAGGCCGCCGCCAAGGAAGCCGCCGAAAAGAAGGCCGCACGCGCCGAGCCCGAGCGGATCTGGGTACAGGTCGCCAGCGGCGCCAACGAAGGTGATCTGCCCAAGGCGTGGAAGAACGTGCAGGGCAAGGCCGATGCGCTTGCCGGCAAGCGCGCCTATACGGTGTCGAACCGCGCCACCAACCGGCTGGTCACCGGGCCGTACAAGACCGAGGCCGAGGCTCGTGCGATGGTCAACACGCTGAAGAAGCAGGGGTTGTCTGCTTTCACCTTCACCAGCGAGGCCGGGCAGAAGATGACGAAGCTGGGCGGCAAGTAACATGGCCGCGCTCGCGCCGTGGGCGGCGGATCCGGCGCGCAGCCGCGGGCGGCTGCACCGCGAGGAAAGCGCCGATCGCGGCCCACGCGACGCGTTCCAGCGCGACCGCGACCGGATCATCCACTCGATCAGCTTCCGCCGCCTGCGCCACAAGACGCAGGTGTTCCTCGCGCCCGACGGCGATCATTTCCGTGTCCGCCTGACTCACAGCCTCGAGGTCGCGCAGATCGGGCGGACGATCGCGCGCGTGCTGGGGCTCAACGAGGATCTCACCGAGGCGCTGTGTCTCGCGCATGACATCGGCCACCCGCCGTTCGGCCATGCCGGCGAGGACGCGCTGCGGCAGGCGATGGGCGCGGCGGGCGGGTTCGACCACAACGGCCATACGCTGCGCACGCTGATGCGGATCGAGCGCCCCTATCCGCGCTGGCCGGGGCTCAACCTGACGTGGGAGACGCTGGAGGGGCTCGCCAAGCACAACGGCCCGATCGCGGTGCCGGCCTGGGCGCTGGCGGAAGCGGATGCCGAGGGGGCGCTGGAGCTGACCAGCCATGCCTCGCTGGAGGCGCAGGTCGCGGCGCTGGCCGACGACATCGCCTATGACAATCACGATATCGATGATGGCTTGCGCGCCGGGCTGCTGACGCTCGACCAGATCGAGGCGGTGCCGCTGATCGCGGACGGCTGGCGACGCGTCACCGCGCGCTTCCCCGACTTGCCGCGCGAACGGCTGGCGGGCGAGCTGGTCCGCAGCCAGATCGGCGCGATGGTCAACGACCTGATCGCCGAATCGCGCGCGCGGATCGCGGATGCTGGCGTCGCGAGCGTCGAGGACGTGCGCGCCGCCGGTCGCGCGCTGATCGGCTTCTCGCCGTCGATGGCAACCGCCGAGCGCGAGCTCAAGCGCTTCATGTACGCCAATCTCTACCACCACCCACGACAGCTGGCGGCGGCGGGCGCGGCGCATCGCGTCGTGTCGGGGCTGTTCGCCGCCTATCGCGACGACCCGCGGTTGTTGCCGGAGGAATGGCGCGAGCGATTGCCGGACAGCGAGCCGGGGATCAGCCGGCACATAGCCGACTTCATCGCCGGGATGACCGATCGGTACGCGGTGTCGCGCTATCACGAGACGGTCGGGGCGATCGACCTGCCCGAAGGCTTCTGATCGGAAACGTCATTGCTTCGCTAGGCTCGCAGTGACGGACTTTCTTCGTCGTCCCGGACTTGATCCGGGACCCCGCTTCCTTTCTGACCGTCGCCGGTAGAAGCGGGATCCCGGGTCAAGCCCGGGATGACGGGCTATTTCAGCGATCCGCCTCCCGGGTCACACCCAGGCTGACGAGGCGCCAGATCAGTTCGTCGCGACCGACACCGGCGCGAGCGGGTGTGCCGCGCGGAACGACACGTCGCGGCCGTTGGCCTGCCCCGACACCCGCGTGCCGTTGACGGTCAGGCGGAAGCGACCGTTGCTGCTGCCGACCTCATGGCCCTGGATCAGCGTGGTGCCGTCCTGGTTCGCGGTCAGCGAATAGACATAGGTGTGCCCATCGCGCGTGAAGCTGCGCTCGACCGGTGCGGCGGCCGCAACGGCGGGGAGCAGCGCAGCGGCGATCAGGGCGAGGGAGAGCGAGGAGCGCATGCGACGTTTCCTTGTCTGGAGATGATGCGCTGCAGCATCCCTGCTGCACTGCAACAGCGCAATTGCCGGTCGCGCATTCGTCGTTGCGATTGCTGCAACCAAGCCGGTGCAGCGGCATTTTGCGTCCGCCTCGCCCTTGAGCTAAGCGGCGCGGCATGACGCTTTTCACCCGCTTCACCGCCCATGTCGACACCGCGCTCGACGCGCTGACCGCCGCCGGCACACTCCCGGCCGACCTCGATCGCCGCAACGTCACGGTCGAGCCGCCGCGTGACGCGACCCACGGCGATCTGGCGACGAACGCCGCGATGGTGCTCGCCAAGCCCGCCGGCACCAACCCGCGCGCGCTGGCAGAGGCGCTCGCGGGCGAATTGCGCGCGCTGCCGGAGGTCGCCGACGTGTCCGTCGCAGGGCCGGGGTTCATCAACCTCCGGCTGCACGACGATGTGTGGCGCAAGGAGATTGCGACGATCGTCGGCGAGGGTGGCGATTATGGTCGCTCGACGCGCGGGCAGGGCGTGTCGGTGAACATCGAATATGTCTCCGCCAATCCGACCGGGCCGATGCACATGGGGCATTGCCGCGGCGCGGTGGTCGGCGATGCGCTCGCCAGCCTGCTCGAGTTCGCCGGACACAAGGTGGTCCGCGAATATTACGTCAACGACGCCGGCGGACAGGTCGACGTGCTCGCACGCTCGGCGCACCTGCGGTATCGCGAGGCGCTCGGCGAGGATGTCGGTGCGATCCCCGAGGGGCTGTATCCGGGCGATTATCTCGTGCCGGTCGGGCAGGCGCTCGCGCAGGAGTTCGGCGACCTTTATGCCGCCGCGCCCGAGAGCGAGTGGCTGGCGCTGTTCCGCATCCGCGCGGTCGCGGCGATGCTGGTGCTCATCAAGGATGATCTCGCGCTGCTCGGCATCCACCACGACGTCTTCTCGTCGGAGGCGGAGTTGCAGGCGGCGAAGAAGCCCGAGGCTGCCGAGGCGGTGCTGCGCGCGCGCGACCTGATTTATGACGGCGTGCTCGAAGCGCCTAAAGGCGAGACGCCCGAGGATTGGGAGCCGGTCGAGCTGCCGCTGTTCCGCTCGACGCAGTTCGGCGACGATCAGGATCGCCCGATCCGCAAGTCGAACGGCAGCTGGACCTATTTCGGCGCCGACATGGCGTATCATTTCCAGAAGGCCGAAAGCGCCGATCAGCTGATCGATATCTGGGGCGCCGACCACGCCGGCACCGTCAAGCGCATCCAGGCGGCGGTCGCCGCGCTGACCGGGGGCAAGACGCGCTTCGACGTGCGGCTGGTGCAGATGGTGCGGCTGCTGCGCGGCGGCGAGCCGGTCAAGATGTCGAAGCGGGCGGGCAATTTCGTGACGCTGGCGGACATGGTGCGCGAGGTCGGCAAGGACGTCGTCCGCTTCACGATGCTGACGCGCCGGCCGGATGCGCAGATGGACTTCGACTTCGCCAAGGTGGTCGAGGCATCGAAGGAAAACCCGGTTTTCTACGTCCAATATGCGCACGCGCGCGTCCATTCGCTGCACCGCCGCGCCGCGGAGGCAGGTATTTCGGCCGAGAATGCCGACCTGTCCCGGCTTGATACGGAGGAATTGGCGCTGGTGCGGCTCGCCAGCCAGTTCCCGCGCGTCGTGGAAACCGCTGCGGCAGCGCGCGAGCCGCATCGCATCGCCTTCTACCTCTATGATCTGGCGGCCGAATTCCACTCGCTATGGAATGCCGGCAACGACCGCCCCGACCGCCGCTTCCTGGTACCCGACGATCACGCGGTCACCGCGGCACGTCTGGCGCTCGCCGCCGCGATCGGCCAGATCATCCGAAACGGCCTCGCCATCATGGGGGTAGAGGCGGTGGCGGAGATGCACTGATGCGGGAGGGGGAGCCGATCGGCCGGATGAGCGACGCGGATCGCCTGCCGTGGCTCGACACCGTCGAGGCCGACGATCCCTATGCGGTGCCGGTCGGGCGGATCGTCGCGCTGGTCGCGGTGGGGTTGCTGGTGCTCGCCGCGATCCTGTTCGGCCTGTATCGCTGGCAGTTTTCGGGCAGCGGCGGCGACGGGCGGCTGATCGCCGCCCCGGCCGGCGACTATAAGATTCGCCCCGACGAGCCCGGCGGGATGAAGGTGATCGGCGAGGGCGACTCGGCGATCGCCGCCAGTGCCGGCAGCCACACCGATGCCGCGATCGATCTCGCGCAGGTGCCCGAGGCGCCGGTCGCCCGCGCCACGTCGCCCGTGCCCGGCCCCGGGGCGACCGCCAGCGGCGCGTCGACCGCCAGCGTGTCGGTGCCGCAGGCGGCCGCGCCGCTGCGCGCGCAACGCCCGGTCAGCGCACCCGCGACGCAGGTGTCGGGCGCGTCGTCGGGTGGGGCGATGGTCCAGCTCGGCGCTTTTCCCAGCCAGGCGGTCGCGAACACCGCATGGAGCCAGATCGCGCGCCGCTTCGGCTATGTCGCGACGCTCGAGAAGATCGTCCAGCCGGCGGTCGTGAAGGGTCGCACCGTCTATCGCCTGCGCGTCAACGCCGGCAACGCCGCCGCCGCCAGCGATCTCTGCGCACGGCTGAAGCTGGCCGGCGAGGGCTGTTTCGTCACCGGATGAGGCGGAAGATGCCGCGATCGGGGAGCCGCACCGAAAAGGTGTAATGCACGCCGATCGCGACCTGTAGCTGCGTCGCCGAATCGACGCGGCGGATGATCGGCGAATCGGCGGCGCCACCGACCAGCCGTTCGTAGGTCACGTTTGTCTCGACGCCCCAATGGCGCGTGATTTCCTTCGACGCGCTGCCGGTCAACGCCAGCGAACGCAGCCCGGCCTTGGGCGTGTAACGCGCCAGCCCGGTCGCGGCGGCGGCGCGATCGTCGACGCCGAACCAGGCGCGTTGATAGCGTCCGTCGCCGATCAGGACGCGCGGGCCCAGCGACACCAGCCAGTCGTCGCCATCGCGGCGGACATAGTCCATCCCGAGCTGGCTGATCCAGCCGTTGTGCCCGTTGACGCCCTTGCGCACGTCGCCGCGCCAGCGGACCTGATCGCCGGTCCATGTCTCGATCGAGCCACCCAGTTCCAGCGTCCGCCCGATACCCGGCAGGCCGGGGACGAGATCGTTGCCGCGCCGCCGCCCTTCACGGCGCAGTGCGATCGCATATTCGGTCCGCCCGCGGCGGATCAGCGTCAGGTTGGTGCCGTCATCCGGCGCGCCGAACGCGAACGGCGTGTCGCCGCGCGTGCGCGAGAGGCTGAACCACGGGCTCAGCCGCCGCTGGTCATCGCCGGGAAACCACGGCTGCCATTGTGGCCCAACGGCGACCTGCACGCGCATTGGGACCCGCGGCGGGGGAAGGTCGTCGGGCGTGGTCGATTGCAGCGCGCCCGGATCGGCCGGCGGCGGCGCGTCCTGCGCCCGTGCGACGTGGGGCAGGGCCGCGACGATGAGGCAAGCCAGGCAACCCGAAACGCGCATCGTCTTCTCCCGCAATCGTCACCCAAAGCGCTTCCCGACCCGCCGGCATCACCCTGACCGTTCGTGCTGAGCTTGTCGAAGCACGTGCCCGTTCATCCGCCCTTCGACAAGCTCAGCACGCACGGCAGGTGTGGGTCGACGGCCCGACATTAGCGCCCATAGCTAAGCCGGACGCGCAGACTTCCAAAGTCATTTCCTCCACCCCGCATTCCGCCCTAGAAGCGCGCGCATGAAGCCTGTGATCTTCGGCCTGTCCGGCCCCGTCCTCACCGCGGCGGAACGCGCCTTCTTCCATGCGGTGCGCCCCGCCGGCTACATCCTGTTCCGCCGCAATGTCGAGACGCGCGCGCAGCTGCGGGCGCTGACCGATTCGCTGCGCGAGCTGGAGGGCCGCGACGATGTCGCGATCCTCGTCGATCAGGAGGGTGGACGCGTCGCGCGGCTCGGGCCGCCGGAATGGCCGGCGTTCCCCGCCGGACCGGACTTCGACCGGCTCTACGAGCTGGCGCCGATGTCGGGGATCGAGGCGGCGCGCGCCAACGGCCACGCGCTGGGGCTGATGCTGTCGGAGGTCGGGATCACCGTCGACTGCCACCCGATCCTCGACGTGGCGCGCCCCGAGACGACCGAGGCGATCACCTGTCGCGCGTTCGGGCACGAGCCGATGCGGGTCGCCGCGATGGGTCGTGCGACGCTGGAGGGGCTGGCAGCGGGTGGCGTGGTCGGCGTGGTCAAGCACATGCCGGGACACGGCCGCGCGCTGGTCGATACGCATTACCACTTGCCGACCGTCACCGCCTCGGCGGCCGAGCTGGAAGACGACCTCGCGCCGTTCCGTACGCTGGCGCACGCTCCGATGGGGATGACCAGCCATATCGTCTATCAGGCCTGGGATGCCGAGCGCCCCGCGACCTTGTCACCGGTGGTGATCGAGGAGGTGATCCGCGGGCGGATCGGCTTCGACGGGCTGTTGATGACCGACGACATCGACATGAAGGCGCTGTCGGGCTCGGCGGGCGACAAGGCCGCCGGCGCAATCGCGGCGGGGTGCGACGTGGTGCTCGATTGCTGGGCACGGATGGCGGAAATGGAAGAGATCGCCGCGCGGCTGGGGGATATCACCCCCGCGGCGCGGACGCGGCTCGACCGCGCGATGGCGGGGCGCGTGGCGCCGACGGGCGACATGGCGGCGCTGCTCGACAAGCGCGATCGGTTGCTGGGGCTGGTGGAGGGGCACGCCTGAACTCACTCAAGCCGTCGCTTCGGACCTAACCGTTTCGTCGCCCCGGACTTGATCCGGGGCCCCGCTTCTTCACGCGAACCGCTCCAACAAATCGAGCCAGTCGGGATTGTGACGCTCGATCAACGCGAACTTCCACTCGCGTCGCCAGCGTTTTAGGCGCTTCTCATGCGCAATGCAGGCGGCAATCTGCTCGCTGAACTCGGTCCAGACGAGCCGGTTCAAACCGTAATGAGCGCAGAACTCCGATCCCTTGCCGGCGCGATGCTGCGCGACCCGCGCGACCAGATCAGCCGTCACGCCGACATACATCGTCCCGCGATAGCGATCGGCCATGATGTAGACCCAGCCGCCAGCCATGCGCGAAGGGGAGAAGAAGCGGGGCCCCGGGTCAAGCCCGGGGCGACGCAGATTGGTGAGAATGGCCGGAAGAGTGAGCTTATCTCACCCCTGTTTGGCGAGCCACTCCTCCAGCCATTTGATCGTGTACGCCCCCTCGCGGAACTCGGGATCATCCAGCAGCGCCTGATGCAGCGGGATGGTGGTCTTCATCCCCTCGATCACGAACTCCTCGAGCGCGCGGCGCAGGCGGCGTAGCGCGCCTTCGCGGGTGGTGCCGTAGACGATCAGCTTGGCGATCATGCTGTCGTAATAGGGCGGCACCTTGTAGCCGGCGTACAGCCCCGAATCGACGCGGACGTGCATCCCGCCCGGCGCGTGATATTGCTTCACCAGCCCCGGCGACGGCGCGAAGGTGCGCGGGTCCTCGGCGTTGATCCGGCACTCGATCGCATGGCCGCGGAACACCACGTCTTCCTGACGCAGCGTCAGCGGATGCCCCTCGGCGACGCGGATCTGCTCGCGGACCAGATCCAGCCCGGTGATCGCCTCGGTCACCGGATGCTCTACCTGCAGCCGGGTGTTCATCTCGATGAAGTAGAATTCGCCGTCTTCCCACAGGAACTCGATCGTCCCCGCGCCGCGATAGCCCATGTCGGCCATCGCCTTGGCGACGATCCCGCCCATCCGCTCGCGCTCGTCGGCGGTGATGACCGGGGAGGGGGCTTCCTCGACCACCTTCTGGTGGCGACGCTGGAGCGAGCAGTCGCGCTCGCCGAGGTGGATGGCGTTGCCGTTGCCGTCGCCGAACACCTGGAACTCGATGTGCCGCGGGTTGCCGAGGTACTTTTCCATGTAGACGGTCGCATCGCCGAACGCCGCCTTCGCCTCGCTGCCCGCCTGCTGCATCAGCGTTTCGAGCTGATCGGCGGACTGGCACACCTTCATGCCGCGTCCGCCGCCGCCGCTGGCGGCCTTGATGATGACCGGATAGCCGATTTCCTCGGCGAGCGCCTGCGCCTCGGCAACATCGCTGATCGCGCCGTCCGAGCCCGGCACCAGCGGCAGCCCGAGCGCGCCCGCGGTGCGCTTGGCCTCGACCTTGTCGCCCATCACGCGGATATGCTCGGGCTTCGGCCCGACGAAGATCAGATTATGCAGCTCGACGATCTCGGCGAACTTCGCGTTTTCGCTGAGAAAGCCATAGCCGGGATGGATCGCGTCCGCGCCGCTGATCTCGGCGGCCGAGATGATGTTCGGGATGTTGAGATAGCTGTCCGCCGCGGCGGGCGGCCCGATGCAGATCGCCTCGTCCGCGAGCCGGACGTGCATCGCATCGGCGTCGGCGGTCGAGTGGACCGCGACGGTCTTGATGCCCATTTCGTGGCACGCGCGGTGGATGCGCAGCGCGATCTCGCCACGATTGGCGATCAGCAGTTTCTTGATCTGGGGCATGGGTGACAAACCTAGAGGTCCGTTCGCCCTGAGCTTGTCGAAGGGCGTGTCCGAAGCGCGATGCTTGCGGCACGTGCTTCGACAGGCTCAGCACGAACGGGGAAGAGAAAGGCGCGCGGGAGCGGCGTAGCCTACTCCACCACCACCAACGGCTGGTCGAACTCGACCGGCTGGCCGTTGTCGACCAGGATCGCCTTGACGACGCCCGCCGATGGCGCGGTGATCGGGTTCATCACCTTCATCGCCTCGACGATCAGCAGCGTGTCGCCCGCCGCGACGCTCTGCCCGACGCTGGAGAAGGGCTTCGCACCCGGCTCGGCGGCGAGATAGACGGTGCCGACCATTGGCGAGCGCACCGCGTTTGCATCCGACGGTGCCGACGGCCCGGCGACGTCGACCTGCGGCGCGGCCGGGGCCGCGGGCGCAGCAGGCGCCGGCGCATAATGCATCGCCGGCGCGGCACTGACCGCTGCCGCCTTGCGCGCGACGCGAATCTTGCGATCGCCGTCCTCGACCTCGATCTCGGTCAGCTGCGTGGTGTCGAGCAGCTCGGCGAGCTGGCGGACCAGATCGACATCGACCTGCATCGACCCGCTATTGTGTGAAATGTCAGCCATTGAACCCCGATTATCCCTGACCTTTGGTCGCGGCTCCTGTCAGAAGCGCGCCGCGGCTTCAAGCGCGAGCTGGTACGACAGTGCGCCGAAACCGGCAATGCTGCCCTTCGCGGCGCGCCCGACGAACGACGTGTGACGAAATTCCTCGCGCGTGTGCGGGTTCGACAGATGCACCTCGATCACCGGCGTCCTGATCGCCTTGATCGCGTCATGGATCGCGATCGAGGTATGGGTGAACGCCCCGGCGTTGAGCAGCACCGCGCGCGCGTCATGCGCCTGCGCCTCGTGCAGCCAGTCGACCAGATGCCCTTCGTGGTTGGACTGGCGCATATCGATCGCCAGCCCCAGCTCGCGCGCCCGGTCTTCCAGCGCGCCGGCGATATCGTCGAGCGTGTCATGCCCATAAATATCGGGCTCGCGCATCCCGAGCAGGTTGAGGTTCGGTCCGTTCAGGACATAGACGGTGTCGGTCATCGCGCCGCATCATCGCATCCGGCGCGGTGCGGCGCAACGTTGCCCCTCGCGGCGCGCGTGCCTAGATGACGCGCATGGCACATACTGACGGCACCATCACCATTTCCGTGAACGGCGAGCACAAGCGCGTGACCGCCGGGATCACCCTCGCCGAGCTGGCGGAGTCGCTCGGGCTGGTTCCCGAGAAGGTGGCGGTGGAACGCAACCTCGAGGTCGTCCCGCGCTCGACGCTGACGCAGGTGGTGGTCGAGGATGGCGACGAGCTGGAGATCGTCCACTTCGTCGGCGGCGGCGACCATCCGGTCGCGGGGGGCGGCGGCGATCATGTGCAGCCGATCACCGACGACAGCTGGACGGTCGCCGGGCGGACGTTCCGCTCGCGGCTGATCGTCGGCACCGGCAAGTACAAGGATTTCGCGCAGAACGCCGCCGCGGTCGAGGCCTCCGGCGCCGAGATCGTCACCGTTGCGGTGCGCCGCGTCAACGTCAGCGATCGGAACGCGCCGATGCTGACCGACTATATCGACCCGAAGAAGGTCACCTATCTGCCCAACACTGCCGGATGCTTCTCGGCCGAGGACGCGATCCGCACGCTGCGGCTGGCGCGCGAGGCGGGCGGCTGGGATCTGGTGAAGCTGGAGGTGCTGGGCGAGGCGCGCACGCTCTATCCGAACATGCGCGAGACGCTGAAGGCGACCGAGGTATTGGTCCGCGAGGGCTTCAAGCCGATGGTCTATTGCGTCGACGATCCGATCGCCGCGAAGCAGCTCGAAGAGGCGGGCGCGGTGGCGATCATGCCGCTCGGTGCGCCGATCGGCTCGGGGCTCGGCATCCAGAATCAGGTGACGATCCGGCTGATCGTCGAAGGTGCAGGCGTGCCGGTGCTGGTCGATGCCGGGGTCGGGCAGGCGAGCGACGCGGCGGTGGCGATGGAGCTGGGCTGCGACGGCATCCTGATGAACACCGCGATCGCCGAGGCCAAGGATCCGGTGCTGATGGCGGCGGCGATGAAGGCCGCGGTCGAGGCTGGACGGCTGGGTTACCGTGCCGGTCGCATGGGCAAGCGCCGCTATGCCGACCCGTCGAGTCCGCTGTCGGGATTGATCTGAAACAAGGTTTGTCCTGCCGTTACGGAACTGCGGCGTTGCAACACCGTTCTGTCGTCACAGGGTTTCGAGTAAGGAGATCGACGATGGGCGAGCTGACCGACAAGATCAAGGGCAATGTCAACGAAGCGATCGGCAAGGTGAAGGAAGCCGTCGGCGACCACAACCGCGATCCGAACCTCGCCGCCGAAGGCAAGGCACAGCAGGCCGAAGGCAAGGGCGAGCAGTTCAAGGGCAAGGTCAAGGGCGCGCTCGGCGACGACATCTGATCGGCCCTGCGCGTGAGATGAACGGGAGGCCGCACCGTGAACAACGGGGCGGCCTTTTCTTATCGTCATCCCGGACCTGATCCGGGATCCCGCTTCTTCTTGCCGAGCCAAAGGCAAGCGGGGCCCCGGATCAAGTCCGGGGCGACGATACCAGTATCACGTCATTGCGAGCGGAGCGAAGCAATCCAGAGCCGGACCAGGACGCCCTGGATTGCTTCGCTCCGCTCGCAATGACGATGCGCGCTAACCCCGCCCGCTCCACAACCCCACACCGATCCCGACCGCGGCCATCGCCAGCACCGTCGCGACGATCATCAGCAACCCGTCGCGCGCGGTGATCGCCAGCCCGAACGCCGCGATCGCCAGCATCGGCGCGGTGGTGGCGAGCGGCAGCAGTTCCAGCGGCGGCACCGCGCAGGCGAGCGCGATTACGCCGATCGCCGCCGCGCGCACGAACGGCCCGCGCGTTAGCGCCGGCAAGCGCCCGTGGAACCAGCGATCCATGAACCGCGCGACCCCGCGCGTCTTGTCCACCGCCTTGCGCACCTTGTCCGAGGACACGGCGCGCCGCCGCACGAAGCCGGGCAGCCACAGGTGCTTGCGCCCCAGCGCCATCTGCACCGCGATCAGCATGATGACCGCCGCCATCGCGGTCGGCAGGCCGGGAATGCTGCCGATCGGCGAAATGTCGATGAGCGGCATGACGATCAGGAACGGCCCGAAGCCGCGCGCGCCCAGCGCCTCGACGACGTCGCCGACTGCGATCTCGTCCTGCTTGCCGGCGAGATCGTCGATCGCATCGAGGATGTCGCCGACGCTGTGAGGTTCATCCACCATCGCCGATCAACCGACCGGCGCGGCGCAGGTTTCCTTACGCCTGCGGCGCCGCTGCCGCACCCGCCTTCTGGAACAGTTCGGCCAGCTCGCCGGCCTCGTACATCTCCATCATGATGTCCGATCCGCCGACGAACTCGCCGCCGACATAGAGTTGCGGGATCGTCGGCCAGTCCGAATAGCCCTTGATCCCCTGCCGGATCGCCTGATCCTGCAGCACGTCGACGCTCTCGAACTGCACGCCCAGCCGCTCTAGGATCGCGATCGCGCGGCTCGAGAACCCGCATTGCGGGAACAGCGGCGAGCCCTTCATGAACAGCACCACCGGGTTGTTCTTGACCAGCGCGTCGATGCGGGCGTTGGTATCGTCGGTCATATCGTCTTCCTTGCGAATGCGGTCGTGCGTCTCGCGCTTACTTCGGAACGGCGGTGGTCAACTGCAAGGCGTGGAGCACGCCGCCCATCCGCCCGCCCAGTGCGGCATAGACCGCCTGATGCTGTTTGACGCGCGGCATTCCGGCGAACGATGCCGACACGACGCGCGCCGACCAGTGATCGCCGTCGCCGGCCAGATCGGTCATCTCGACATCGGCATCGGGGATGCCGGCCTTGATGAGCGCGGCGATGTCGCTTCCTTCCATCGGCATCGGGGTTACTCCGGCTGCATCAGCTGGCGACGCGCCTCGACGGTCTGGTCCGCCAGCGCCTGGCGCACCGCCGCCTCGTCGATGTCGATGTTGGCCGCGGTCAGGTCGCCATAGACCTTGCGGACCACGTCCTCGTCGCCGGCCTCCTCGAAATCGGCCTGTACCACCGCCTTGGCGTAAGCGTCGGTTTCGGCGGGGGTGAGCTGCATGAGTTGCGCCGCCCACTGCCCGACCAGCCGGTTGCGGCGCGCCGTGATCCGGAACGCCACCTCCTCGTCGCGGGCGAACTTGGCTTCGAACGCGCGCTCACGATCGTCGAAAAGGGTCATGCTGGCTCCCATCGGTCTATGATCGATGGATAGTGCGCGCCCCGACGACATTCAATGTCGCTCAATCGGCGACGCGCACCACCATTTTGCCGATCGCGCTGCGCTGGCCAAGCCGGGCGACCGCCGCGCCGCCCCGATCGAGCGGGAACACCTCGGTGACCCGCGGCGCGATCCGCCCCGCCTCCCACAGCTCGAGCAGGTGCAGGATGTGCGCGCGATTGGCCGCCGGCTCGCGTCCGGCGAAGGCGCCCCAGAACACCCCGCACACGTCGCAGCTTTTCAGCAACGTCAGGTTGAGCGGCAGCTTCGGGATCCCGGCCGGGAAGCCGACCACCAGATAGCGTCCCTCCCAGCCGATCGCGCGCAGCGCCGGCTCGGCATAGTCGCCGCCGACCGCGTCGTAGATCACCTGAAAGCCATGCGCGCCACCGGCCTGCTTGAACTGGTCCGCCAACGCCTTCGACGCCGGCTTGTCGAACGGCGCGTGCGGATAGACGATCACCTCGTCGGCTCCGGCAGCGCGCACCGCCTGTGCCTTGTCCTCGCTCGACACCGCGCCGACCACCTGCGCGCCAAATGCTTTCGCCAGCTCGACCGCCGCCAGCCCGACTCCCCCCGCCGCGCCGAGCACCAGCACGCGGTCGCCCGCCTTCACGCGCCCGCGATCGACCAGCGCATGGATGCTGGTGGCATAGGTGAGCAGCACCGCCGCGCCCTCCTCGAATCCGCGCCCGTCAGGCAACGGATAGAGTGCATCGGCGGAGACGGCGCGTCGTTCGGCGAGCCCGCCCATCAGCACCGTACCCATCACGCGGTCGCCGACGCGCCACTGCGTCACACCCGCGCCGATTTCGGCGACGATGCCGGCGATGTCACCGCCGGGCGCGAAGGGGCGGGGCGGCTGGAACTGGTAGCGATCCTCGATCACCAGCACGTCGGGATAGTTGATCGAACAGGCCTTGATCGCGACCACCACCTCGCCCGCACCGGGGCTCGGATCGGGCAGCTCCCCGACTTCCAGAGTTTCAGGTCCGCCCGGCGCCCTCGACAGCAAAGCCCGCATCCACCCGCTCTCCCTTGATCCAGGGCCGCTCGTCGTCGAGCCGCTCCTCGAATTTCGAAATCGCGGTATCCTTTGCCAGTGTCAGCCCGACCTCGTCCAGCCCTTCCATCAGGCAGCGACGGCGAAAGGCGTCCAGTTCGAAGGGGAAGCGGTCCTGATAGGGGGTGGTGACGGTCATCATCTCCAGATCGACGATGACCGGATCGCTTTTCGCCACCTCGATCAGCCGGTCGACCGCCTCCTGCGGCAGCACGACCGGGACGATGCCGTTCTTGAACGCATTGCCCGAGAAGATGTCGGAGAAGCTCGGCGCGATCACCGCCTTGATCCCCATGTCGCCCAGCGCCCAGGCGGCATGTTCGCGGCTCGACCCGCAGCCGAAATTGTCGCCCGCGATCAGGATCGGCGCGCCGGCGTAGCGCGGATCGTCGAAGATGTTGCCCGGCTGTGCGCGCACCGTCTCGAACGCGCCCTTGCCCAGCCCCGAGCGCTTGATCGTCTTCAGCCAATGCGCCGGGATGATGACGTCGGTGTCGATATTCTTGGCACCCCAGGGATAAGCGGTGCCCGCAACGCGCGTGACCGGCTCCATCAGCGCGCCGGTCGGCTGGCCGGGATCGCCGGGCGCGCGATCGCGGCATAAGCGGCGACACCGCTCAGCACCGAGCCGGCGATCAGGAAAATGAAAACCTTCTTCATGTCGCGTCCCCTTATCCTCAACCCATCAGTTCGCGCACGTCGGCGAGCCGTCCGGTGACCGCGGCCGCCGCCGCCATTGCCGGCGACAACAAATGGGTGCGGGCGCCAGGTCCTTGACGTCCCACGAAATTTCTATTGCTGGTCGAGGCGCAGCGCTCACCCGGCGGGACCTTGTCGGGGTTCATCGCCAGACACATCGAGCAGCCCGGCTCGCGCCACTCGAACCCGGCCTCGGTGAAGATGCGATCGAGCCCCTCGGCCTCCGCCTGCCGCTTGACCAGTCCCGAGCCGGGCACGACCATCGCGTGCACGCCGTCGGCGACGTGCCGGCCGCTCGCCACCCCGGCGGCGGCGCGCAGGTCCTCGATGCGGCTGTTGGTGCAGCTGCCGATGAAGACATGCTGGACCGGCACGTCCTGCATCCGCATGCCTGGGGTCAGCCCCATGTAATCGAGCGACTTCTGCGCCGCCTCGCGCTTCGACGGGTCGGCGAAGCTGTCGGGCGCGGGGACGAAGCCGGTGATCGGCACGACATCCTCGGGGCTGGTGCCCCACGTCAGCGAAGGCGCGATGTCGGCGGCGTTGAGCACCACGCTCTTGTCGTAGCGCGCGCCTGCATCGCTCGGCAGCGTCCGCCACCACGCGACCGCCTTGTCCCAATCCGCGCCCTGCGGCGCGAGTGGACGACCCTTCAGATAGGCGAAGGTCGTCTCGTCGGGCGCGATCATCCCGGCGCGCGCACCGCCCTCGATCGACATATTGGCGATCGTCAGCCGCCCCTCGACTGACAGGTTGCGGATCACCTCGCCGGTGAATTCGATGACATGGCCAGTGCCGCCGGCCGCGCCGATCTTGCCGATGATCGCCAGCACGACGTCCTTGGCGCTGACCCCGAAGCCGAGCGTGCCGTCGACGCGCACTTCCATCGTCTTCGACGGCGACAGGATCAGCGTCTGCGTCGCGAGCACATGCTCGACCTCGCTGGTGCCGATCCCGAACGCGAGCGCGCCCAGCGCGCCATGCGCCGAGGTATGGCTATCGCCGCACACCATCGTCGTGCCGGGCAAGGTGAAGCCCTGTTCCGGTCCGACGACATGGACGATGCCCTGCTTGGCCGACAGCGCATCGATATAGGGCACGCCGAACGCGGCGACGTTGTGGCGCAGTGCGCCCAGTTGCTCGGCACTCTCGCGATCGGCGATCGGCAACTCGTGCCCGTTCGCATCGACGCGCGCGGTGGTCGGCAGGTTGTGATCGGGCACCGCGAGCGTCAGGTCGGGGCGCCGCACCCGGCGTCCGGCGGCGCGGAGCCCCTCAAACGCCTGCGGGCTGGTCACCTCATGGACGAGGTGCCGGTCGATATAGATCAGGCAGGAACCATCGTCGCGACGCTCGACCACGTGAGCGTCCCAGACCTTCTCGTACAATGTGCGGGGAGCGGAGGACATGATCCGCGGCTGTTAACCGAAAAGCATCGCGCATCCAAGTTCGCGCGTAACAAAATGGCGTGGACGACGGGGGGCGTCGCCCTCCGCCGTCATTGCGAGCGTAGCGAAGCAATCCAGGGTTGAACCAGGACGCCCCGGATTGCTTCGCTCCGCTCGCAATGACGAAAGAGAGAGCCGGCTTCGTAATCTTTTACGTTGAAGACGCCCGACGATCCTCGGTCACTACGCCGACCGCCGCCACTTCCGCCTCATGCGACGCCTCGCGGAACGTCTCCGCCAACGCAGCATCTTCCCACGCGCGCATCGCCGGTTGCTTCAGCATCCGCTTGACCCATTCCGCGCCCGCCGCACCGACGTCGATGCCATAGGTCCGCACCCGGAACACCACCGGCGCGAAGAACGCATCGACCGCACCGAAGCGCTCGCCCGCCAGAAACGGGCCGCCGAACCGCGTCAGCCCTTCTTCCCACAACTCCGCCAGCCGCGCGACCTCGCGCGCGAGTCGCGGCGAGGTGGCGTGCGGCGTCACGCGCTGCCCGACCGTCATCGCCCGTTCGCGCCGCAACGCGCCGAACCCGCCGTGCATCTCGGTCGCGGCGCACATCGCCCACGCACGCGCCGCCGCGCCGGTCGGCCATACGCCGTCATGCCGCTCGCCGAGATAGAGCGCGATCCCGAGCGAATCCCACACTGTCCGCTCGCCGTCGATCAGCACCGGCACCTGCCCGGTCGGCGAGAAGGCGCGGAACGCATCGTAATTGTCCATCGCCGCGAACGGTTCGATGCGATCCTCGAAGGCGATGCCGAGGGAGGTCATCAACACCCACGGCCGCAGCGACCAGCTCGAATAATTCCGATTTGCGGTGATCAGCGTATAGGCCATCGCCTCAAACCTCGTATCGCGCCGCCGTCTTCGCCGCGACCTCGTCCGCGGTGACGCCCGGCGCCAGCTCGACCAGCCGGAACGGCGAGTCGTGATCGGGGCGCTGGAACACCGCCAGATCGGTGACGATCATGTCGACGACGTTCTTCCCGGTCAGCGGCAGCGAACAGGCGGGCAGGAACTTCGGGCTGCCATCCTTGGAGACATGCTCCATCACGACGATGATCTTCTTGACGCCCGCGACCAGATCCATCGCGCCGCCCATGCCCTTGATCATCTTGCCGGGGATCATCCAATTGGCGATGTCGCCGCCCTCGGACACTTCCATCGCGCCCAGCACGGTCAGGTCGATATGCCCGCCGCGGATCATCGCGAAGCTCTGCTCGCTGCCGAAATAGGCCGAGGAGGGCAACTCGCTGATCGTCTGCTTGCCGGCGTTGATCAGGTCGGGATCGACCTCGTCGTCATAGGGGAACGGCCCGATGCCCAGCATCCCGTTTTCGGACTGGAGCGTCACTGTCATCCCGTCGGGGATGTTGTTGGCGACCAGGGTCGGAATGCCGATCCCGAGGTTGACGTAATAACCGTCCTTCAGCTCGCGCGCGGCGCGCGCCGCCATGCCGTTGCGATCCCAGCCCTTCGCTTCCTGCGACATCAGTTCAGGCTCCCGTTCTGGATGGTGGTGATCTCGGTCGCCTGCTCGCGCAATTGCGCGCTCAGCCCGGCGACGATCGCCTGCAACGCTTCGTCCTCGGTCATGCCGTAAGTGCCGGCATAGGCGCGCGCGGCGTGGCGGACGGTGTCGGCCATCAGATAGCCGAACACCTCCGCGTCATCGAGCACGCCCGCGTTGATCCACACCGACGCGCCCGCGCCATCGGTGACCCAGATCCGCGCGACCTCCGCCGAACGGTCGGTCAGCACGTCGCCATGCTCCAGCGAAATCGCGCCCTTGGGTTCGTCGGTCATGGCACGTCCTTCCAGCGTTTGTCGGCCGGGAAGGTCTCGTCCCAGCCACTGCCCAGCCCTGTGCCGTAGACGGGGTTGGGCAATACGAACCAGCCATTGCCCCAACGCGCCTCGATCGGCGCGACCGCGGTCAGCATCCGCCGTCCGACCGCGGGGGCCGGGCCGGGCGGGTTGAAGAGGTCGGCGAAGTCGCCGAGCTGGTCGCCGGCCAAAGCGACGACGCAATATTTCGCCGCGATCGCTGCGCGCCGCCCGTCCTTGCCCGACTTGCCGTCGGCATCGCCCTTCAGGAACAATGTCTCGCCGTGCCGGAACTCCCCGAGCCCGGCGTTCGTCAGCGCCTGCGCAGTCGCCTCGGCATTGGTGATCGAGCGGTTGGTGTTGATGACCATCGTCACCCCCATCGCGCGCAACGCATGGAACGCCGCCACCGCCCCCGGCACCGCGGCCACGCGTGTCGCGCCGGCCTGTTCCCAGCGCTCCCAACGCTTTTGGTCGAAGCCGCGCGCGGTCTGCGCATCGTCATATTCGTAGCCGAGGTTGAGCACCGCGGTTTCGTCCATGTCGAGCACCACCGCGGGCGGCAGCGTCCCGCACGGCACCGTCTCCGCGCTCGCCGCGGTCGCGCCGGGCGCGAGCACCACCGACGCCGGCCAGCGCGGCAGCGTCCCAGCGGCGCGCTGCGACGGCAGCCGCCCGCGCCGGTCGCGTGCGACAGTAAGCACGTCGCGGACATAACGGACCATGCCGTTATACGCCTGCTCCGACAGCGCCGCCGCTTCGCCGGAACCGTACAGCCATGCCATCGCGGGCGGTACGCCCGGCGGCGTGGGCGGATCGACCGCCAGCACCGGCGCGCTCGGCCGCCCGAGCAGCACCCGCCGCTGCGCCGCGCATCCGCCGAGCGTCGCGGCGAGCGCCAGCAGGACGCCCGCGCGCTTCACGCTGTCTGCACGCGCGGGCGGGTGGTGCGGAACTCGATCTTCTTCTCGTAGGGGCTGCCGACGATCATCCGCTTCACATAGATGCCGGGCAGGTGGATGTGATCGGGGTCGAGTGTGCCGACCGGCACCACTTCCTCCACCTCGGCGACGCAGATCCGGCCCGCGGTCGCCATCGGCTGGTTGAAGTTGCGCGCGGTCTTGCGGAAGATCAGGTTGCCGCTCTCGTCGGCCTTCCAGCCCTTGATGATCGACAGGTCGGCGCGGATGCCGCGTTCGAGGATATACTCCTCGCCGTCGAAGACCTTCACTTCCTTGCCCTCGGCGACCTGCGTACCGACGCCCGTCCTGGTGTAGAAGCCGGGGATGCCCGCGCCGCCCGCGCGGCACCGTTCCGCCAGCGTGCCCTGCGGGCAGAATTCCACCTCCAGCTCGCCGGACAGGAATTGCCGCTCGAACTCCTTGTTCTCGCCGACATAGGAAGAAATCATCTTCTTCACCTGCCGCGTGCGCAGCAGCTTGCCGAGCCCTTCGCCATCGACCCCGGCATTGTTGCTCGCGATCGTCAGGTCCCTGGTGCCCGCGTCGCGGATCGCGTCGATCAACCGCTCGGGGATGCCGCACAGCCCGAACCCGCCGGCGCAGATCGTCATCCCGTCGAACAGCAGCCCGTCCAGTGCGGCGGCGGCATCGTCATACACCTTATCGACCACGGCTTGCCCACTCCCGTCCGGCCCTCGGATCGCGCGCGCCACGGTGCCCCGTGCCGCACACCCCCGCTCCTTAGCGCGCGGCACCGCGAAGGCAACGGCCCCGCCGCCCCTTCCGTCATCCCGGATCAGGTCCGGGGCGACGGCGTGGAAGGGCTAGACCACAACCCCCTTGCGGCACCTTCGCTTCCCTCTAGGCTGCCCGCCCATGACAAGCCTCAGAACCGGTGGCCGTATTCTGGTCGACCAGCTCGTCGCACAGGGCTGCGACCGCGTGTTCACCGTACCGGGGGAGAGCTTCCTCGCGGTGCTTGATGCGCTCCACGACACGCCCCAGATCGACGTGGTGACGTGCCGGCAGGAGGGCGGGGCGGCGTTCATGGCGTGTGCCGACGGCACGCTGACGCACCGCCCCGGCGTCGCCTTCGTCACGCGCGGGCCGGGGGCGACCAACGCCGCGATCGGCGTCCATGTCGCGCATCAGGATTCGCAGCCGATGATCCTGTTCATCGGCGACGTCGACCGCGGCACCCGCGACCGCGAGGCGTTTCAGGAGATCGACTTCGCGGCGATGTTCGCGCCCCTGTGCAAATGGGCGGCGCGGATCGACGATGCGCGGCGCATCCCCGAATATGTCGCGCGCGCCTATGCCACCGCGGTGAGCGGGCGGCCGGGGCCGGTGGTGCTGGCGCTGCCCGAGGACATGCTGCTCGATAAGGTGGAGGCGACCGATCGCGCGCGCGTCGACCGCGTGTCGCAGGATGTCGACGCCGACACGCTGGATCGGCTGCGCGACCTGCTCGCCACCGCCGAGCGCCCGCTCGCGATCGTCGGCGGGGCAGGGTGGGACACCGCCGCGGCCAACGCCTTCGCCGACTGGGCGACGCGCGCGGGCGTGCCGGTCGCCGCCGCCTTCCGCCGCCAGGACGCGATCGCCAACGACTGCCCGGCCTATGCCGGCAACCTCGGCTATGGCCCCAACCCGGCGCTGGTCGCGCGCGTCCGCGACGCCGATCTGCTGCTGGTGGTCGGTGCGCGGCTCGGCGAGGCGACCACCGACGGCTATGCGCTCGTCAGCCCCGATCATCCCGGCCAGCGACTCGTGCACGTCCATCCCGATCCGGCGGAGCTGCACCGCGTCTATGCCACCGACCTCGCGATCTGCGCCGGCATGGCGGAGTTCGCCGAGGCGCTGGTCCCGCTCGACGGCGGTGCGCACCCGCATGCCGCCGAGGCGCGTCGCGATTACGAGGCCTGGACGGTGCCGCAGCCGCGCGATGGCGTCGCGCTCGACCTCGGCCCGTGCGTCGCGGCGATGCGCGACGCGCTGCCCGGCGATACGATCATCTGCAACGGCGCGGGCAATTTCTCGGGCTGGTGGCACCGCTACTGGCGCTATGCCGGGCCGGGCACGCAGCTCGCGCCGACCGCCGGTGCGATGGGCTATGGCCTGCCCGCGGCGGTCGCCGCCGCGCTGCGCCGGCCGGGACGCAGCGTCGTCGCGGTCGCGGGCGACGGCGACTTCCTGATGAACGGGCAGGAACTGGCGACCGCGGTCCAGCACCATGCCGACCTGCTCGTGATCGTCGTCGACAACGCCACCTATGGCACGATCCGGATGCACCAGGAGCGCGAATACCCCGACCGCCCCGCCGCGACCCGGCTCCACAACCCCGACTTCGCCGCGCTCGCCCGCGCATACGGCGCGACCGCCGAGACGATCGAGCGCACCGCCGACTTCGCCCCCGCGCTCGACCGGCTGCGCGCCGCGTCGGGGGTGCGGCTGCTCCATTGCCGCACCGACATCGAGCAAATCACCCCCGCGACCACGCTGACGGCGCTCCGGCAGCGCAAGCTGTAAGGAATAACCGGCCACCTCCCGTGAAATCGCTATTGACTACAGACGTAATCGACATGATTACAGCTGTAGTCGATAAGCGTGACGAGGGAGCGAGTCGTGGTCGAACGGATCAGCGATGCCGAACATGCGGTCATGGAGGTGCTGTGGGACGAAAGCCCGCTCACCGCGCAGGATGTGGCCGAGCGGGTGGACCCGGAGCGCGGCTGGAGCGCCGCCACCGTCAAGACCCTGCTCGGGCGGCTGCTCGGCAAGGAAGCCGTCCGCCACGAGGTCGACGGCCGCCGCTATCTCTACAGCCCGGCGGTGCGCCGCGAGGATTATGTCGCGCGTGAATCCGAACGACTGATCGACCGGCTGTTCGGCGGCCGGCTGACCCCGCTCGTAGCGCACCTCGCCGAACGCGACGCGCTCAGCGATCAGGACATCAGCGAGATCGAAGCCCTGCTCAAGGCGCTCAAGCAATGATCGGCTGGGCACTCGAGGCGATGCTGGCGTCGGCGCTGCTGATGCTGGCCGTTCTGGTCCTGCGCGGACCGGTCCGCAACGCGTTCGGCGCGCGCGTCGCCTATGCGCTGTGGGCGCTGCCCGCGCTGCGGATGGTGATGCCGCCGCTTCCCGAGGGCTGGCGCGGCGAGGCGCTGCCGGTGCTGCCCGCGCCCGAGCCGATCGTCATCATGCTCGGCGATCCGGTCGCCACGCTGCCGGTCGAGACGACCCATACCGCGCTCGGCTGGCCGCCGGTCGCGCTGGGCCTGTGGCTGGGCGGGGCGGCGCTGCTGCTCGTGTGGCAGGCGGTCGGCTATCTCCGCTTCCGCTACAACGTGCTGCGGCTTGGGATCGCGGTCGACCGCGTTGGCTCGATCACCGTCGTGCAGAGCGCCGCCACCGACGGCCCGCTCGCCTTCGGCGTCTTCGATCGCGTCGTCGCCTTCCCGCGCGACTTCGCGGCACGCTTCGATCCCGAGGAACGCGCGCTCGCGCTCGAACACGAGCTGGGCCACCACGCGCGCGGCGATCTGGTCGCCAATTGGGTCGCGCTGGCGGTGCTCGCGCTGCACTGGTTCAACCCGCTGGCGTGGACGGCCTTCCGCAAGTTCCGCGCCGATCAGGAAATGGCCAATGACGCGCGCGTGCTGGCGCGCTCCGGTGGGGCGGCGCGCCACGCTTATGGCTGCGCGATCGTCAAGGCCGCGCACGGTCGCGCGGTGTCGCCGGCCTGCCACCTCAACACCGTCAAGGATCTGAAAGGGAGACTGAAGATGCTCGGCAAGAAGAACGCCACGCGCACGCAGACCGCGACCGGCAGCATGGCGATCATGGCGCTGGCGATCGGCGGCCTCGCCTTCACCGCCTCCGGCACGCAGGCCGCCGAGCGCGTGCGCGCCGGAGTGGAAGATGCGACGGGGATCGAGATGACGATGCCGGAGATGCCCGAGACTCCCGAAACGCCCGACGTGCCCGACATGCCGACGGAGCCGGGCACCCGCCATATCAGCGTGCAGACGGACAAGGGCCGGCACACGACGGTCATCGTCACCAGGGACGGCCGTACCACCACCTACACCGGGGACGCGGCCGAACGGTATCTCGCCGCCAACCCTGCGCCCGTGCCGCCGGCGCCACCGGCCCCGCCGGTGCCCGCCACCGGGCCGGTCCCGCCGGTGCCGCCGATGCCGCCGATGCCGCCGGTTCCGCCGGTGCCCGGCGACGCCGACGTCGCCGAGCTGGGCGCACGCGACGCCGAACTGGGGCGCAATGCCGCCCGACAGGCCGCGCTCGACGCCGCGCGCGTGCAGCGTCAGGCCGCACAGATCGAACGTCGGGCCGCCTTCGAATCGGCGCGTGTCGAGCGACAGGCGGCGTGGGCGGCGCGTCACGCGGCGCAGATGGATGCGATGCGGGTCCGCCTCGACGCCGACAAGCTGCGTCGTCAGTCGCTCCGCGCCGCGTTGGCCGGTCTGGAAAGCGCCCGTGCCGGGCTGGCGGTCAATACGGGCCTGACCGACGCGCAACGCGCCGAGGCGCTGGCCTCGCTCGACCGCGAACTCGCCGACATGCGCCGCCGCATCGCCGACCGCGATTGACCATCTCCTCCACCGTCATCCCGGCCTCGCGCCGGGATCCCGTTTCTTCCTCCGGCCGCCAGGAAGAGGCGGGGCCCCGGCTCAAGGCCGGGGTGACGGCGGATGCGTGTCGTCTACCCTTGCACCCGCCCGGCACCGCCGCCATGTGAAGCGCAGATGGCAGACGAGCTTCCCACCGGCGTGGCCGTGACGCTGGAACCTTTGGTGACGCGCGTCCTCGCCCCCAATGCCTCGGCTTACACCTACACCGGCACGCAGACGCACCTCGTCGGCACCAGCGACCTCGCGATTATCGACCCCGGTCCTGCCGACGACGCGCACCACGCCGCGCTGCTCCGGGCCATCGCCGCGCGCCCGGTTCGCGCGATCCTCATCACCCATCACCACCGCGACCATTCTCCTGCCGCGCGCCGCCTCGCCGCCGAGACGGGCGCGCCGATCACCGGCTGCGCGCCGCTGGTGGTACGCGAGGCGGGCGAGCAGGCCGACGCCGCCTTCGATGCCGATTACGCCCCCGATCGCGTACTGGCGGACGGCGAGCAGGTCACTGGCGACGGCTGGACCCTTCAGGCCGTTGCCACCCCCGGCCACACCGCCAACCATCTCGCCTTCGCGCTGCCCGAGACGAACGCGCTCTTTTCGGGCGACCATGTCATGGGCTGGGCGACCAGCGTCGTCTCACCACCCGACGGCGACATGGGCGATTACATGGCGAGCCTCGAAAAGCTGCTGCTCCGCGACGACCGCATCTATTACCCCGGCCACGGCGAGGCGGTCGAGCGCCCGCAGCGGCTGGTGCGCGGGATGCTCGGCCACCGCAAGCAGCGCGAGGGGCAGATCCTGCGGCAGCTCCGCGAGGGGCCGCAGCCGATCGCGGCGATGGTCGCGCGCATGTACGTCGGGCTCGACGCACGCTTGCTAGGCGCGGCGTCGCGTTCGGTGCTCGCGCATCTGCTCGATCTCGCGCGGCGCGGGCTGGTGACGGAGGAGGGGGATCTATGGCGGAGCATCTGACCGGGCTCGGCAAGCTGCTGGTGTCGCTCGCGATCGCCACCGCGATCCTCGTCGCGACCTTCGTCGGCTATCGCTATTTCACCGAGAAATACACCGTCGCCACCGACGGGAGCGGCGTCGCGGTCGCGCGCGTCGTCGCGGGGCGGCTGTACGGCAGCAACGAGCTGCGCGTGAGCCATCTGTCGGGCACCGTCCAGTCGACCGCCTCGGCGACGCGGATGTTCGGCTGGCTCAAATATGTCCGCGTCATCAAGGCGCCGTATGACGTCGATTATTTCGTGCCCTTGGGCAGCCTGCGCCCGCGCGACTTCCGCTACGACGAGCGCCGCCGCCGCTTGCTGGTCGAGGTGCCCGACGTGACGGTCGGCGCGCCCAATATCGACGAGAGCCGCGTGACGATCGACACCACCACCGGCGTCCTGCCGCCGCGCGGCGCAATGGCCGAGTTGCAGAAGAAGGTGTCGGCGAAAGCGACCGACGTCGTCGCCGCCAAGGCGCGCGAGCCCGAGAACATGCGCAAGGCACGCGAGAACGCCCGCGCCGCGCTGGAGCGCCTGTTCGAGGGCACGCTGGAGGCCGCCAATCTGCCGGTCAACGTCGAGGTGCGTTTCACCGGCGAGCCGCGCCCCGACAATCGCGACCAATGGGACCTGACGCGCTCGCTCGAGGAAGTGCTCGGCAACGCGCGGTAGGGCGGGGGTCCGTTCGCCCACCCGTCCTCAGTCATTCCCGCCCCCCCCACCGTCATTCCCGCGAAGGCGGGAATCCAGAACCTCTGACGTCTCGACCATTGCGAAGACCTGCGCGTATGGACCCCCGCCTTCGCGGGATGACGCCCACTTGTTCGTGTTGAGCGTATCGGTCCATGCCCACCCCCGTTTGTGCTGAGCTTGTCGAAGCACGTGCGCCAAGCGGAGTGCACGTAACACGCACTTCGACAGGCTCAGTGCGAATGGATGATTTTGTTGCGCCTTGCTCGCCAGCCCCCCGCATCGTTCCGCTTGATTGCGCCCCGTGCACAGGCCATCTGACCGGACATGGAACAGCCGACGAACCTGACGGGCCTCGACCTGCGCGCCGAGATCGACCGCCTCCGCAAGGAGCGCGACGCCGTGATCCTCGCGCATTACTATCAAAAGCCCGAGATCCAGGACCTCGCGGACTTCGTCGGCGACAGTCTCGACCTCAGCCGCAAGGCGCAGGCGACCGACGCCGACGTCATTGCCTTCTGCGGCGTGCGCTTCATGGCCGAAACGGCGAAAATCCTCTCGCCGCAGAAGACGGTGATCCTCCCCGACATGGACGCCGGGTGCAGCCTTGAGGACAGTTGCCCGCCCGAGCAATTCGCCGCGTTCCGCGCGCAGCATCCCGATGCCATCGCGCTCACCTATATCAATTGCTCGGCGGCGGTGAAGGCGCTCAGCGACGTCATCGTCACCTCCTCCTCGGCCGAGACGATCCTGTCGAAGATCCCGCCCGAGCAGAAGATCATCTTCGGCCCCGATCGCAACCTCGGCGGCTATCTCGCGCGCAAGACCGGGCGTGATCTGATCCTGTGGCCGGGCGTGTGCATCGTCCACGAGGCGTTCAGCGAAACCGAGCTGCTCAAGCTGCGCGCGCAGTATCCGACCGCGCCGATCGCGGCGCACCCGGAATGTCCGGCGGTGATCCTCGACCATGCCGATTACGTCGGCTCGACGCGCGGTATCCTCGATTACGCGATGGCCATGCCGGGCGACACGCTGATCGTGGCGACAGAACCGCACATCATCCACCAGATGGAAAAGGCGCTGCCGGGCAAGACCTTCATCGGCGCGCCGGGCGCGGACGGGAACTGCAATTGCAATATCTGTCCATATATGGCGCTGAATACGCTGGAGAAACTCTATGTCGCGCTGCGCGATCTGACCCCGCGGATCGAGATGGACGAAGGTTTGCGCGTGCAGGCCAAGAAGAGCCTCGACGCGATGCTGGCGATGGCGAGCACGACGGTCGGGCAGGGCGACCTCGGTCCGGCGAAGGTGACGGGCGACTGATCTCCGCCGTCACCCCTGCGGAGGCAGGGGCGATGTGTATGTCGTTGCGTGCAACCCGCGCGGGGCGTCTCCCCTGCGCAGGCAGGGGCCCATGTCTGTCTTGTGCCGCGCGACGTTGACACGACAACTGGCGTTATTGTGTCAACCCGTCCGCCCGGACGACACAGCCATAGGCCCCTGCCTCCGCAGGGGCGACGGCGCGAGGGGAGCGTTGGCCGTTGCCACACCACCCCTGTCCTACACCGCACCCCATCGGCTAGACTGGCCGGCGTGACGCCCATGCCCTTGCCCCACCGCCCTCTCGACGCTCGTTTTGCGCGAACTTCGCAAACATCCGCGTTCCGAACGCCGGTAGTGCCCCGCGCAACCCGCTGATGCCACGTGCCTTTTTCCATTTCGCCCTCAAGGCCGCGATCGACGATCCCATGGCCGATACGGCAACCTTCATCGCCCAAAAGGCGATGTACGGCGGCAAGACGATCAACATCGGCGACCGTATCTTCCTCTTCGCCAGCGAGACGCATGGCGGCCGCGGGCTCATCGCGCGCGGGATCGTGACCGCCGCCGTCGCGACGCCACGCACCGACGCGCTGCGCCAGACCCCGCGCGTCTCGGTCACGATCCGCCGGGAGGGCGTGGCGAAGCGCGCCTGCGGACGAGGCGAGTTGCGCGCCTGGCGCCAAGGTCCTGATGACGCGCCGCAATTCGAGCTCGATTTCAAGCTGTACCGGCAAGCGACCGACAAGATCGTCGGGCTCACCGAGGCGACCGCCGCCTGGCTGGAGCGATTCTTCTGATGGCGTCGCGCGCCCTTCCGCCCGATCGTGGCAGCCGTTACCATATCGTCATGCACCGTCTGATCCCGCTCGCGCTCGCCCCGATCGTCCTCGCCGCTGCCCCTGCCGCCGACCCGTACCTCTGGCTGGAGCAGACCGAGGGCACGCGCGCGCTCCAGCAGGTCAAGGCATGGAACGCCGAAACCGAGGCGCTGCTCACCAAAAGCCCGCGTTTCGAACAGGATCGCGCCCGCGCCAAGGCGATCCTCGACGATGAGGCGCAGATCGCCGAGGTCGACACTGTGCTCGGCGACCGCGTCACAAACCTCTGGCGCGATGCGAAAAATCCGCGTGGATTGTGGCGGGTCGCGACGCTCGCCGACTATCAGGCCGGTCGCCCGCAATGGCGCACGCTGATCGACGTCGACGCGCTCGGCAAGGCTGAGGGCAAGAGCTGGGTCTGGCACGGCGCGACGTGCCTCGAACCCGATTATGCGCGCTGCCTCGTCCGGCTCAGCCCCGGCGGCACCGACGCGCAGGTGGTCCGCGAATTCGACCTGACCACCGGCCGTTTCGTCGACGACGGCTTCGTCCTGCCCGAGGCGAAGAGTGACGTCGTCTGGGTGGATCGCGACACGTTGCTGGTCGCGACCGACTGGGGTGCAGGGTCGCTGACGACCTCCGGCTATCCGCGCATTGCGAAATTGTGGAAGCGCGGCACGCCCTTGGCGGCAGCGACCACCGTCCACGAATCGCCGGCCAGCGCGGTGCAGGTCGGCGCGGCGGCGTTCGTCGACGCCACGCGTCGCTGGCCGATGGTCAGCGTCGGCCACACCTTTTTCGAGCGCGAGCTGCTGGTGCAGGCGGCGGACGGCAGGTTCGTCCCGCTCGGACTGCCCAAGGGTGCCGACGTCACCGACGTGATCGGCGGGCGAGCGATCGCGAAGCTCAACAAACCCGCCGACGGCTTCCCGGCCGGTGCGCTCGTCGCCTGGTCGCTCCCTGACATCATCGCCGGGCGTCATCCCAAGGGCGAGCTGGTAATGGCACCGAGCGCGACGCAGGCGATCGAGGATGTCTCGGCCAGCGACAACGTCTTATGGGTCAAATTGCTCGACGACGTGTCGGGCCGGCTGGTCGCGCTGCGCCGTCAACCTGACGGGCGCTGGACGCAGACCCCGGTCGCGCTGCCCGGCAACAGCACGCTTCATCTCGGCGCGACGACGGGAAAGAGCGACGCGGCGTTCGTCACCGTCGAGGGGATGCTCACCCCGCCGACACTCTATGCGGCGCGCACGGGCACGGCGCCACGCGCGGTACAGGCGCTGCCGGCGCGGTTCGACGCGGCGAAATATCAGGTGGTGCAACGCTTTGCGACGTCGCGCGACGGCACGCGCGTGCCTTATTTCCTCGTCACCAAGAAGGGCGCGACCGCGCCGGCCCCCGCGCTGATCCATGCCTATGGCGGGTTCCGCAACGCACAGACGCCGACCTATCTCACCGAGCAACCCTATCGCGCCGGGCCGCTGGCGCTGTTCTGGGTCGAGCAGGGCGGGGCCTATGTGCTCGCCAATTTGCGTGGCGGCGGCGAATATGGGCCGCGCTGGCATCAGGCAGGGCTTCGCGAGAAGCGCCAGAATGTGTTCGACGACCTCCACGCGGTCGGCGACGATCTGGTCCGCACCGGCGTGTCGACGAAAGGAAAGATTGCGATCTCAGGGCGTTCGAACGGCGGTTTGCTGGTCGGGGTGGCGATGCAGCAGCGGCCGGACCTCTATGGGGCGGTGATCGCGGGGTCGCCGCTGGAGGATATGCGGCGCTATTCGCATCTGTCCGCTGGAGCGTCGTGGATCGACGAATATGGCGATCCGGACAAGCCCGCCGACTGGGCGTTCATCCGGCGCTACTCACCCTATCAGAACGTGAGGGCCGGGGTCCGCTATCCGCCTGTATTCTTTTATCTTTCGACCAAGGATGACCGCGTTCATCCCGGCCATGCGCGCAAGCTGGCGGCGTTGTTGAAGCAGAACGGGAACACGGTTTACTTCCACGAATATCTGGAGGGCGGGCATTCGGTCGGCGCCGATCATGCGGAAGATGCGCGCCGCGCGGCGCTGCTGAATGCGTTCCTGGGACGCGAATTGATCCGAAGATAGCCGAGGGTCTGTACTCAATCGCAACAAGGATCGAGATCGCCTGAGGAAGGTCGCCCACGAGGAGTGCAGCGCAGCCGGGTAGCAGAGCTACCCGCAAGCGAGCGACGATGCTGGGCGGCCTTCCTCAGGCGACCGCTCCGCGGCGGGCGGCTTTTGGCGCCGTGCGGCGTTGCGCGTCGGTCACGATGCAAAAGCATCGCTCCCTCCTTGCTCCTGGCCTGGCGCCAAAATCCGCTCCGTCACGACCTTGTTGCGATTGAGTACAGACCCTAGACGGTGCGCTCGTCCGCGAGCGTACAGGCGGTGCCGGTCTCGATCTGTACCGTCGTATGGCCGATTCCGAAGCGCTCGTGCAGCATCGCCTGCACATCCTCCAGAAACGTGTCGCCCGGATGCCCCGCCGGGATGCGCAGATGCGCGGTCAGGCTCGGTTCGGTGGTCGACATCGGCCAAATGTGGAGGTCATGCACGGCCTCGACGCCGGGCAGCGCGGCGAGCGCGTCCTTGACCCGGTCATAGTCGATTCCGCGCGGCACCGCGGACAGCGACATCTCGACGGTCTCGCGCAGCAGCCCCCAGGTCTGCCAGAAGATTACCACCGCGATGACGAGGCTGACCAGCGGGTCGATCCATGCCGCGCCGGTCAGCCAGATCACGACCCCGGCCGCGACCACCCCGGCCGACACCAGCGCGTCGGCGAGCATGTGGAGATAGGCGCCGCGGACGTTGACATCACCCTTGCGCCCGCGCGCGAACAGCCATGCGGTCACCGCGTTGACGGCGATCCCGAGCGCGGCGACGGCCGAGACGGTCAGCCCCGGCACGGCGGGTGCGGACCCGAAGCGGTGCACCGCCTCCAGCGCGATCGCGCCGATCGCGACCAGCAGCAGCAGCGCGTTGGCGAGCGCGGCGAGGATCGTCGACCCCTTCAGCCCATAGGTGAAGCGCTTCGACGGCGCGGTGCGCGCCAGCGCCGCGCCGCCCCATGCCACCGCCAGCCCGAGCACGTCGGAGAGATTGTGCCCGGCGTCGGCGAGCAGCGCGACCGAGTCGAACAGCCAGCCGGCAACGCCCTCGGCGATGACATAGACGAGGTTGAGCGCGATCCCGATCGCGAACACATGATCCCAGCGCTCGGGCGGGGTGGCATGTGCGTGGGAATGGCCGTGATCGTGGTCATGCCCGTGATCGTGGCCGTGGTGGTGATGGTGATGGTGATGGTGCCCGTGACCCATGCGCGGCATCTACCATCAGGCCGGGGCGGGTGACAGCACTAGGTGATGTACGTCGGCGAAGGCCGGTATCTAGTCGGGTGCCGCAGGTGACCAGCGTTGCGCTTCACCTGAGAGGCCTTCCCAACTGGGCCCCGGCCTTCGCCGGGGTGACAGGTGTCGTTGGGGATATCTGCTGCCCCTCATCGTCATTGCTTCGCTACGCTCGCAATGACGGCTCAGGAGCGGGGTTCCGACCGAGCCTAGCGGCGCAAGCCGAACCAGATGACGTGGGTCGCACCCTTGCCGTTCTCGCGCGCGCGGACCTTGACCTCGTCGACCGCGAAGCCGCTGTCGGCGAAGCGGCGGGCGAAGCGGGGATCGGGCGCCGCCGACCACACCGCCAGCACCCCGCCGGGGCGCAAGGCGGCACGCGCCGCGGCCAGCCCGCGCGGGCCATAGAGGCCGTCGTTGGCGGGGCGGGTCAGCCCATCGGGGCCGTTGTCGACGTCGAGCAGGATCGCGTCATAGCGTCCGCTGCCGGCGGCGATCGCCGCGCCGACATCGCCCATCCTAAGCGTCACGCGCGGGTCGTCGAGGCAGCCGTCGGTCAGCGCCGCCATCGGCCCGCGCGCCCATTCAATGATGCCCGGGACCAGCTCGGCAACGGTGACCTGCGCCGAGGTCCCCAGCCGGGCGAGCACAGCGCGGAGCGTGAAGCCCATGCCATAGCCGCCGATCAGGAGGTGCGGGGCGGGCCGGTCGACCAACCGGTCACACGTCATCGTGCCGAGCGCGACTTCCGAGCCGCTCATCCGCGTGCTCATCAGCTCGTTGCGTTCGAGCACGATCATGAAGTCGGCACCGCGACGGAACAGCCGCAACGGCGGTCCGTCCGGCACCTCCGCTACCCCGAGCAGCTCGGGGCGGATCACTTCTTCTGGCGAGCCTTGCGCGCGGCGTAGCGGGCGTCGCGCGCCGCTTTGAGTTCGGCGGCGGTCGGCAGCACCGGCGGGCGCTTGGCGGCGGCGGCCGCCTCGGCGGCGGCAGCGGCTTCGGCGGCGGCCTGCGCGCGCGCCTCTTCCTTGGCGGCCTTTTCGGCGGCGATCGCCGCCTTGCGCTGCTCGCGCTTCTCGGCCTCCGCAGCTTCCTTGGCCTCGCGCGCGGCGAGACGGGCGGCGACCTCTGCAGGATCGGGGGCGGCCTTGTTCTTCAACGCCTCGAGCGCGCGTGCCTTGGCGTCGCGGGCGGCGGCGGCGCGCTGGTTGAAGTCCGGGGCCTTGTAACCTGCCATGCTGCGAAATTCTCCTTGGGGAACGATAACGCCGAAACCGGCGAAAAGCACAACGGCCCCGCATCGCTGCGGAGCCGTCGGGAAAGCCGATGAAGCGAAAGGCTACACCAGACGCATCCGAATATACGAGCCGGACGCCTTTCGCGCAACCGCTTTATCGGTCGCCGTCCACCGCCCGCCGCCCGAGCGCGGGATCGTCGGTGAAGAACGAGTCGATGCCGAGTGCGATGTAGCGGCGCATTTCGACCACCGAGCCGGCATCGTGGCGCGCGTCCGGCCCGGCGGTGCTGCGGAAGTCGGCGGCGAGGAAGCGGTTCTCGGGACGGAAAGTCCAGGGGCAGACCTCCAGCCCGGCGGCATGTGCTTCGGCGACCAGATTGGTCGGCGCGCCGAGCCGTCCGTCGGCGGCGAGCGGGATCAGCATCCGCGTGTTCGGCGCGACGATGTCGGCGTAGCGCGCGATTTCGCGAAGCCCGGCGGGCGACACCATCGTGCGATAGTCGAGCGTGCCGCCGGCTTTCGCCACATCCGCCGGCTTCTGCGTCGGATCGCCGATCAGCTGGACGAGCCGGAGGTTGCCGCCCTTCGGCAGCTTTCCGCGAACGTAGCGCAGGTTGGCGACCTCGAACGACTGCAATTGCACCGGGGCGCGACGGGTATAAGCGTGCGCGGCGAGCACCGCGAGGAAGCGGTCCTCGACCGGCAGCCCCAGCCACGCGAAATAGGTCGAGTGCTTCAACTCGGGCACCAGCCCGATCGTTCGCCCGCGCGCCGCCGCCTCGGCCGCGGCGAAGTCGATGACCTCGTCGAGCGTGACGATCTGGAACTGGCCGTCATAGCTGCGGCTTTCGGGGCGGACCGTGCCGAGCCGTTCCTTGGCGCGGAGCGTCTTCAGCTCGGCGAGCGTGAAATCCTCGGTGAACCAGCCGGTCTGCGGCTCGCCGTCGATCGTCTTCGTCGTGCGGCGCGGCGCGAATTCCGGGTGATCGGCGACATCGGTCGTCTCGACGATGTTGTTCTCGTGCCGCGCGACCAGCACGCCGTCCTTCGTCGGGACCAGATCGGGCTCGATGAAGTCGGCGCCGTCCGCGATCGCCTTGGCATAGGCGCCGAGCGTATGTTCGGGGCGCAATGCCGAGGCGCCGCGGTGCGCGAACACCAGCGGCTTTTTCGCGGTCGACGCCGCGCCGGCGGTGGAGGCCACCCCCAAAGCGATCGCGGACCCGAGGGCGGCGCGGCGCGTCATCACGCTCAGAAGCCCGCGCTAAGCGTGACGAACGCCTGACGCGGCGCGAGCGGGAAGAAATTGTACGTCCCAGATGCCGCGCCGACGCTGATCGTCGAATAGGCCTTCTTGTCGGTGATGTTGATGACGTTGAGGCTGACGTTCAGCTTCTTCGCCAGACCCTCGCCCGACAGCGGCATGTCGAAGCCGATCCGCCCGGAGAGCGTGAAATAGCCCGGCACCTTCAGATCGTTCGTGAACGTGGCATAGCGACGACCGATATAGTCGCCGATCAGTTGCAGCTCCACTCCGTTACCGTGAAGCGTCGCGACGGTCTTGTTGAGCCAGTCGGGCGAGCCGGGGACTTTCTTGCCGGCGGTCGGCACGACGGTCTGCGCCGCGCCGACCGTGTAGTTATCGGCGTAGCGCGAGTTGTTGTACGACAGCGCATTGTAGAGCGAGAAGCGGTCGCCGAAGCGCAGCGTCGCCGCCGCGTCGACGCCGTCGGTCCGCACGCTGCCGACATTGGCGATGATCGGTGCGCCGCTGATGATCGCGGTAATCGTGGTGGTCGGGCTGATCGCGAGCAGCCGGTTCGAGAAATCGACGTGATAGTAACTGATCTGACCCTCGAACCCGGTTAGCGGCCCGAGATCGAGCGGGCGGCGGGTGCGGAGGCCGGCTTCATAGGTCCAGCTGGTTTCGGGCTTGGTATTGCTCTTGAAGAATTCGAACAGCGTCTGGCTGCCGAGCGCGAACGGCGAAAGGCCTGCGGCGGCGCTCGTCTGGAACTGGCGGATGTTTTTCTGCGCGTTGACGAACAGCTGTTCGTGGTCGGTCGCATCCCACAATGCGCCGACCTGCGGCAGGAACCATTCGTCGGTGTTGATCCGCCCGACCGGCAGCTCGCGCGAGCCGGTGAACGAACCGGGGATCGGCTGCACCGGCACGCGCTGGCGCGCATGCTGGAAGGTGCTCTTGAACCCGGCCTGCAGCGTCAGCGTGGGAACGATCTTCCACGCGTCCTGAAGGTGCGCCTGGATCTCGGTCACCCGGATCTCGCTGCCATATTGCGTGATGAGCGGCCTGGCGAGGTCGAGCGGGCGCTCATAGGGCGAGGATGGATTGTTGACGTCGAGCGCGTACCAGCGGCGGTAGGCGGCGGAGCTTTGATGCTCGTACCAGCCGCCCAGCTCGATCGTGTGGTCGCCGAGTTCGGCGCGCAGCGTCGAAATGCCGCCGACGCGGTCGATGCGATATTCGGTGGTGCGCGTCGCCAGGCCGGAGCCGCCGAAGATCGTCGACAGCCGCGCGAGGTTCGCCGCCGAGGTGGGGCTGCTGCCCGCGACGCCGGGGTAATAGAAGGAGAAGAGCTGCGGCAGCCCGGCGACGGTGATCGGGCCGGCGACGATGCCGACGCCGTCGTTGTGGTGGAAATACGCCTGGTTGGAGAAGGTCACGCGGTCGGTGACGTTCCAGTCGTATTTCAGATAGCCGAGATAGTCGGTGCGTAGCGCGGCGCTATAGTAATTGCTGTAGTTCGACCCCGATGCCGCATAGCTGGCGGCGTTGTTGTACGGCAGCTGGTTGGCGAGATACGCCTGCATCCCCGCGAAGTTCGGGTAGAGGAACGGGCGGATGTACGGCTGGTACGTCTGGGTCGCGGAGACGACGGTCGCGTCCTCGTTGGGCTCGGCCTTGTCGGAATAGGCGAAATAGGCGGTCAGCTTGCCGGTCGCGTCGTCGTGGACGAGCTTGGCATTGCCCTGCCAGCCCTTCTGATAGCCCGCGAAGTCCCAGGCCCGCGCGCGCTGGCGGACACCCGAAATGTAGAAGCGTGTGTTCTGACCGATGTCGCCACTGTCGAGGCGGACGTAGCTGCGCGTCGCCGCGTAGCTTCCGACGGTCTGCGCCGCGGAGATGCCGAACTCCGGCTTCGGATCGTTGGTGAAGGTGTCGATCGTCCCGCCGAGATTGCTGGTCGAGGCGGTGCCGAGATCGCCCGCGCCCGAGGCGAGCACGACGCGGCCGACATTCTCCGAGATCGTCGCGCGCTGTGGGCTGAGGCCGTTGTAATTGCCGTATTGCTGGTCGCCGAGCGGGACGCCGTCGAGCGTATAGCCGAGCTGCTGCGCGTTGAAGCCGTGGACGAACAGCGAGATGTTCTGCTCGTTGTTGCCCCATGGATCGGCGGTCAGATAGGTGACGCCGGGCAGAGTCTGGAGCGCCTTGAGCGGGCTGATGCCGGGCAGCACCTTCTGGATCTCGACATTGGTGATCTGCGCGACCGCGCGGGTGGCGGTGCCGGTGACGATGATGTCGTCACCGGCCGGCGCTGCGTCGGTGGCGGCGGTAGCGGGGGCGACGCTTTGCGCGGCGGCCGGCAGCGCGAGGACGAGCGCGAGCGGAGCGACGCCCGCCGTCAGGAGAGAACGCATGGGTTGGGACTTTCGATCAGAGGCCGGTGCGCAGCGACACGAAGAACTGGCGCGGTGCGCCGGCGAGCAGCGTCTGGTTGTCGCCGCTGCCGCCGTAGCCGTTCGAGCCGATCGTCGAGACGTAGCGCTTGTCGAGCAGGTTGGTCGCGCTGCCCTCGATACGCACCCCGTGCAGCCCGCCGAGGTCGCCGATCGTATAGCCGATCGTCGCATCGACCAGCACCCGGTCGCCGACCGACTGGTCGTTGGTGTAGGTGAAGTAGCGCTTGCTCATGTAATCGGCGCCGACCCGGGCGAGAAAGCGGCCGTCGTCATAGACGACCTCGCCCTTGGCCATGTGGCGCGGGCTGTCGACCACGGTCCTGCCGCGCGTCGCGGTGATGAGCGCGCCGTTCGCGCCGAGCACGTCGTCCTTATATTCGGAATGGTTGTACGAATAGGAAGCGAAGATCGAGAGCGGGCGCGCGATCCTGTAGAGCGCGGTCGCCTCGGCGCCGTAATTCTCGACCCCGCCGACGTTCTGGAGCGTCACCGGATTGCCGACGATCCCGGCGCCGTTGGTATAGGCGAGCAGACGGTTCGCGAAGTCGACGTAATAGCCCGCGATCGACCCCTGGAACCCGCCGGCGCGGAAGCGCACGCCGGCCTCGGCGGTCTTCGAACGTTCGGGGCGCAACCGGCCGCGGATCGCGTCGAAGCCCTGCTGCGTGGTCGCGAACGGCGAGGCACCGGTCGCCGAGGAGACGAAGGCGCGCATGTTCTCGGTATAAGTGACGAACGCCTCGGCCGCGCCGAAGCCATAGACTGCGCCGACCTGTGGCAGAAACCAGTCCTTCGCATCGATCGTGCCGCTGGCGAGCGTGCCGACCAGCGGCGTCGCCTTGTTGACGACCTGATAGCCCTTCCAGCCCCCGGTCAGCGTGAGCTGTCCGAGCGTCAGCCGATCGCTGACGTAATACATCGTCGTGTCGGTCTGGAAGTCGACGTCGAACTGGGTTGCGAACGGATCGCGCTGGAACGACAGCACCTTGCGCGACGGAGTCGACTGATCGGCCAAGCCGTAGAACCGGCGCGCCTGGCGGAAGCCGTTCGCCTCGAACCAGCCGCCCACCTCGAGATGGTTCGCACCGGTTTCCACCGACACGCGCGCGATCGAGCCGAAGCGGTCGATGGCATATTCGGTGGTACGGATCGACAGGACCGAACCGCCCGGCGTGCGGACGTAAGGCGTGACCCACACGCCCTGACCCTCGTTGCCATGATAATAGCCGGTCATCGCGAAGGAGACCGCGTCATTGACCGGCGCGTTCATCGTGATTCCGGTCAGGTAATCGCGGCGCAGTCCGGCGGCGTCGAAATAGGCATCGTCGACCGAGGTATAGGGTGACGGATAGGTGAGCCCGGCGCCGGGATAGGGGAGCGTCGCGGTCGCCGAGGCGGCGCGCGTCTGCTGGTTCCAATAGACCTGGCCCAGGCGCAGCGCGGTCGCGTAATCGGGGTTGAGATTGTCGGCGTCATAGCCCAGCCGCCGGATCATTTCGAGGCTGAGGTCCTGATAGTCGTTCTCGCGGCGATCCGAAAAGTTGAAGAAGGCGGTGATCGAACCGCGTGCGCCGAAATCCTGCACCAGCTTCGCGTTCGCCTGATGCTGCCGCTGGACGCCGTCACCCTTCCACTTGCCGGCCTCCAGATAGCCGTAGCTGAGATAGCCGCGCAGCCCGCTGCCGGTGATGTCGCCGCTGTCGACGCGCACGAAGCCGCGGTACGTGTCGTTCGAGCCATAGGTGCCGGAGGCGGCGATTCCGAATGCGTCGGACGGGCGACGCGAGGTGAATTGCAGCGTGCCGCCGAGGTTGGAGGTCGACGCCTCGCCCAGCGCGCCCGCACCCTGCGCGACGGTGGTGGCGTCGACGTTCTCGGAGATGATCGCGCGGCTGATGTGCAGGCCGTTGGCGTTGCCGTAGCTCATGTCGCCGAGCGGGATGCCGTCGAGCGTGAAGCCGAGCTGGTTTTGGTTGAACCCACGCAGCGAGATGCGGCTCGACCATTCATACGCCCCGAACGCGTCGGCTGACTGGAAATTGACGCCCGGCAGCTTGGCGAGCGCCTTGAGCGGGGTGGTGCCGGGGGTCTGGCGTTCAATGTCGGCGGCGGTGATCGTCTGCACCTGCCGCGCCTGTCCGAAGCCGAGCACGACGACCTCGCTGCCCTGCGTGTCGGCGGGGGTGTCCGTGGCGGGATCAGCGGCGGGTGGCGTATCGGCGGCGAAAGCCGGGGTCGCGGTCACGGCGAACAGCGCACTGCCGGCGAGCAGCATCGAACGGAGCATGATCTTTTCCCTTTGGTGACGCGACCTTTAACGGTCGTCGTTACCGCGCCTTTGGGCGCTGCTCTTTTCGTCCGCGTGACCGATTGGTTGCAGGTTCGTGACGGCGGAGCGGGTCGCATTAATTGTCGGATTGTGTGGCATTTGTGCGTGACTGCCCGCCGCTCCGTCATTCCCGCGAAGGCGGGAATCCAGAACCTCTGACGGTTGCGCGTCTGTCGACGGACCTGCGCGTCTGGATTCCCGCCTTCGCGGGAATGACGGGGGCGGTGCTACGCCATCACGTTGCGGCCGCGTGCGACCGTCGCCGAATAACCGATCGTCGCGCCGGGGGTGCGCTTCGTGATCGTGTCGACCATGATCCAGTCGTTGCGGACGCGATCGGGCGCGATCGTCAGCGCCATATAGCCGCGGCGCGACGTGTCGCACCATTTCAGCTCGGGATTGGCGCGCACCAGATCGGCGGCGATGCGGCGCGGATCGTACGTCGAGGCGCTTTCGAAGCCCGGCGAGGTGACGCTGTGGCCGGCGAACTCGACCGCTGCGGCATGGCCGTCCTGCGCGAGGTCGTACGCCCAGGCGTTGTGGCTGTCGCCCGAGATCAGCACTGTGCTGCCGCCGAGCTGCTGGACCCGCCGCAGGAAGCGCGCACGCGCGGCGGGATAGCCGCCCCAATTGTCGAAGTTGAACGGCAGCCCGGCCTGTGCGGCGGCGATGCCGGTGGTGACGTAGCGGTTGGAGTTGGGGGCGACCCATGTCTGCGCATCGGCGGGCATCACGGTCTGTCCCATGATCGTGCCGAAGCCGACGACCTGCCAGCGTCGTCCGCTGCGCACCGAGGCGGCGAGCGCGTGGTTCAGCCAGCTTTCCTGCTGCCACCCCATCATCGTGGCACCCGGATCCTGCCACGCGCCGTCCCGGAACGCGCGCAGGGCGGCGGCGGGGTCGCTCGACTTGAACAGCGCGTCGAGGTCGGGCTGCTGGGTGCGCCCGAGGAGGCGCGTCTCGGTGCGGAACAGCGTCGCAAGCGCGCCGATGTCATAGCTTTTCCACGGTTCGTCGGACACCGGCATCCATTCGCGATACGCCTGGATCGAGGCCGCGCGGCGCTGGTTCCAGTCGCCCTCGGTCGCGAGATCGTGGTTCTGCGCGCCGCCCTCCCAGCTGTCGTTGGCGCTTTCGTGATCGTCCCATTGCGCGATCATCGGCAACCGCGCGTGGAGCGCCTGGAGGTCGGGGTCGGCGCGATAGCTGGCGAAGCGCTGGCGATAATCGTCAAGATGGATCGTCTCGGCGAGCGGTTGCGGCAGGCGACCGGGGACCAGTTGGCCGTTCGTCGGATAATGATCGGGCGCATATTCGTAGAAATAGTCGCCGAGGTGGATCGAGCAGTCGAGATCGTCGCGCGCCGCGGCATGGGCATAAGCGTTGAAGAAGCCATAGCCGATGTTCGAGCAGGAGAAGATCGCGGCACGCCACGGCCGGACGCCATCGGCGGGCAGGGTGCGGGTGCGCCCGATCGGCGAGCGCGTGCCGTCGGGGGCGATGAAGCGGAACCAGTACCAGCGATCGGGGGCCAGCCCGTCGGCGGTGAGCTTCACGGTATAGTCGCGCCACGGACCGGTGATCTGTGCGCCGACCGCGCGCGCGCCGCTCATGTCGGGTTGTTCGGCGATCTCGGCGGTGACTTCGCCCGCGCCCGCCATCACGCAACGCGTCCACAGCAGCACCGAGTCCGGGCCCGGCTCGCCGCTGGCGACCGAATGGGTGAACCTGCGCGCGCCTTCGGTTGTGGCGGCGAACAACGGTGCAGCGGTCAGCGCACCGGCGCCGACGATCAGGGAACGGCGGGAAACGAGCACGGGCAAGCCTCTTCATCTGCGCGGACCGGGACGGCGCGCGGATGGGCGTTGTTTGTGGAGCCTTGATGACAGGCGTGGCTGTCCGGAGAAGAATATCGCCCGGCAGGGGCTTCCGGCGACGTGAAGCGTTGGCGCGGTTCCCGAACATGACCCCGAGGTGGACCAGCGTGCCCCGATTTCTGATAGCGCAGAGCGAGACTCCCGAGGAGCGCGAGGCGCGTCGCGCGCATACGGGGCAAAGTTCGGGCGAGAGCTATGCCGAGACGCTGGAACAGATGATGCCCGGCGCGACGATCGAAATCTGTCAGCCCGCCGACGACGATTCGCCGGCCTTCGCACCCGAGCAGCTGGCGGAATATGACGCGGTGTTCCTGACCGGCTCGCCGCTGCACGTCTATGACGACACGCCCGAGGTGCGCCGGCAACTGGCGTTCATGCGTGCGGTGTTCGCGGCGGGAACGCCATCGTTCGGGTCGTGCGCCGGATTGCAGGTCGCGGTGGCGGCGGCGGGCGGCACGGTGCGCAAGATGCCCGAGCGGATGGAGGCCGGGCTGTCGCGGCGGATCGTCGCGACCGCCGAAGGACGCGAGCATCCGCTGCTGGCGGGGCGCGCCGCGACGTGGGACGCGCCGGCGATCCACGGCGACGAGGTCGAGACATTGCCACCGGGCGCGACACGGCTGGCGGGCAATGCGGTGACGCGAGTGCAGGCCGCCGAGATCCGCCACGACAAGGGCGTGTTCTGGGGCGTGCAATATCATCCGGAATTGTCGTTGCGGGAGGTCGCGATCGCGCTGCGGCGGCAGGCGGACGGGCTGGTCGATGCCGGATTGGCGGAGACGCCGGAGGAGGTCGATGAGCGCGCCGACGTGTTCGCGGCGCTGCATGACGCGCCCGACCAGCGGTCACTGCGGTGGCGGCTGGGGGTCGACGGCGAACTGGCGGACACCGACGCGAGGCGGCGCGAGATCGCGAACTTTCTCGGCGCGCTAACGTCGATCGACCGGCGCGGCGCGCGGTGAAGTTGGCGAAGGTGGCGCCGATAGGGATTGTCGAAGGGGGCGGGGTGGCGATCAGGGCGATCGCGCCGGCTGCTCGCCGACGCCGCGGCAGCGGTCCGAGCAATATTTGACTGCGTCCCAGTCGCGCGCCCACTTCTTGCGCCATGCGAACGGGCGGTGACAGCTCGCACAGATCTTTTCGGGCAGATGCGGTTTCTTGTGCGCCATCGCGCCTGAACCCGTTTGGCGCGCCGCGCGATCCGTGCGAGCGTGCGGGTGACGCGAAAAGTCGAGGGGATTGCAGGATGATGGCGATGGACGCTCACCGACCGGGCCGGCGCGCGGTGCTGGCGGGTCTGGCGGGTTCGGCGCTGACGGGGTTTGCGGATGCGGCTCCGGCGGTGGTGCTGCGGCGGCTGACCCCGGCCTTCGATCGCATCGTCGCGCCGGGCACGCGGGTGGAGGTGATCGCGACCGGCATCCAATGGGCAGAGGGGCCGGTGTGGGCGCCGCGGGACGGCGGCTACCTGCTGTTTTCCGATCCGCCCGCCAATATCGTGCGGCGCTGGTCGCGTGGCGGCGGCGTGACGACGTTCCTGTCGCCGTCGGGCGCGCCGAATCCCGACCGAACGGTCCTGCGCGAGCCGGGCGCGAACGGGCTGACGCTCGATCGCGGCGGGCGGCTGCTGATCGCCAACAGCGGCGGGCGGTCGATCGATCGCGTCGATCTCAGGACGCGGGCGCGCACGGTGCTGGTCGACCGGTACAAGGGCAAGAGGTTCAACAGCCCCAACGACATGCACGTCGCGCGCGACGGCGCGATCTGGTTCACCGATCCGCCCTACGGCCTGGCAGGAGACGATCGGTCACCGGCCAAGGAGCAGAGCGTCAACGGCGTCTATCGCTGGCGCGCGGGGGGCGAGGCGGTGCTGGTCGACGGGTCGTTGACGCGACCCAACGGCATCGCGCTGTCGCCCGACGAGCGGCGGCTGTACGTCGCGGTGTCCGACTCCGCCGATCCGCGCGTGATCGCCTATGATCTCGGGCGCGACGGGATGCCCCGCGCCTCGCGGGTGCTGGTGTCGGCGAAGGCGTGGCACGCGCAGGGCAAGCCGGGGTTGCCCGACGGGATGAAGGTGGCGCGCGACGGAACCCTGGTGTGCTCGATGCCCGGCGGAATCATGTTCCTGACCCCGGATGGCGAGCCGATCGGGCTGATCGAGACGACGACGCCTGCCGCCAACGCCGCGTTCGGAGAGGGGGGCGCGGCGCTGTACGTCACCAACAACGACCGCGTGCTGCGGGTGGCGCTGCGTCCCGGATGGCAGCGGTGACGAAACGGGGTTGATCTCCCATCAATCCGATGTATTTTGGAATGGACGGTGGCGCTCCGCCATCGACCATGAAGGGGATGTGCGTTGATGAAGAAGATCGTTGCTGGCATGTCCGCGGTGGCGCTGGCGCTCTCGCTGGCGGCATGCGGATCGAAGACCGACACCGCGAACGACACCGCGCTGAATGCCGAGCTGGGCAACGATGCGGTGGTGAACGAGACGCTGCCGGCCGACGAGAACCTGTCGGATGTCGGTGCGCTGCCGCTGAACGCCACCGACGGCAACGTCGCGACCGCGACCACCAACGCGCTCTGACGATTTCGCGGGCGGCGGCGATTGCCGTCGCCCGCCTCTCCTTACCGTCTGGAGTTGCTCCCTAGACGAAACTGGTCCGGTGTCCCCCAGCGGCGCCGGGCCTTTTGTCTGGGAGCGGCTTCGGATCGATCGGGCGGTCGACCCCGGCGCCGGGCGTCAGGACGCGGCGAGCGGGACCATTTCGCCGTTGACGAGCGCGGGCTCTGTGGCCGCGATCCAGCCGCCGCCCAGCACGCGCTCTCCGGCATAGAGCACCGCCGCCTGACCGGGGGCGACGCCATATTCGGGCGTGTCGAAGATCAGCCGGTCGCCTGACATGCGCGCCGGCACCGGCCTGGCCATCGACCGGACCTTGGCGGTGAGCGGACCCCCCAGCGGGCCGAGAACGTTCAGCCGCTCCAGCCGTGCCGCCGCGACCGCCAGCGCGGCACGCGGACCGACCACGACACGCTGCGACTCCGGCTCGAGCCGCACGACGTAGAGCGGCTCGGGCGTGCCGCCGATCTCGAGCCCGCGCCGCTGCCCGACCGTGTAATGCACCAGCCCGCGATGCTCGCCGAGCTTTCGCCCCGTCAAGTCGACGATGTCGCCGCCGGTCGCCGCCTCCGGGCGTAACTTCTTGACCAGCGAGGCATAATCGCCGTCGGGGACGAAGCAGATATCCTGGCTGTCGGGCTTGTCGGCGACGAGCAGCGCGAGGTCGGCGGCGAGTTCGCGGACGCGCGACTTGGGCAGTCCGCCGAGCGGGAAGCGGAGGAAGTCGAGCTGTTCCTGCGTGGTGGCGAACAGGAAATAGCTCTGGTCGCGCGCGGGATCGGCGGCGCGGTGCAGCTCCGCGCCCGACGGGCCTTCGACGCGGCGCACGTAATGGCCGGTCGCGAGACAGTCCGCGCCGAGATCGCGGGCGAGCGCCAGCAGGTCGGTGAACTTCGGCCCCATGTTGCACTGGACGCACGGGATGGGGGTGCGTCCGGCGAGATATTCGTCGGCGAAGGCGTCGACGACGTTCGCGCGGAAGCTGCTTTCGTGGTCGAAGACGTAATGCGCGATGCCGAGCTTGTCGCAGACCGCGCGCGCATCGCGGATGTCGCGACCGGCGCAGCATGCTCCGGCGCGTTTCGTCGCCTCGCCATGATCGTAGAGCTGGAGCGTGACGCCGATCACTTCGGCCCCCGGCTGGCGCGCCGCCAGCGCGGCGACCACCGAACTGTCGACCCCGCCCGACATCGCCACGACGATGCGTCGCGCACCGGGCGCGAGCTGGAATTCACCGCTGTCCATGATGGCGGCGACCATACAACCGCGACCCCGGCGGCGTAAACCGAAATGAACGAAGCGTTTCCACCGGCTTTACCGGGCTTTCAGACCGTCGGGGCTAGACCGGCAGGATGAAAGCCGAACACTCCCCTCAGGATATGCCGTTGTTGTGCAGCCTGCGCGCACGCCAGCTCGCGTCGCGGACCGCGCAGGTCGCGCGGGCGCTGGACGAACCGGCGCGCCCAGCCGGCGGTGCGTTCAACGCCGACGCCGCGGCGGCAATCCACCATTGGAAACAGTCGTGAACGGGTCGTTTACCGCACCGCTTTAGGGGCCGTTCAATCCGTCGCCGTTACGCAGCAGGTACGACATGGAATGGGGTCGCGGCCCCGAACCGAGGTTTGGAATGATAGAACAACAAGAAAATTGTCGCCCTGCCAAGGTCATAGGCCCGCTGGGCGAGCCGCTGACCATCGACTCCCTGCCGCCGCCGGACACGACCCGTTGGGTGGTGCGCCGCAAGGCCGAGGTGGTCGCGGCGGTTAACGGCGGTCTGCTGAGCGTCGACGACGTCTGCACCCGCTACAGCCTGACCGTCGAGGAATTCGCCGGCTGGCAACGCGCGATCGACCGGTCGGGGATGCCGGGTCTGCGCGTGACCCGCATCCAACATTACAAGTCGTTGTATGAGCGCCAGCAGAAGTTCTGACCCCTTGTCGCACGTCGTCCCGCGTCGAGACAGGCGGATGGGGCGGCGTGCGCAAACGTAATCACGATCCGGGTTACGCGACCGGAACAATGTACCGGGTTCGTGAGTAATTCCCGCCAGAGCAGCCACTCCGGGCGCATCTGAGGGGAGTAGTATCATGGGTATCATTCTGTGGCTTATCATTGGCGGTGTCATCGGCTGGCTGGCCAGCATGATCATGCGCACCGACGCGCAGCAGGGTATCTTCCTCAACATCGTGGTCGGCGTCGTCGGCGCGTTCCTCGGCGGTCTGATCTTCTCGGGCGGTTCGATCAACAACGCACCGCTGACGATCTACTCGTTCCTGGTTTCGCTGCTGGGTGCGGTTATCCTGCTGGCGATCGTTAATCTGGCGCGTCGCGGCCGCGTGCGGTAATCGCACACGACCACGATCGTGCGACAAGGTGGCCGCCCGGAGACGGGCGGCCGCTTTTGTTTTATCGAGGTCGAGCGATCGAGCGTCTGTGTTCGTCGCCCCGGATCAAGTCCGGGATGACGGAGGGTGATTACTTCAGCAGGAAACGGACGTTGACGCTGGCGGTCACGTCGGTTTCGCCGGGCAGGACGACGGTTTCCGCGTCCGACTGCACGGCGGCGCGCGCCATCATCGGCATCGGGCGCGGTCGGTCGCCGGCATTCTCGCCCGCCTCGTTGATCGCGACCATCCGCGCGACCGACAGGCCCGCGGCCCTGGCATAAAGTTCGGCGCGCGTCCGCGCCTTGGCGATCGCCTGCGTCCGCGCTTCGTCCAGCGCGGCGTCCGGATCGGAAAGCGACAGGTTCGGCCCATCGATCTGGTTGGCGCCCGCGCGCACCAGTGCATCGAGCACCGCGCCGGCCTTTGCGATATCGCGGAAGCGGATCGCGACCGAATTGCTCGCCTGATAGCCGGTTACGACCGGCGGCTTGCCATCCTGATAGCGATATTGCGGCGAGAGCGCGACGTTGCTGGTCGACAGGTCGCGCGCGGCAAGCCCGGCCGCCTTCAATGCCTTGATGACGGCATCCATCCGCTGCGCATTTTCCGACAGTGCGGTGGCGGCGACCGGCGCCTGCGTCACGACACCCGCGGTGATCGTGGCGAGGTCCGGCGTGCGCGACACGCGCCCGGTGGCGGTGACGTCCAGCACGGTCCCGTCCGGGACGACCGTCGCCATCGGCAGCGCGACCTGCGCCGCGGCCGGCACCGCCAGCATGGCGGCGGCTGACAGCATCAGCGCGGGCATCATTCGGTTCATGCGAAAAACTCCCCTAACTCAAGTAAATGTTCCCCTGCCAGCGTGCGTCGGAATGCAAGATGAACGGGACAGGCCGTTTCAATGGCGATATGACGCACCGCAACCGCGCGCCGCTTGTCACGGTGACGTATGCGTGTAATACACGCCGGGGCGCGAAAGGGGAATCATGACGTACCAGGGCGGGGAGATGCAGGGCGAACAGCTGGTGCTGGAGGATCGCTCGCCACGCACGCGGCGTCGCTGGTTGCTGATCGTCGGGCTGGTGGCGCTGATCGCCGCGGCGGTCGCCTGGTATGTGTTGCGTCCCAAGCCCGCCGAAGCGCCACCCGCCACCGCCGCCAGTCAGGCACCTGCGGTGACGGTGATCGTGCCGGGCGCCCAGTCGGTGTCGCGGATCATCAGCGCGACCGGCACGCTGGCGGCGACGCGTGAAATGCCGGTCGGCGTTGCGGGCGAGGGCGGGATGGTCAGCCGCGTGCTGGTCGAGCCCGGCCAGTGGGTGCGCGCCGGGCAGGTGCTTGCGACGATCGACCGATCGGTGCAGGCGCAGACCGCGCAATCGCTCGCGGCGCAGATCAACGTCGCGAAATCCGACCTGACGCTCGCGCAGGCCGAGCTGGAGCGTGCGCAGAGCCTCGTCGATCGCGGCTTCATCTCCAAGGCCGACGTCCAGCGTCGCATCGCGACCCGCGACGCGGCGCGCGCGCGATTGCAGGTGGCGCAGGCGACCTTGTCCGAGCAACGCGCGCGTAACGCACGGCTCGACATCCGCGCGCCCGCCGCCGGGCTGATCCTGACGCGCGGCGTCGAGCCGGGGCAGATCGTCAGCTCGGGGTCGGGAATGTTGTTCCGCATGGCCAAAGGCGGCGAGATGGAGATGCGCGCGCAGCTCGCCGAGAGCGATTTACAGGTGGTGCGCGTCGGCTCGCCCGCGAAGGTGGTGCCGGTCGGCGACACGCGCGCCTTCCCGGGCAGCGTCTGGCAAGTCGCGCCGGTGATCGACCCGCAGACGCGGCAGGGGATCGCGCGGATCAAGCTGTCCTACGACCCGGCGCTGCGCCCCGGCGGCTTCGCGAGCGCGACGATCACCGCGGGCGGCGCGCGCCAGCCAGAGCTGCCCCAATCGGCGCTGTTGAGTGACGAGAAGGGCAATTACGTCTATCTCGTCGACGCGCAGAACAAGGTCGAGCGGCGCGCGGTGACGCTGGGCACGGTCGCCGACGATCGCGTCGCGATCGCCAGCGGACTGAACGGCGACGAGCGTGTCGTGCAATCGGCCGGCGCCTTCCTGAACCCCGGCCAGACGGTGCGTCCGCAGCGCGCCAAACCGACCCCCGCGCAGTAAAGGACGGGACGTCATGGGCTTTCGCAACATCTCCGCCTGGTCGATCCGCAACCCGGTGCCGTCGATCGTCCTGTTCCTGATGCTGACGGTCGCCGGGATCGTCAGCTTCGTGCGGATGGACATCAACGAACAGCCCGACATCGACTTCCCGATCGTCTCGATCGACATTACCCAGCCGGGTGCGGCGCCGAGCGAGCTGGAGACGCAGGTCACGCAGCGCGTCGAGGCGGCGGTGCGTTCGCTGGAGGGGATCGACGAGATCCAGTCGTTCGTGTCGGAGGGTACGTCGACGACGATCGTCCAGCTCGACATCGGCACCCCGATCGACCGCGCGGTGAACGAGGCGCGCGACGCGATCACGCAAATCCGCGGCAATTTGCCCGAGGGGATCCTCGAGCCGCAGGTCGCGCGGGTGAAGATCAACGACAACGATCTCGGCAGCTACACCGCGGTCGGCACCGACATGACGCTGGAACAGCTCAGCTGGTACATCGACAATACCGTCACCAAGGAGCTGATGTCGGTGCCCGGCATGGGCGGGGTGACGCGCAACGGCGGGGTCAGCCGCGAGATCCGCGTGATCCTCGACCCCGCACGGCTCGCCGCGCAGGGGCTGACCGCAAGCCAGATCAACGCGCAATTGCGGCAGGTGAACCTCAACGCGCCGGGCGGACGCGCCGAGATCGCGGGCGCGGAGCAATCGGTGCGCGTGCTGGGCAATGCGCATACCGCCTATGAGCTGGGCCAGTTGCAGATCAACGTCGGCAACGGCCGCACGGTGCGGCTGTCCGACGTCGCGACGGTCCGCGACCTATATGCCGAGCAGCGCTCCGCCGCGTCGGTCGACGGGCGGCAGGCGCTGTCGTTCGATTTCACGCGCGCCAAGGGCTATTCGGACGTCACCGTCTTCCGCGAGGCGAAGGCGAAGCTGGAAGCGCTGGAGAAGCGCAACCCGCAGGTCCGCTTCAAGATGCGGCTCGACGGGTCGAAATATCCGCTGGAGCAATTCAAGACCGCGATCCACGCGATGATCGAGGGCGCGATCCTGGCGGTGATCGTCGTGTTCCTCTTCCTGCGCGACTGGCGCGCGACGATCATCTCGGCGCTGGCGATCCCGCTGTCGGCGATCCCGGCGTTCTGGTTCATGGATTTGATGGGCTTCACGCTCAACAACATGACGATGCTGGCGCTCAGCCTAGTCGCGGGCGTGCTGGTCGACGACGCGATCGTCGAGATCGAGAACATCGTACGCCACATGCGCATGGGCAAGAGCGCGTATCAGGCGTCGATCGACGCCGCCGACGAGATCGGCCTCGCGGTGCTGGCGACGACGATGGCGATCGTCGCGGTGTTCCTGCCGGTCGGGCTGATGCCGGGGATCGCCGGGCAGTTCTTCAAGAATTTCGGGCTGACCGTCGTCGCGGCGGTGCTGATGAGCCTCGCGGTGGCGCGGCTCATCACCCCGATGGTCGCGGCCTATTTCCTGAAGGCCGGCGGGCATGTCGAACATGGCGGCGGCTGGCTGCTCGACACCTATCAAAAGCTGCTGATCTGGACGCTCGACAGCACCCGCGCGGTGCGCGCGCGCGCCAAGGGCGGGGTGCACCGCGTCGTCGGTTATTGGCGCGATCACCGCGTGTGGATGATCGGCGCGGGCGTGCTGGCGTTCGTGGCGACAATCGCGATGTTCGCGACCTCGCCGCTGACCTTCCAGCCGGCGCGCGACATGCCGCGCTCGACCGTGACGATCACGATGCCGCCGGGCAGCACGCTCCAGACGACGCAGGGCGTGGTCGATCAGGTCTATGCCGTGCTCAGCAAGCAGCCCGAGGTCGAGAGCATCTATACCCGAACGCTGGTCGGATCGGGCCGCGTCACCGCGCAATTGCGCGAGAAGCGAGAGAAGACCTCGACCGAGTTCGAGCGCGCGCTGGCGCCGGAGCTGGCGAAGATCGCCGACGCGCGGGTCAATTTCCAGTCGCAGTTCGGCTGGGGCGACAACAACCGCGACGTCTCGATCACGCTGGGCGGCGACGATCCCGTCGTGCTGCGACAAGCCGCCGACCGGCTGGTCAAGGAGATGGGGACGGTGCCGGGGCTGCTCGCGCCGCGCATCGCGGGCGATCTCAACCGGCCGGAGATCATCATCAAGCCGCGGCTCGATCTCGCCGCCAGCCTGGGGGTGACGACGTCGGCGCTGTCGAATGCGATCCGCATCGCTACGATCGGCGACATCGACCAGAACAGCGCACGCTTCTCGCTCAACGACCGGCAGATCCCGATCCGCGTCGCGCTGGAGCAGAGTTCGCGCTCGCGGCTGGCGACGATCCAGAATTTGCCGGTGCAGACGCTGACCGGCGGTTCGGTGCCGCTGAGCGTGGTCGCGGAGATCGGCTTCGGCTCCGGCCCGACGCGTATCCAGCGCATCAACCAGCAACGCCAGCTGACGGTCGGTGCCGATTTGAGCCCCGGCCAGACGATCAGCGTGATGCTGCCCAAGGTGAAGCAGTTGCCGGCGATGAAGAACCTCCCGCTGGGCGTGGGCGAGCTGAGCGTCGGCCAGGCCAAGTGGCAGATGGAGATGCTCCAGAACTTCATCGTCGCGGTGGTGGCGGGCGTGTTCCTGGTCTTCTCGGTGCTGGTGCTGCTGTACCGCCGCCTATTGCCGCCGCTGGTCAACATGGCGTCGCTGACGCTTGCGCCGCTCGGCGGGCTGATCGCGCTGCGGCTGACCGGCAATCCGCTGTCGATGCCGGTGTTCATCGGCTTGCTGATGCTGCTCGGGATCGTCGCCAAGAACTCGATCCTGCTGATCGACTTCGCGCTGGAGGAGATGCAGGCGGGCGTGCCGTCCTATGACGCGATCGTCGATGCCGGGCACAAGCGCGCGCAGCCGATCGTGATGACCACCGTCGCGATGGTCGCGGGCATGGTGCCGACCGCGCTGTCGCTGTCGGGCGACGGGGCGTCGCGCGCGCCGATGGGGATCGTGGTGATCGGCGGGTTGATCGTCTCGACCCTGCTGACGCTGCTGATCGTGCCCGCGGCCTTCTCGCTGGCGATCGGGGTCGAGCGGCGCGTCGGGCCGTGGCTGGGGCGGCGGTTGCTGACCTATCGTCCGGGCGACGAGGGTCCGGTGATCGAGCACTCGCCGCAAGATGCGATCGGTGCGCCGCATGGACGGATCCCGTTCCGGGGAGAGGGGTCGCATCCGGCGGAGTAGGGGTAACTCCCCTTCAGAGGAGGGGCTGGGGGTGGGCGTGTCTCACCGAGCCAATGCCTGCGGAACTGCCCCACCCCATCCCCTCCCCTGAAGGGGAGGGGCTTTTCCGGGATCGAAGGCCTATCGTCTCTGCGTAGGGGCAGCCTTCTGCACTTGAACTTCGCGGGCGATCGGGGATTGTTACGGGGATGATCGTCCGTGTCGCCCCTCCGCCTGCCGCCCTTGTAAGGATGCGGCGCGTCGCGGGGCTGTTGCTGGTGGCGATGGCGGCGGCGTTCTTCGCGACGCGCGCGCTGGAGCCGCGGCATTCGGCCTGGGGGTTCGTCCGCGCCTTTGCCGAGGCGGCGATGGTCGGCGGGCTGGCGGACTGGTTCGCGGTGACCGCGCTGTTCCGCCATCCGCTTGGGCTGCCGATCCCGCATACCGCGATCATCCCGCGCAACAAGGACCGGATCGGCGATCAGCTCGCGCAATTCCTGCGCGAATATTTCCTGATCCCGGCGGTGGTCGCGCGGCGGATGCAGCGGATCGACGTCGCCGCGGCGGCGGGGCGGTGGCTCGCCAATCCGCGCGGGGCAGGGGGCAGCCGGCTGACACGCGGCATCTCGCGGCTCGCGACCGAGGTGTTGCAGGCGCTCGACCAGGAGCGGCTGGGCGGGATGGTGCGCGCGATGATGGTGACGCGCGTGCGCGAGACCGAGCTGTCGCCGATGCTGGGCCGCGCGCTGGCGGCGGCGATGGCGGAGGAGCGGCATCGCCCCGTGATCGATGCGCTGGTGCGCTGGATGCGCGGCGCGCTGGGGTCGAACGAGCATCTGATCCGCACAATCGTGCACGACCGCGCCGGCACGGTGCTGCGCTGGACCGGGCTGGACGAGACGCTGGCCAACAAGATCATCGACGGGCTCGACAAATTGGTCGCGGAGATGGCCGACAATCCCGAGCATCCGCTGCGCCTGAAGGTCGAGGAGGCGATGGCGGGCGTCGCCGAGCGGCTCCAGCACGATCCAGAGATGCGCGCGCGGGTGGAGACGGTGAAGATCGAGCTGCTCGAGAATCCGGCGATGCAGGACTGGATCAACGGGCTTTGGGAACAGGCGCGCGCCGCGATGCTGCGCGCCGCGCGCGACCCCGATGCGTTGATGGCGGGCAAGCTGGGGGAGGCGTTGCATCAACTGGGCGCGACCTTGCAGGACGATCCGCGGCTGGGGCGGATCATCAATCGCTTCGTGCGCCGCGCGGCGGTTGGCGCGGCGGCCGATTACGGCGACGCGATCGTGCGGCTGGTGTCGGAGACGGTGCGCGGCTGGGATGCGCAGACCGTGACGCAGCGACTCGAGAATGCGGTCGGCAAGGACCTGCAGTTCATCCGCATCAACGGCACGCTGGTCGGCGGCATGGTCGGCGTGGTCATCCACACGATCGATGTGTCCTTGTGAGCGAGCGATCACAAATGTGGTACGCGCGCGGAACGATTGGCGTGCTGGGCGCTTGTGACCGGATGAGCTTTGCCGCATGGATCGACCGATGAGTGCGGCTGCCGATTTCAGTATCGATCAAGACGGTGCCCGCGCGGGCGGCGGGCAGGTGTTGCGGGTGACCGGCGACCTGTCGCTGGCGCGGCTGGGCGATCTTCCGAGCCGATTGGAGAAGCAGGGCGGGCAGGTTTCCGTCGTCGATCTGTCGGCGGTCGAGCGGATCGACACGATCGGCGCATGGGTGATCCACCGTTTCGCGCGGGAGCATGACGCGCGGATCGAGGGGTTGAGCGGCGACGGGCAGAATCTACTGGAACAGGTGCAGGCCGCCGATCAGCCGGTGCAGATGCGCCCGCAATCGCGCTCCGCCTTCCGGCGGGTGCTCGCGGAAATCGGCGAGTCGACGTCGAACTCGGCGCGCACCGCGCTGGGCCTGCTGGCCTTCATGGGCGAGACGGTGATCGCGTTCGGCCATGTCCTGCGGCATCCGAGCCGCTTCCGCTTCAACGCGACCGTGCAGCGGTTCGAGGTAGTCGGCGTTTCGGCGCTCGGCATCATCGGCCTGATGAGCTTCCTGATCGGCGTGGTGATCGCGCAACAGGGCGCGGTGCAATTGCGGCAGTTCGGGGCCGAAGCGTTCACGATCAACCTCGTCGGGCGCATCACGATGCGCGAACTTGGCGTGTTGATGACCGCGATCATGGTCGCGGGGCGATCCGGCTCCGCGTTCGCCGCGCAGCTCGGCACGATGAAGCTGACGGAAGAGATCGACGCCATGCGCACGATCGGCGTCTCGCCGATGGAAGCGCTGGTGCTGCCGCGCACGATCGCGGCGATCATCCTGATGCCGCTGCTCGGCTTTTATTCATCGATTATCGCGATCATCGGCGGCGGGCTGTTGTGCTGGTTCGCGCTCGACATTCCGCCGGTCGCGTTCGTCGCGCGCATCCGCGAGGTGGTGCCGATCACTGACGTGTTCGTCGGGCTCATCAAGGCCCCGGTGTTCGGCGCGATCATTGCGGTCGCCGGCTGTTTCCAGGGGATGCAGGTGAAGGGCGACGCCGAACAGGTCGGCCTCAAGACGACGTCAGCGGTGGTGCAGGCAATCTTCATGGTGATCGTGGTCGACGCGTTCTTCGCCGTCTTCTTCGAACAGATCGGCTGGATCTGATGCCGCAGCACAACGCCAGCCGCCCCGACAGCGCGCCGATCATCAAGGTGAGCGGGCTGCGCAACGAGTTCGGCGATCAGGTGATCCACGACAACCTCGATCTGGAGGTGCGGCGGGGCGAAATTCTCGGCGTCGTCGGCGGGTCGGGCACCGGCAAGTCGGTGCTGATGCGCTCGATCATTGGGCTGCAATCGCCGAGCCGCGGCGTCGTCGAGGTGTTCGGCGAGCCGACGCTCGATCGCAGCGAGCTGGACACGGTCGAGATCCGCAAGCGCTGGGGCGTGCTGTTTCAGGGCGGAGCCCTGTTCTCGACGCTGACCGTCGCCGAGAATGTGCAGGTGCCGCTGCGCGAATTCTATCCCGACCTCGACCTTGCGCTGCTCGACGAGATTGCGTCGTACAAGGTGGTGATGACCGGCCTGCCGGCCGACGCCGGGCCGAAATTTCCCGCCGAGCTGTCGGGCGGCATGAAGAAGCGTGCCGGGCTGGCGCGCGCGCTGGCGCTCGACCCCGAATTGCTGTTCCTCGACGAGCCGACCGCGGGGCTCGACCCGATCGGCGCGGCGGCGTTCGACGATCTGACCAAGGCGTTGCAGAAGACGCTGGGGCTGACGGTGTTCCTCATCACCCACGATCTCGACACCTTATATGCGATCTGCGACCGCGTCGCGGTGCTCGCCGACAAGCGCGTGATCGCGGTGGGGACGATCGACGAATTGCTGGCGCTGGATCATCCGTGGATCCAGGAATATTTCAACGGGCCGCGCGGCCGGGCGGCGGTCGCCTCGCAGGAGCGCGGTGTCGCGGACGATGCGGCCGCACACCCGACCGAGGTGGCGCAGCTGCAAAGCGGGCAGCGCTCGCAGGGCGGCATGGCGGACGATTATGCGCGCGGCGCGGATAGGGCGGATCACGGCAGGTCGGCCGGCGTCACCGGGTCGGGCGAGAGGGGCTGAGAGATGGAAACGCGTTCGAACCATGTCCTCGTCGGCGCGGTGGTGCTGATCCTGCTGGCGCTGGTGGCGGTCTTCACGGTGTGGATCGCGCGGATCGGCGGCGCGGAAGAGCGCGACTATGACATCTTCTTCCGGCAGGCGGTCGACGGGCTGGCGAAGGGCTCGTCGGTGACCTTTTCGGGCGTGCCGTCCGGGCAAGTGAAGAGCATCTCGCTGTGGAAGCCCGATCCGCAATATGTGCGCGTGCGGATCAGCGTGAACAACGACACACCGATCCTGCGCGGCACCACCGCGACGATCCAGGGCAGCTTCACCGGCACCAGCACCGTCAGCCTCGACGGCGCGATCAAGGGCGCGCAGCCGATCACCTGCCCCGAGGGCGACGCCGCCAAGAGCGTCTGCCCGTTGGGCGTGCCGGTGATCCCGACCAAGACCGGCGGGATCGGCGCGATCCTCAATTCCGCGCCGCAGCTGCTGGAGCGATTGTCGACGCTGACCGAGCGGCTGACCGGGATGCTGAGCGACCGCAACCAGGCGTCGATCGCCGGCATCCTCGACAACACCAACCGGCTGACCGACGCGCTCGCCGATCGCGGGCCGGAGATCGCCGCGACGCTGGCGCAGACGCGGATCGCGATCCAGCAGGCGGGCAATGCCGCGGAGCAGATCGGCGCACTGGCGCAGACCACCAACGGCGTGCTGGCGAACGACGTCCAGCCGGCGATGGCCAATCTCAACAAGGCGATCACGTCGGCGCAACAGAGCGCGGATACGCTGAACGCCGCGATCGGCGATGCGCGGCCGGGGCTGACGACGTTCAGCAAGCAGACGATCCCGCAGGTCAATCAGCTGGTGCGCGACCTGCGCGTGACCGCCTCGTCGCTGAAGTCGATCTCGGAGCGCGTCGAACAGGGCGGCGCCAGCTCGCTGGTGGGGCAGCCGGCGCTGCCGGACTATAAGGGGAAGTGACCGTGCGTGCTTTGGCGAACAAGCTTCTGATCGTCGCGGCGCTGGTGCCGCTGGCCGGCTGCATCCGCTTCGGCGCGTCGCCGCCGCCCTCGCTACTGACGATCGCGCCGCAAGCGCAGCCGGCGGCGGGCATGGTGCAGAATTCGGCGACCGGGCGGGCGATCGTGATCGAGGTGCCGGCGGTGCCGCAGTCGATCGCGGGCACACGCGTGCCGGTGCAGGCGACCGATACGTCGCTCGCCTATGTCAAGGACGCGCAATGGGCCGAGCCGCCCGCGCGGCTGTTCGCGCGGCTGCTATCCGACACGCTGACCGCGCGCGCGCAGATGGTCGTGCTGTCGCCCGCGCAATCGTTCGACGCGCCGAGCGCGACGCTTGGGGGCGAGCTGCGGACTTTCGGGGTCGATGCGGTGCAGCGGCAGGCGGTGGTGACCTATGATGCGTCGTTCACGCCGGCGGGCAAGCCGACGGTCGAGAAGCGTCGCTTCGAGGCGCGCGTGCCAGTTGCCGCAATCGACGCGGCGCAAGCGGGCGCGGCGCTGAGTCAGGCGGCCAATCAGGTCGCGCAACAGGTGTCGGACTGGGTCGGCGGGCAGCGGTAGGACGGGTCGGTCCTGCCGTCAGCCGGAGGGCCTTGTTACCCCGCAAGCTGCGGGCATCTGCACTGCCTTATTCCGTCATCCCGGACGTGATCCGGGATCCCGCGTCTGCCCTCCAGAAGCGGGCTCGGGATCAAGGCCGGTGTGACAGAGCAGGCCGTCCTGCGGCCCCGTCACTTCAAGGCACCCGCCGCACCTCCAGTGGCACCTCGCACACCTCGATCCCACCACCGCCGATCGTCGGCGCGGGCGGGTTCTCGCGACGGCGGATCATCGCCGCGAAGCGCGGATTGTCGGCGGCGCGATATTGATAGCGCGGGCGCTCGGCAGCGGGGATGTCGATGGCAAGCCGCATCGCGACGATCGGGGTGTGCTCGGCGGCGTCGGCGTAGAAGCCCATCGGCGCATCGCTGCGCGGCAGCGACGAGAGATATTGCATTCCCGCGATGATCCGCCCGACGAGCGCATAGTTGCGGTCGAGCCGTCGCGCCGACTGGCCGATCGGCGTCGACATCTCCGCGCCTGACCCGGAGGTGGGATCGGCATCGCGCGCGACGTTGACCATGCCATAGCAATGCGTCAGCCACGCATGGCCGTGCCCGTCGCTGGCGACCGGCCAGCCGTCCGCAGTGATCCCCGATGCCGCCGAATGCGGATCGGCGCGCGTCAGCGTCTGCGCTGGCGCGAACCGCGCGATCTCGAACTCGGGGGGCAAATGCGTCGGCACGCCGGGCGCGAGCGGCTTCTTCTCGCTGGCGTCACCCCATTGTGCCACCCAGTTTTCCTGCACGCGATAGACGCTCAGCCCGTCCCACCAATGCGCGTGCGCCAGCGTGCGGATGCTCGCGACGTGCAGCGGCGCATAGCCGGCCGCAAGCCGGATCACGACGCTGCGGTCGCCCTTGAGCCGCATGACCAGCAGCTCGTCATCGGGGATGGTGCGCCAGTCGCTCTCCACCGGTTCATGGGGCGCCGGCACCGCCGCGGCGGGCGTCTGGGCGAGCAGCAGCAGGGCGGTGAGCATCGACATCCCCGCACCGTGACGCATCGCTGCGCGCGAGGCAATCGATGCGCTTGCGCAATATGGCGACTCCGACTAGTGCCGCCCTTCCAAGCATGCGGAGCGGTGGCCGAGTGGTCGAAGGCGCTCGCCTGGAAAGTGAGTATACGTCAAAAGCGTATCGAGGGTTCGAATCCCTCCCGCTCCGCCAAGACCGCTTTCCAGCCGGTCCCGAACAGTCCCATTAACCGCTGATTTGCGTGCGTTTTCGCGCTATGCTCGTCCCGATCAATCCCGATCCTCGCCGCACAAGCGCGGGGTATCGGGGGGCATCGTTCGGGGTATCGATTTTGCGGAGTGGGGTACGATGGCGCTGACCGACACAGCGGTGAGGAAGGCAGAGCCTCGGGAGAAGCCGTACAAAATGGCCGACTCCGGCGGCCTCTATCTGTATGTCGCGCCCTCGGGCCTCAAGTCCTGGCGGATGAAGTTCAAGGTCGGAGGGTCAGAGAAGCTGCTGACCTTCGGCCCCTATCCCGACGTGAGGCTGTCGGTGGCGCGCGAGCACCGCGACGAGGCACGCCGCAAGCTGCGCGAGGGCATCGACCCTTCGGGCGCGCGCAAGCGGGCCGAGGAGGAACGGGAGGCCGCGCGCGCCGAGCAGGCCCGCCTGCTGACGTTCGAGCAGGCCGCCCGCCGCTGGTGGGATATGCAGCGCGGCCGCTGGGCTCCAGTTCACAGCGAGGATGTCATCACCAGCCTGGTGCGGGACGTTTTTCCGACGCTGGGCGCGCGGGCGCTGGTGGCGATCAAGGCCCCCGACGTGTTGGCGACGCTGCGCGCGGTCGAGGATCGCGGATCGATCGACACGGCGAAGCGGCTGCGCCAGCGGATCGCCGCCATCTACGACATGCACATCTCCGAGGGTGTCACCGAGAGCAACCCGGCGGCGGCGATCGGCAAGGCGCTGAAGCCTTTGCCGAAGAAGGGCCGGCAGCCGGCGATCACCGATCCTGACGAGGCGCGGAAGGTCCTACAGGACGCCGAGGCGTCGGGCGCGTCACCGATCACCAAGCTGGCGTCGCGCTTCCTAGCGCTGACGCAGAGCCGCCCAGGCATGGTCCGGGGCGTGATGTGGGTTGAAATCGAGGGCATCGACTGGGACGATCGCCGCTACGGTCCCGAGCTGCCCATCTGGCGTGTGCCGGCCTCGCGCATGAAGCTGATTATGGATCTGAAGGACGAGGAAGCGTTCGAGCACCTGATCCCGCTGTGTTGGCAGGCAGTCGACGTGCTGCGCACGATCCATCGCCTGACCGGCCGCAATCTGCTCATCTTCCCCGGCCAGCGGCATAGCCATCGCCCGCTCAGCGAGAACGCGATCGGCTACCTCTATAATCGTGTGGGGTATCATGGCCGGCACGTACCCCACGGCTGGCGCTCGTCGTTCTCGACGACGATGAACGGGCTAGCAGTGCGGCAGAAGCGCTTGGGTGACGAGGCGGTGATCGAACTGATGCTGGCGCACGTACCGCAGAACAAGGTGAAGGCGGCATACGATCGTGCCGGGCACATGGAGCGGCGGCGCGAGCTGTCGCAGGAGTGGGCGGATATGTTAATGAAGGGCATGCGGCCGGCTGCGGCGCTGATAGAGGGCAGGCGGAGGGGAGTTTGACTCCGCTGAGCTGTCGGTGACGGGTGGGGAGAAGGCAGTATGAGCGCCCTCAGCGCTTGAAGTGCCATCCTGAGAACGGATCACGAAACCACAACATCGTGTGGTGTAGTAAGATCAAGCGTCACCATATAAAGATATCTTGAATTGTTGCTCTAAGGCAACGGTCCCGACATGTTCTCAAGGGAACGGTCAGAATCCTGCTAGACTCTTGTCAGCCGGTTAACGATGGTTGTTGGTGACATGATTTGGGCCGGAGCTGTGGCGGCTCCGGCCCAGGTCATCCGCTAAACGAACTGCAATCGTCGGCGGAACGGCTAAGAAGCACCTGAGGAATACAACCTTAGGACGACGGGTCAAGGCGATTGCGACAATCGGCAAGGAGCCGACGCAATGTCTAACAACCTTCACATTTCCTATGACCTGAATGCACCTAATCAGAATTATGAGAAGGTGATCACCGCTATCAAGGGCCTCGGCGGGTGGGCGAAGATCCACAAGTCGTTCTGGTACGTCAACTCTACCTACACTGCATCGCAAGCATGCGCGATCGTTTGGGCCGCAATGGACTCGAACGACACGGTGTATGTCATTGATGCCACCAACAACGCGGCTTCCTGGCAAAATATCAACCCCGAGGTCGCGACCTACATCAGGGATCGTTGGCTGAAGTAATCTCGCTTCCCACCTCGAAGCGTTAGTCCGCAGTCAGCGCAATGGGCTGGCCCACCAACTTGGCCAATCGAGCGGCCTCCCGGTCGGTATCGGGGATAAGCTCAAACCTGTGGTTTTGCCCAAAGAGCTTCATACGCCACCTCTGGGTTTGTAAACACATAATTGGCTCTTAATTACGCCTGATATGCACCTAATTAGGCAGCAGAAAGTTGTCGAGGAGTAACCCTCCATCCCATCGGGTTTGCTACCCAAGCATCGATGTCGGCCTGATACCACGCCACCAGTCCATCGCTGATCGGCACCGACGCTGGAAAAGTGCCGGCGGCGATCCGCCGGTAAATGGTCGTGCGCGATAGGGCGGTGCGCTTCCGTACATCCGTCAGGCGCAGGAGGCTGTCGCGGCTGCGATCGGGCCTCGTCGCCATCACGCCGCTACCTTGTTTGCAGGCCGGGCGAGCGGAAACGCGATAATCCGCTCACCATCATCAGGATCGCCGCCGTCGCGCCCTTTCCAGTCGCCGCAAAATCGATCCTCATGCGTGACCGGGAAAACAGAGACGGGGAAGGTCTGCGCCGCCTGAACGACCGGCGCGTGAACCTGGCAGGTGCCTTCCTCAAAAGATGCGCTCGGATCACGGCTCGCGTTGGCGAGCCGCGGTCCCATGCGCTGCCACCAGTGACAGGTGGCGCAACGGCGGCAGTCGGTCATATCGGCATGGCTCCGCTTTGATACTCCCCGCACTGGTGCCCCCTGTGGACGGCGGGGAAGATCGACGTCAGGTCGGTCGCGGTGAAAGGGCGAGGGGGGTAGCGTCGACAGATGCCGATCGCAGCACTGCCCCTCAGGGGCGCGGCGCTTGCATCGATTTCACCAGAGGCGAAGTGCGTACAGCTGCCGCAGGTCACGCGCCCTGCTCCGACAGGCTTACCCCCGCGATTCGTGCGAGATCCTCGATCGCTCCCCAGGCGAGCTGAACCTGCGGGTTTGCCGTCTTCAGCCCGGCCACGAACTTGGGGTCGGCAGGGTCCATCATTGCCCGGTCGGACCAGCCCTCACCAACCATATGGAGGAACGCTGCGCGCATCTTGGCGATGACGCCCTCCAGCGTGGTCGCGGTATTGTCGGATAGTGTCGCAAGACAAGCGTCGTACGAAGCGAACAGCGCGCTCTGCTCTCCCTCGGTAAGATCGTCGCGGCTGTACTCGTCCGTCATTTTCCGGCGGTTCGACGTGAAGGCTTCCAGTAGCAGAGCGTCTCCCTTGAGGCTGGATCCATGGCGCCCGAAGCGGCGGGCGTCCGCGGTGACCGCTTCCACGATCCCGTCGCGCTGGTTCAAGCGCCACTGCTCGCCGTCCGCCAACAGCTTCAGCTTGACGGCAAGTTCCGCCGGCCCCGGTGCGACGGAGAGGAGCAGGCGATCCAAGGCATCGCCCTCGGCATCGACGAGGTCGTCGTATTTCGCCTGCATGGCGTCGTCGACGTCGCTGCCCGCCGGGCTGTAGACGGCTTTCTCAAACGTCAGGCGCTCGCTGCGGGCAGAAGCATGGTTTTCGTATCGCCGCTGCCAGGCGATAAAAGGCCCGCGCATGTAGCGGTCGTAGCCGTCAGGCATGACGATCGGGACAGGGGCGGTCGAAGCCGGCATATCGTCGGGATGCAGATAGCCGACGCCGAAGAAGCGACGTGCGTCGGCGATCGCGGCAACTGCCTCTGCATCGCCAATCTCGGCGCCCTCGGCAGTAACCTGAGCGAGGGCGATAAGCTTCATGACTGCATCGTCCGCGGAGCGGGAGGGGCGGTAGATGATGGCGGACTCGATGGTGTTGATGTCGCCACACGCCACGGACATCTCTGCATCGGAATGCGCCACCGAATTGTTCAGGCGCTCCATGATCGCGTTCCGCTGGATCAAGAGTTCGCGATGCGATGCGGCGTCGTCCAAGGCAACGGCATCTAGGAACGCCTGACGGATCGCGCCGCCAACTGGCTGAGAGAGGTTGAGCGCAGCGCTGACGGCGAATGCCCGCGCGGCCAGTCGTTCCAGAGCTTCCAGCAGCTGGACCTGATCACCGGAATGGAGACAGATGCCATACTCACCGATGGGACCGAGTTCGCCAGCTCGGGCATCATCGTAAAGCTCGATGAGATGCGTCTTGAACGTAAAATCATGCGGCGATGCTGGTCGCGCTGGCGAACCTCGTCGCGGTGATCGTTGACACGATGCGCAATGCGCAGGTGCCCAACGAGGTGGTGCACCACTTCATTGATGAGCTTGCCGAGCTGAACGCGATCACGCTGAACGGGGAACCAACGGGCAAGGCCCCGATCTGCGCGGCTCCGACGGTAGCTACCAGCAGGCACAGGATTTTCGGGTCGCGTTCACCGCTCCCGCGTGACCTTCCCAAGGAGAAGCACCATGACCCCCAAGTTCATCGCCACGCGCAATTTCAAGGACAGCGGCAGCGAGCGCGAGTTCGAAGCCGGGCCGATGCCGGACGACGTCGATGCTGAAACCGGCGGCGTGACGGACAACGGTGCCGATCCTGCGCTCGGGCAGACGTCCACGCTCCAGCTTCTCCAGTCGGTGCCGGTGACCGACGCCATGCTGGTCAGCAGCCTCGTCGCCGAGAACGATGCGCCGACGTGGGCGGCGGGCACCGGCTATGCCAAGGGCGCGCGGGTTATCCGCGCGAGCACGCACCGGATCTACGAGAGCCTGATCACCGGCAACACCGGCAAGACGCCGGAAGCGGAACCGGCGTGGTGGCTGGATCTCGGGCCGACGAACCGCTGGGCCATGTTCGATCAGGCGCTCGGCACCGCGACGACCCGCAGAGGCGGGGTCGAGGTGACGCTGAACGGCGGGGCTGCCAACGCCGTGTCTCTGATCGACCTGGTGGGCGACACCGTGCGGGTCCGCGCGAACGGGTACGACCAGTCGCAGGCCGTGAAGCCGGGAGCGCTGACCTTCACCGGCTTGCCCGGTAGCGGGCAGGTAATCGTGACGGTCAGCGGCGCCCAGGCGGCGGTAGGCACGCTGCTGATCGGTCGCATTGTTGGTCTGGGCGTGACGGAGGCGGCGCCGACCGCTGGGATCACCGATTTCAGCCGAAAGGAGACGGACGATTTCGGGTCGGTAAGCGTCGTCGAGCGCGGCTACCTGAAGCGCATGACTGCGCGCGCGCTGATCCGCACGGACGCGGTCGACGTGGTGGCGGATCGCATGGCCTCGGTGCGCGCGCGCCCGTCACTCTGGATCGGCCAGTCAGGTGTCGACGCCATCACCGTCTATGGCTTCGTCAAAGACTTCGAGATCGAGGTCGGCACCGCGGTCAGCAAGCTGTCGCTGACGGTGGAGGGCCTGACGAAGGCCGCGCCCATCGCGACCACGGTCGCGCAGCTGGTGCCCCGCGGCCCGTACAATGCTGCGACAATCTACGCCGAGGGCGCGCTCGTCGAGGATCAGGGCGTGACATGGCGCTACATCAACGCGACGCCGACCTCCGGCTATGCCCCGCCGGCGCTGCCGACGACCAGCAACGCTTTCTGGCAGGTGTTCGCCAGCGCCGGCATGACGCCCGAGCAGCAGGCCGAATACGAAAAGCTGGTGGCGGCGCTGGCGGCGCTGACGTCCGACAACATCATCGCGTCCGGCGGCGAGAAGAACCAGATCATCCAGCTGTACTCTCAGCTGACCGATGAGAGCGCGCGGGCACATGCCGCGAGTCTCGGCCTTGCGGCTACCTATGGGGGTGATCCGACGTACACGGAACGAGCCGCCCGCGATGAGGCGCTCGGGGCGCTCGACACCTATGTCCACCTCGCCTATGCGAACAGCGCGGACGGCAGCATCGACTTCCATCTGAGCGACCCAACCGGCCGAAAGTATCTCGGCACCTACACGGACCAGACCGAGGCCGACAGCCCGAACCCAGATGCCTACGCTTGGAGCCTGATCAAGGGAGCCGACGGCACGAATGGCGCGAACGGCGTCTCGCCGATCGCGGTATCGCTCCAGCCATCCACAATCACCGTCCAGACCTTGGCAAACGGAACGCCCTATGGCGGGCAATTTCCCTACAGCATCGGTGTGACCGCAACCCAGGCGGGCAGTGCGATCCCCGTCACCGGCCTCTCGATCATCGCGACCGATGGCATGACGTTGGCGCTGAACCCGCTCCGGATCACGGGTGTGACGAAGACGGACGCTTACGCCGTGATCGACGTATCGGCGGCTGGCTGAAGCTGCTCGGGGCATGGTGGGCGAACGACGAAGAGCCGTGGTGCGGCACGTTCGTTGCGATTTGCCTCAAGGAAGCTGGCCTTCCGATCATCAAGCACTGGTATCGCGCGAAGGCGTGGGCCGACTGGGGCGTAGCGGTGTCGCCGCGTCTCGGCGCGCTGCTCGTCTTTGGCCGCGCAGGCGGCGGACACGTCGGCTGGTACATTGGCCAGGCATGGCGGACGATCGCCGGCAAGCGCGTCCTCTTCTTCCGCGTCCGCGGCGGCAACCAAAAGAACATGGTCTGCGATACGTGGATCGAGGCCGAGCGCATGATCGCTTGCCGGTGGCCTGCCGGCGTGACCGCGACCGGCGCTGAGATCGAACTCGCATGGAACGGCGAACCCGTTTCGCGGAACGAAGCGTGACGCGGGCGGCGGTGTGGGCGCTCCTGCGCCGCTTCTGGCCGGTCGCCGTCATCGCCCTCGCGCTGTTCTTTCGCGCTCAACGCGACGATGCACTCCAGACCCTCGCCAACGAGCGACAGGCATGGACCGCATCGCTCGACCGCGCCGATCGCGCGAAGGCGGATCAGGAGCGTGACTTCGCCCAGCGGATCGCCGCGGCAGCCAACTCCTTTGCCGATCGCCTGGCCGCGCGCGAGCCGATCATCCTTCGATCCACCAACACCGTGAGGGAATATGCTCAGACTGCTGCTGGCCGCGTCATCTGTCGCAGCCCTGACCGGGTGCGCGACATCGATGCGCTCGATGCCGATCTCGCCGATCGAAGTCCCGGCACCGCCCAGCGCGGCGCTGACACCCTGCGACCCAACGCCGCAGCATCGCCAGGCGGACGGTAGCGCAACCGCCAGCGACGACGATGCGTCGATCCGCGACGGTCGCTTCGACCTCAAGAGCTGCGACGACAAGCGGCGCCTGCTGATCGAGGCGTGGCCTCGATCCAGCACCAGCACAGCGCCTCAGGCTCGCTGACCACCAATCATCCGACATCCTTGCCGGCCCGACCGGCTTCCCGGGGAGAATAGATATGCCTTCGACGACTGCTGCCGGTACCGGCATCGCCATTTCTGCCAGCCTCCCCGCCACTCAGGATGGTGTCGGCTATGGCGCGCTCTCGTACACCGAGATCAGCAACGTCGAGTCGCTGGGCGGATTCGGCGCGTCGACCGAGGTAACGACGTTCCAGCCGCTTCGCGGAGCCCAGCAGAAGCACAAAGGTCCGACGAACTTCGGCACGCTCAATCCGACGATCGCGCTTGACGAGGCGGACGCCGGTCAGGCGCTGCTGGCCGTCGCGTCAGCGCCGACGAACAGCAGCCTCTATGCGATTCGGGTCAGCAAGCCCGATGGCTCGCTCCGCTATTTCTCGGCGCGCGTGTTCGGGATGCCCGAAACGATCGGTGCCGCGAACTCGATGATCACGGCGGCTCCTGTGATCGAGATCAACACGCCGGTTGTGAAGGTGGGCGCTGGCGCCCCCGCCGCGCCGTCGTTCACCGTTCAGCCCTCGATCTCACCTTCGAGTGGTGCGGTCGGCACTACCTTCACCGCCTCGGACGGCGCGGCGTCGAATGCGACCAGCTATGCTCGTCGGTGGCTCTTGAACGGGGCCGCGATTGGTACGGGTTCGACAGTCACGCCGAATGCGACCGGCACCCTCACCCTCGAGGTCACGGCGACCGGCCCCGGCGGAACTAGCGCGCCCGCGACAAGCTCGGGTGTCACGGTGTCCGCAGCTGCTACGCCAGCTCCCGTCTTCTCGACGCAGCCTTCGATCTCGCCGTCGAGCGGAGCGGTCGGCACCACTTTCACGGCGAATGACGGCGCTGCCTCCAACACCACCGGCTACACCCGGCGCTGGCTGCTCGGCACGACTGCTATCGGAACCGGTACGACGGTGACGCCGAACGCCTCGGGCTCGCTGACGCTCGAAGTGACGGCGACCGGGCCGGGCGGAACGAAGCAGGCAACCAGCTCGGCAGTGACGGTCACCTCCACCCCGGCTCCGTCGCCAACCCTCGGCACGCTTACCCTGTCCGACGTCACCTTCCAGCGCGGTACCGCCAAGACGGTCAACATCCTCGGCGCGACCAACGGGAGCACGATCACAGGCAACAGTCTGCCGACCAGCTTCAGTCTCGATAGCGCCGCTCGCACCCTGACCTATAGCGGCGCCGGCACCGGGGCGGCCAGCCCGACGCTTTCGCTGACAGAGACGCTCGCAGGTGCCACCAACAGCCCGAACACGTCTTCGATCGGCATCGTGATCAATGCCGCGTCGGGCACCTTGCCAGCCTTCACGATGCAGCCGGAGACGACGACCGCCGTATCGAACTTCTCGACGCCAGCGAGCGCCGGCCAGATGCGCGCGATGGACAAGGCCATCCGGCGTTTCAAGGCGGAGGGCATCTGGTCGAAGATCAAGGTGTTCGGAACCGTTGGCGCAGATGCTCAGCAGACCGCCGTCAACTGGAAGACAGGCGCCGTACTCGCGACGACTGGCGCTCTGACGATCACGACTCCGTTCGAGGCGATGACGCCGGCCCAGACGGCCCTCATCCGGTCGGGCGTGCTGATGAGCGACCTCGACCCGACCAATGCGACGATCGGCTCCTACAGCAAGCAGACCACTTCGATGGTCGCGAACATCGGCGCGAAGAATGCGGACGGGAATATGTTCTCCGTCTCGCCGAAGGTGGCGACTGACGGCGTCGGCAAGGGCGGCATCGGATCGCCCGAGACGCTCTTCACTGGGGCGCTGTCCGAATACGATGGGGCAGGCTGGCAGGCGGTCACCCGACTGCCGGCGGATGGCAACAACATGCGCGCCTATCGCTTCGGCGCGCCGAAGGGTGTTCTTGCATCCGCCCCCGGATCGGCAGCGTCGATGAGCGTAACCGAACTGTACATCGGCGGCTACAACAACAATGGCACGGCGGTTTCTTCCGGACGGCGCATCTTCGCGTGGTTGATCGCCGAGGGCCTGACCGATCAGCAGATGAAGGCGCTAGGCTATATCGTCGAAGGTCTCTCGGACTCCCTCAAGTACGGAGAGTACAACGAGATCCCGGCGGGGTATGGCGCTACGACGGTTTCGTCGGATTCGGTCTTCTACGGCGTCACTCCGATGAGCATGGTCGGTGCCTGGGAAGCGAAGCGGCAGGGTCTAAGCCCGATCATCGTCGGCGGCTGGCGCGAGCGCCGGCCGGGCGGCATGTCGTCAGGCGGGCTGGGCTTCACGGACTTCCTTACGCAGTCCGCGCTCCAAGGGCTTCCGCGCTGGATGCTGGCACAGCTTCAAACGATGGACGGCCAGGGAACGAACGTTTTTCAGTTCAATCCGAAAACCTTCGACAAGCTGACGCGCTCGATGTTCGATCCGCGGTTTTCGTTCGGCTATGACATTCCCATCTACTATTCGGACGGGATCGCGACCGGCGGCGTCACGAAGACTGGCACCCGAGTGACGAAGATCGTCACCCGCGATGGTCGCACGATCAACTGCACCGGCTATGTCGCAGATGGCTCATACGAGGGTGACTTGGCGCGACTGACGCCGGGGGTGACGACGGTATATGGGCGCGAGGCAGCGAGCGGCACGTCGGCGGAACTCAAGAACGGCGAACGCGGTCTCTTGCAGGATGCGGGCGGCAACGGTCACCAGTTCCGCAACAAGGCCGACAATTCGTTTGTGAAGGTCGATCCATGGGTTGTGCCAGGCGACACCACGTCGGGGCTGCTGCCCAACGTCAACCGCATCTATGTCGCGGGAAGTCCGGCGAATGGCGCGGCGGATAACAAGGTTCAAGCGTTCAACTTCCGATCGACCTTCACCAGCGGTGATCTGTACCGCCGTCCGTTTCCATTCAGTGCCGGCAACCCGCCGGCCGGCTACAATAAGCTGTACTATGAAGCACTCGGCCGCTTCCTTGCGATCTCGACCACTTCCGTCCTTGCCGATTTGATGAAAAACGATCCGCTGCCGGGTGTTGGCGGTGTGTCCGACATCAACGCGAAGAATGGCTTCTCGACCGACTTTTTCGCGAAGAACTGGGGCTATCTGGAAGGGACGAACGCTCAGCGCGAGGCGATCTGGAAAGACCTCTGGAACAAGACGATGGGCTTCTGGTACTATCTCCAGTACGAGAATGACTCGCGCATTTCGACTGCGATCCGCACGGAAGCCCTGAAGTGGGGCCTGTCGATGATCCACTACACTGACCCGCATCCTAATGACGATTATGGCTACATTCCCCAGCTGTACGTTCGTGAGGGCTTCCGCCTCGTTGGTGATCTCATCGTCACCGGTGATGATGCGCAGCGCACCGACGGCACTACGCCGACTTCGATCAAGACAATTGCCGTCGCAAGCTATGACGTGGACAGCCACCATGTCGAAACGGTGGCGGAGAACGTCGGCGGCACTTGGGGAATGTGGAACACGGGCAACGTGCAGGCCAGCCAAGGCGGCGCGGACGGCGTCCAGCCGATCCCCTATGAGGCGATCGTGCCGAAGGCTTCGGAGTGCACGAATATGTTCTGCTTGTTCGGCATCTCGGCGACCCATATCGGTATATCGTCGTACCGCATGGAGTTCACCGGCATGTTGGCCGGGCAGAGCGCCGCACACGCCATGAAGGTGGCAAAGGCAGCCAGCGGCCAGGACGTGCAAAGCGTCGACTATCCGACGCTTCGGAGCTCCATCCTCAATGCGGCGACGCTGACTGGAGAAACTGCGCAGCTGCTCCCGCAGGTCAACTGATCAACCTTTAAGGGCGCTCGGCCCCGAGCGCCCTGCTTTCTGCGCAATAAGCGAGGTCGACATGAAAAGATTGTTCGGTGCGGCGCTCGCCGCCCTGTGCCTTGCCGCGCCTATTGCGGCGCAGGGCCCAACGCTGAAAAGAGAGGCCCCGCCGGTTGCCGCAGCACTCGGCGAACCTCAGGCAAAGACATGGCAGGCGTGGCGAGAGCAGTATCTACGCGCGCTGAGCATGATCCGAAAGCCGGTCGGTGATATCGTTGAGCCCGAGCTCGGGGCAGACTTCACGAAGGTGCCGGCCTCGATCCCGACCAATCAGCCGATCGCGCCTTTGCTGTCAACGGGCTGGCCCCCGGCTGTGAGCGGGAAGCCTGACACGGTCGGCGCGTTCCGTTTCCTCTGTGCGCCCGGCCAGGTCAGCCGGGATGACCCGATCGTCTTTCCGAACCAGCCCGGTAAGAGCCACCTCCACCAGTGGTTCGGAAACCTGTCGGCGGATGCGTCCTCGACCTACGAAAGCCTGCGCACGAAGGGCGACAGCACCTGCGTCAACATCCTGAACCGGTCAGCGTACTGGATGCCGGCGATGCTGAACGGCAAGGGCATGGTCGTCCGACCGGATTACGTGTCGATCTATTACAAGCACTTCCCGGCCGGCTCGGCGGATTGCGCCAGCGTCGCTGCGAAGGGCTGCACTTCGCTTCCCCGCGGGCTAAGAATGATCTTCGGCTACGACATGCAGTTCGGCACGCCGGCGACCGGGTCGGGCTACTTCAACTGCGATGGCCCGACGGCGAGATCGGGGCATTACGCCACGATCACCGAAGCGGCGAAGAACTGCCCTGCCGGCAATCGGTTGGGCGCCATTATCAACGCTCCGCAATGCTGGGACGGCAAGCGCCTCGACAGCCCGAACCATCGCGATCACGTCGGCTATGCGATATGGCGCAACCTTCCCGACGGGCGCTCTGCATATTCCTGCGATCCTGCACACCCTTATGCGATCCCGGGCTTCACGATGGGCGCGTGGTACTCGATTGAGAGCGGCGAGGACGCGGCCGATTGGTATCTCTCATCCGACGAGATGCCTGGAATGGCTCGTATGACGCCGGGCTCAACCTTTCACGCTGACTGGTTCGGCGCGTGGGACGACGACATCATGGCCGTGTGGATGCGGAACTGCATCGACAAGCTCCTGTCGTGCAACAGCGGCGATCTCGGGGATGGGCGCGGGCTCAAACAGACCGGAGACTGGTCGTTCAAGACCGCAAACCGGCTAGTGCCGATCCCCGCCTTGCCGCAGTAAGGTCCTACTCACGGGCACGGTGAGCCTTCGGTGCTGCAGCAGTGGCTGCAAACCCACGGAACTCCGTTTGCAAGGGGGGCCACACCGAGCCCGCGACATAGCGCGACTCCGACTCAACTATAGTTCCTCGGCGACTTCTTGAGTCAGTACCTCGTCGTAAATGTTTCCTTCGGCGCGGAGCTGTATATCAAAAAAATCTTTCCTCGAATCTCATGAGAATGGTTTCTACCGAGTCATACAATTCAGTCAAAGCTGATACGACGGGCACCCCACTAAATCGAGCCATATCATGCAGGCCAATATTAAATGTTGGCTCGAAATTGCTGTAAATTCCTGCGCCGGGTGTGGTGGTGATAAACTCCATGTCATCGTGAGGCGAGGAGAATAAAAAACGTCGATCAGCGACGCTATTGCCAATAACACGTGGCCTAAGCTCGTCAACTGGTTGATGCATGACGTTTTTGCCTGGCTTTGGTAACGCTTCCGGAGCACGCACTAGATGCTGCCCCTTCCTTGAGCCCCATCGAAGTAGAAGAGCCCCAGTGATCACGAGCTCTTGAAATGCTAAATCAGTAAAGCTCATCTTTATGGGCTCTGCCAACGAGCGATGCTTATCACGATTGTCGAGTGTGTTTATTACCCAAATAATATCTCCCGCTCCCCCTCTATACGGCTCGATCTCCCTCAGAAAATCAATAACATCAACTGTGAAATGATCGGACAAATACTTTAGCAACGAAGGCATTTCATTTGCATGATTTCCAACGGGAAACTTCAACGCACCTGGCTTCGCGCTTTCTGTATGAATTTTGTCATATCGAAAGCCAGCTGAAAGCATCCTATCGAGAGGAGTCCTAATATTATGCACAGCATCAGCTATCGCGCACTCAATCTCTAAAGGTATGGCATCTAAAACAAAGCTCCACACCTCCTCTGCTCCCGAAGCATCAACCTCAGGGGCAAGGCGATAAGGCCTCTTATCGAAGAATAGCTTGATCGCGCTGTCTACGTCTCTGATATGAAGCCGCGCCCTTTCAAGTTTGGCGAAGCTTGATTCAAGAGGATGGTTCGACATGTTTTTACACTACTTCTCGCGACAATAATCTCTTCGTAGCGCAATTTTGTATAATAGAGAATAGCTGCCGGAAATGCATCCCTGTCCCGCATTTTAAGGTTATTTTATTCAACTAGCCTCCGCCGCTCCGGCGAATCACGGGTGACGGTTCTAGCTACCTAATGCACCCCCGCGCCCCCTCAATCCAGCCTTTTTGTTCCTGCAATGTTCCGGCATATTCAACACATGGTCGGGCAGCCGAAATCCCTCTACGACCTCCGCAAGGTGGAGGGAGCGGTCAACGTCACCTGCAAGGCGTGCGGGAAGTCACGGCTGTACGATCTCGAGGAACTGATCAAATCGCGGACGTTCCAGCGGTTGTCGACCGATTGGGAGGTCGTGATCCGCGAGATGGCGTGCTGGCACTGCGCCGATCGCACAGAGACGCGTGTCGCCATCGTCCCCTATGCCGCCAACGACCGCGAGTTGCGCGCGCGCCGCGCCGAGACGCTGCTGATCAATCTGGCGCTCAAGGTGCTACATCACGCTGCGTACGGGGCGCGCCGCGATGACATTGACACGCCGGCCGTCCGCCTCGCGTTGCGCGTGCTGCGCCCTTTCCTGCCCGATCGCACGCTCCTTATCCGATACTGGGATGAGGGAAAGGCGGCGAAGGGGCAGGCACTCAGCGACGCTGTCCACGCGCACAATTGGATCGTGCAGGCATTGGTGACACGGGGGTACTCGGTTTGGGCTGAGTTCCGGCTTTAATCGATGTCAGACTGCGCAGGAGACGCGTGTGTCAACCAGCCTGCTTTGGCTGTAAAAGGTTTGACTTAACGAGGCTATCCCGGAATGCTATAAGCTCATCGCGAGTGAAAGCTTTATGTCGGCCCGGCAACATTTGAAGATGCTCGCGTATGGTACGCAACCTCGGGGTTTCCTCGCCCCCTTGAAAAATCTCTTTGTATCTCTTTCGAGAGAACCAAGCTTTCATATCGGCTGCTTGTATTGGTGAAAATTGGCCGTCAGTCATAAATTCCGGCTTTGATACTAGCCGAGAGGTAACTTGGGGTGGCATCTTTGCCATGAAATCTAAAACACTTTCGTCCCCAATTTTTGATTCCCAACCTGCGTCAAAGAAAAATTGGAGACTAGCACCTTTTGTGAAATCTTTATCTCGCAAAAGCTCAAACAACGTATTATAAAACAGAAAATAATAGATATTTTCCCAGTAAAGAACCCTCGTATCAGTAAATACTTCCTTATGCAGTGCTTGGTCTATAGTGAAGGTAAAACTAAATTCGGCATACTCTACAATTATATTGTAGAAGTATTCAACGATTTTCTCTCTTTCGTCGATCGGCCGGCTTCCAAGGTCCGACATCTTAAAAGGTTTTCCCTCAAGATATTTGTCGCAACCCACTTGCCAGTGTTCTTTGAAATTTTCCCATCGCTCTGGAGTTGATGCATATCCTGCAAGGGCGAACGCGCCTGTGCTGGCTCTGAGGTCGTCGAAGCTTTCATCCACGGCTATTTGTAAGGTGCGCAAATCTGTCCTCCAATTTTTGCTCGTCCACCGTAATTGCGCTGACTTTCAAGGGCGCCTAACGATTCATGCTTTGCATCAACGAGTCGACACAAGCCGCCAAATGCATAGCGCGTTCGAAAATTCATCGACACGTTCTTCGCCCCTTCGTGCGGGAGCAGCGGCTGCTGACCGAGTTTTGGAAGGCCGCAACGGCAGAGCCGCGACATCCGTGGACGAGCTGCCATCTGCCATATCGCTGGATTGCGCAGCGGCTTGTCGAGCAGGGTGCTGATGTCGACGAGGTCAACCGACCTTAGCCTACAGCAAGGCGGATTGACCAGTTGCACGGCGGGGCGCTGCCGCCGCCGCTAGAAGGCGGCTGCCTGCCCATGACCGAGCGCACCGACGATTTGATGTAAGCCGGATTGGTCAAACGGTCTCGCCTGGGTCACTAAGTTTTTGCTCATTGACTCGACTTAGCTATAGCCTCTGGCGGTCAAGCTGGGGGAGCGAGTCGGGCATATGGAACAGATCGAGATGCAGGGCATCGCGATCGTGCTGATGGGCACGTTCAACCCCACCATTATCACACCCGACTGGCTCGCCCGTCACAAGATCATTGATGAAAATGAGGTTGATAGCTCGGCTATCGTAGTTATTCACCCTGAGGTCTCTCAATTCACCGTTGGCGACCTAATATTCGAGGTGAACACCGAACGATTTGTGCTGCATGTGACCGCAGAGCCCTTCGTGCGTTCGGTTGATATTGTAGTGGACATATTCAAGGATAAGTTAAGTCATACTCCGATAAGCGCCATGGCTATCAACTATTTGGCTCATTTTAAAGTGCCCAGCCATAAACATCAAACTGCGTTAGGCCGGGCTCTCGCTCCGCTACAGGCTTGGGCTGATTGGGGGCAAACTTTCGAAGCAGATGAGCCCTCGAAGGTCGGAGGCTTGGTTTCGCTTACCGTGCAGCAGTCCGCGCCGAGTGACCGTGCCGCTGGTTATGTGCGCTGCACTATTGAGCCGTCTAATCGCATTCAGCCAAGTGGCACTGGTGTCTTCATGCAGGTCAACGATCATTACTCTAGTCCCGGTGCTGGCTCCAGCGTAAATTTCATGGAGGTGTGCCTTGATCGCTTCGGCCCGTCTATGGAGCGATCAAAGGAAATAGTCAGCTCAATGATAAAGTTCTCGGAGTCTTTGTGATGGCATCGCTTCCCATACACTATGACTTCTTCAATGAAAGCGAGAGTGAGCAATTTGGGGCACAGTGGAACGAAAAGTCCACGTCGTTCTCTTCTAGGTCGAAGATATCACTTGTTCCGCGGCCGAAAACGGCGGTATGGCCAAAGAAGGTAAGTCCCCTTCCGGAGGAAAATGCTTCGCTGAAGTCGGGAACTCAGGTTTCTGAGGAGGCGGCAAAGCTGTCGGCATCGAACCAATTCTCCCTTCCCGCGTTCACGTTCCGACCGACGACGATAGGCGTTCACTCCATGAACACTCTGCAAGAGTGGGAAGGTTTGATTATCGATGTGAGAGGCGATGGGTTCTCTGCGCGCCTAAAAGACTTGACGGACCGAAACAGGCGCGAGGAGCTCGCGGAGTTTGATTTTGATGCTGTTGACAAGGTCGATCTGGTACGGGTCAGAGAAGGGGCGGTTTTCCATCTCATAGTGGGCTATACGCGCCGCTCTGGTGCTAGGCGCCTTGAGACCATCGTCTATTTCCGCCGTCACTTGGCAAAGAGTAATGATGATGCAGGAAACTTCTTAGCGGATCTATTGGACGAAGTAGCGGGCGATGTTGACTGATCCCCCTCGCTCTGACGAGATTGAAGTATCTATATTCAGTCGTGGTTACGGTGAGTCGATCCTTGTTCACCTAAAGAATGGCCGATGGATTATCATAGACTCGCTTGAAACGGAGCATAAAGCACCTGTTGCATTGCAGTACCTACGGGCGATGGAGCTAGAGCCAGAAAATTGCGTGGACGCACTTCTGCTTACTCACTGGCATGATGATCATGTTGCTGGCGCGACGGCTCTTGTATCGTGTCTACCAAAGTCGATAATCGCCTTATCCAGCTTTCTACAAGGGGATGAATTTAAAACCTTTCTGCGAACCCGCGGCTTTCCTACGTCGGGTAGCTATGGAAATGGATTGAAAGAACTGATCGGGGTTTGCACCCTCCTGAAGGATCGTGATCGCCCGCGGAAGTGGTGCAGTGCGGATAAGCTAATCTCCGCAGATCGTATAAATGGTTCGTACAAGTTTGAGGCCCTATCTCCGTCAGAGCATGATTTTGAGGACTTCGTTGAGTCAATCGCGGCACTTGGTGGTGAGGGAACTCGCATACCGGCACCACGCCGCAACGATGCGTCAGTCGCGAGTGTTGTGGAATTTCCAGACGAAATGCTGCTGTTTGGAGCGGACCTTGAGATAGGTTCTTCGGGGAAGGGGTGGGTGGCAGTCCATGAACTTGTATGGAAAGGCCGACGAAAAGCCTCCTTCTTCAAAATTCCGCATCACGGTTCAAAGAACGCGCATTATCCGCCTATCTGGGCAGATATGCTTGTCGAGAATGTAACGGCCGCTTTGACGCCATGGAATAGAAGTGCCAAGCTACCAACCCGCGAGGACGTTGCGCGGATCCTTGAAGGAACTGAGTCGGCATATGCTGCTGCAAAACCCTTAAATTCTGCTGCTTTGAAAAGGCAGAATGCGGTCGAGAGGCAGACACGTGCAGCGGGGATCAAAATTGCCACTCCAGCGAGTGACTTAGGCCACCTTCGGTTCCGTAAGTCCGCGGACACGTGGGCAGTGTCTTACGCGAATGACATCAGCTCTCACCTATCTGATATTTTCAAGCACTCTGCGTGATGCGCCGAAAGGCGTGCTTAGAAATTCATCCACCACGATGGCTGCCAGTTTCTTCTTTAGTGCAGAATGCAGGCTGAGTCTAACACCTACAAAGACACGCCGTCTTCATTGAGCATGTCTCGATTGGAGCGATCGATAGCAAGGTGACCGCATTAGACGATGTGCAACAGATACCGCCTGACCGAAGCGCAGATCGCGTTGGCTGCCCGCTACGGTGTTGAGGCACCTTTTCCGCCTGATCACACGATCCCGCCGCCTGAGCTCTTCCCCGACAAGCCGGCGTTCGTCGTGCGGCAGAAAGGCGCGAGCCGCGTGCTCGACACCATGGCATGGGGCTTCCCGCACAAGGTGCCCGGCAAGCGGATCGATAAGGCGACAGGCAAGCCGGTCCTGCTCAACAAGAGCGTGACCAACGTTCGCAACTACAGCTCCCCGTTCTGGCGCTCGGCGCTGATGAACCCGGAGCGGCGGTGCCTGGTGCCGTTCACCAGCTTCAGCGAATATGGGCAGACCCGCGGGGCCGACGGCAAGCTGCCACTGCATTGGTTCAGCGTGCCCAGCCGGCCGATCGTCAGTTTCGCTGGTGTGTGGCGACCGACCGAAAGCGGTGCCGTGTTCGCGTTTCTCACCTCCGATCCCAACCCGCTCGTTGCGTCAATCCATCCGAAGGCGATGCCGGTCCTGCTGCACGAGGATGACGAGGAGCGCTGGCTGACCGCTCACGTCGACCAAGCGATCCTGCTCGCACAGCCATATCCATCCCAGCTAATGGCAGTCGACTAACAGGCGGCGCTGCTGGAAACGGTGGAAAAAGCGTGGTTGCCGTAGCGAAATTAGGAGGGGTCGTTTACCAATCGCTCTTACTAGGGACGACGTGAAAGAGCCTGACCGCGCCTTTATCCGCGATCTGCCAAGCGGCACGTACATCGAGCTCGTCGCCAGCTTATGCGACACGCGCATGCCCGCGATGATCATGAGCCTGATGTTTGTGGCAATCGGGGCGTTTGCGATGCGCGCCGCTCAAGACGGTCTGCTCACCGGCTTGGTCGCGTTGGGTACGTTGGCAAGCGCGGTCCGCCTCTTTGTGCTGCTACGCGGCCGCAGGCTTTGCGCTCGACCGGACTTCTCACTTGACGATGCCACTCGCTTCGAGAGGCAGTTTGCGGTCACCTACTGCGCCTTTGCGTGCATCTTCGGGCTTTTCGCCGCCCGGGCGCTGGCTCTGCCGCTCGTCGAATGGCAGATGCCTGTTAGCATCGCCGTCGTTGGCTACGCCGCTGGCGCCGCGGCGACGATCGCTCTTCGACCCCGAATAGTCGTCACCAGCTTGCTGCTTTCGGTGCTCCCGCCTTCCGGCGTTCTCTTGTTCCGCGCCGATACGAGCACCCTGGTCTCAGCTGCAGCACTGCTCGCTCTACTCGCAGGGGGCTTACGCAGCCTCAGCAAGCGTTATGTTTCGCAATCGACCAAAGCCACCAGTCGCCGCGACTATGCCCGCCAAGCGCAAACGGATCACCTGACCGGTGTTGGCAACCGGCTCGCGCTCGCCAATGCCTTCGATGCCTGCAAAACCGCTGAGCGGGTCGATCGCATTGCCCTGCACTACGTGGATCTAGACGACTTTAAGGCCATTAACGATCAGCTCGGCCATCAGGTCGGCGACCGCATCCTCAAGCTTGTTGCAGAAAAGCTGCGCGGCTGCAGTCGACCAAACGATGCTGTCGTCAGGCTTGGTGGAGACGAGTTCGTCCTCCTTCAGAACGATGCAGACAGTTATGAGGAGGTCGAGCAATATGCCGCCCGCATCGCACGGGCCCTCAACGCCTTATATCGCGTCGATGCCCTGTCAGTGTCCGTGCGAGCCAGTGTTGGCTCTCGCCGCGGCGCGGGCTACATCCAGAGCGTGGAAGCGCTGCTTACCAGTGCGGACGCCGTGCTGCGGCAGCGGAAGATCGAGCGTAAAACCCGCGCCTCGCGCCCGCTTTTGAAGGAGGCCGACTGGTCGATAGTGTCCTCTCAGCGACCAGAAGCTGAGCGCCAACTGTCGAACAATGAAGCTGAGGTGCAGTCCCAACTGCTGCTGCTCGGCATTGCCAAAATGACGTGGGAAGCCGCGCCGGACGGCGTCGTAGAAGTCGACAGTCCGACTTGGCGCGACTACACCGGACAGAGCTACGACGACTGGAAGGGGTTTGGCTGGCTGACCGCCATCCATCCCGATGATCGGCAGGTCATCAAAGCAACCTGGCGCGACGCAGTCCGTGATGGCCGTTCAGTGCACGCTGAATACCGGTTGAAGCGATATGACGGCCTTTACCGGTGGATGAGCGTCCACGCTGTTCCGCTTCGTAACGAGGATGGCTCAATCGCCCGATGGCTCGGAGTGAATATCGAAATAGAAAACTCTGGGCGGGTAGGGCAAAGCTAGCGTTGGTCCAGTGGATCACGGGTTTGGCTACGCTCCCATGAAGCCGCGGCTTGTTCGGTTTCCTCAGCCAAGCGGATGATGGTCGCTCGGTCGTTCTTGCTGGTGAGGCCTTCCGCTACGCGTCGCCACCGCGCTGCTTCGCTTCTAAGCCGGGAGCCGTCAGTTGCTTTCGATTGATCGGTCACCCGTCACCTCTTCGATGCATGAGCGATCGATGAAGGTTGCGTGGCTAATGCGCTTCGCTGATTCAGGCCAGTGACCCTGTCGCACAATCTAGGCGGTTCGTCGGATTTGCAGTTTCTAGCGACGGGCGGACGTGCCTCGATCCTGGCGAGAGACTGCGAAACCGCGCATCCAATCGGCTCGCTCTCGTTCGACCAGCGTTGTGCGATAAGGGCAGTCAGCAGTTGACGTCTGACGCGCAGCGCCCGCCTTCAAGCCTTCAGCATACGCGTTTTGTACCATGTCGAACCCCTTGCGACTCGGATGAGCTTTCGCCGCATAGCCATGTCCTAAATTGGTTACAGCAACATGGTTAACAAAGATTAACGCGACGGCCGGATTGGTTACTAGCCGGGTAGAAGGCGGCTTAGAAACGCCAGGCACCAGTGCCGGGCGAAGTTAGAACCCGCGCGGCAAGGGTACTACACAGGTATTAGACAAGCAGCGAGGTTACAAGCGACCCGGCTATGCAATTCGCCTCTTGCTCGCGAGACGCGCGAAGCCGATGAATTGCGCACGCATGTGTGGATCTGCCACGAGGCTAACATCGGCTTTTACCTGCTCGACAAACTTCTCAAGATCCTCCCCCTGACGTGGCGGCTCGTCCATCGACCAGTGAGGAAACTCGCGATGCTCAATCGCCCCGGCGAAGACCTCCACGATATCTCTATGATTCCGATTCCGGACGATTCTGGCCATTAGGCTCTCTACGGCCGGACGCTCGCCTTCGATCGCTTGAAGGAAGCGAACGCCGTCATACAGGAACAAGCCGGTGATCCCGTCGCGCAGGTTGCGTTGAGTGGATGTCTCGCAAAGCTCTCGCAACTCGTCGTCGTTCAGGAAGTGCGTGGCGCGACTGGAATAGATGATGCGAAAGAGCACTGCCGTTCCTTGACGGTGGAGGAGCTCTCATAGTCGGGCGCCCACTGCAAAACAGCTAATTGATCTGGATTGTAAATTTTCGCTGCGACAACGAAGCTCGCTGAAGATCGTCATTGTAATGTTCCGGGCTGCCTCAGAAGCTCATAGAGCTTGGCGACCTCATAGAGGCGATCGGCTTCAGCGGTTCGGCCAGCATGAAGCAGTTCATCGACCCGATCCTGCAGCCAGTATGGCGTGTCCGGGCCTCGGCGACGCTCGATCGCGATCAACTCGCTCCACTGGGCCCGGCGTATCGTCAAAAGTCCAGTCCTCGCCGGTCGATTTCGTCGGCCATCGCCTCCATCCGCGGGTCACCGCTATCCCACGTCGTCCGCGACCATTCGGTGATGAGTTCCTGATCCGTCCAGGTGGCGAGAGCCTCAGGTGTCGGTGGCCGCTGCGAATCATTGTCGGGCATTTGGAAAGGCTAGGCTAGTTAGATGACGGCGCAAGCCCGGAAGCGAGCCCCGTCCGGGCAACGGCGAGTCCCCCACGGATCCAACGCTCATCGAGCGATCTGACAGAATTGTAACGCCCGCGTAACTCGATTTGTGTTTGCAATCGTTATCAGCTGTATACGATCGGTTCCCACCCCCGCCCTCGATGGGCTCGCCGGTCGTGTAAAGGAGAGAAGTCTGTGACGCGCTCGCAGCTGAAAAGCGCCTTGATGCGGGGGAACCCGACCCTCTCCGCAAGAGACATTGACGCCGTGATGACCATCTTCTTCGAAGACATAACGGACCGCTTGAAAGAAGGCGGCCGTGTTGAACTGCGAGGTTTCGGCTCGTTCGCGACACGTGGCCGGCAACTACATGCCGGTAGGAACCCAAAGACTGGCGAGACGATTCAGGTAGAGGCGTCTCGCAGGCCGTACTTCAGGCCTAGCAAAATGATGTACGACCGCTTGAACGTCGACACGTTCAAACCGATTGAAGGTTGACCGGTGCCAGCGATGCCGAGTGTCCCTTGGCACTGCCGGGCTGATCATGCGAATGGATATCGAACGAGACGGACCCGAAGTGACTGCGTGGCAAGAAGGGATGTCCCACATCGTGCCAAACAGCAGTGGGGTATCAAGAGGGGTATCAGATCAGCTGCGGCGCTCCTAAGTCGCAGAAAAACGTCGTTCGTTCGTGGTGTTGGGGCGGGCTCCCGCTCCGCCACTCAGTCCTATCCCACCGCCTCAGAGCGACCTTCTTCAAGAAATCCCGCGGGAAACTGCGTCGTTCTCACGCGACTCCGTATCTCGGAGAATTGCCTGATAACCGACCTTCCTGGAAGGACATGGCGTTTTCTCCGCACCGCCGGGGGGCAGTACCAAAGCCAATGATCTGCTGTTTTCCCGTGCTTGCCGTCCGGCGATGGTGTCGGTCATAAGCATCGATCGAGCTCAAGTCATCGGGTTATTTTCGCGCGCTTTACGCCGGTGTGAGGTGCGGCGATCGGAACGCTGTTTTCCCTGATCTCGCGCGATTAACAGGGAATAACCACAAGAAACAGGCGACGTGCTCATCCCGGCACAGTCAAAACTTCAGCTTTTTCGCGTCCTTCGTGATCAAATTCCCTGCTTTTGATTACAGGGAATTGCGTGCACCGAACAGGGAAGAGGTCGATGCAAGCAGGGAGCGGTATATCTGATGCAGAGATATGGTCGGAAGAGGCGAACATAACTGTTCATAAGTGGAGGCGATTGACAACAAAATTCGTCCTTCATGATTGCTTGCTCGCGGTGATTGCTTCTTCATCTTTATGGTGGCATAAGCGGCATCGGAGCTGAACCTCCGCCCGAGCAGCATCGCCTAACCGCACAGCAGCATCCGGGATCACGTTGGGATGCATGGCGAACAGCTTGCATCCCGCCTGCTGAACAACCGACCGGTTGGGCAGGCGAGTGGTCGCGCGTGTCTGCTGACGCTCGGTCCTCGTCCCGTCCTTCCGACACATGAAGGACGAACCATGAAGACCTCGCCTCGCTCTCGCAAAGCTGCCGGCGTAGCTGCGGACGATGCCGCGCTGCGCGATCTGTCGCGCGCCATCGAACAGCGGCTCGGACCCATCGAATATCGCCGGCTGAAGGACATCATCCCCTATGCGGGGAATCCGCGTCAGCATCCTGAACGCCAGATCGTGCAGCTCATGGCGTCGATACGCCAGTTCGGCTTCACCATGCCGCTTCTCGTCGCGGAGGCCGGCGAGCTCATCTGCGGCCACGCCCGGCTTGAAGCCGCCCGCCGTCTCGGCATGGAGGACGTGCCGGTGCTGGTGGCCCGTTGCTGGAGCAAGGCTAAGATCAAGGCCTATCGCCTCGCCGACAACCAGCTCGCGCGCGCAGCGACATGGGATGAAGATCTGCTGCGCGTCGAGATCGCCAGTATCATCGAACTCGACGAGACGCCCATCGAGATTCTCGGCTGGTCGACCGGTGAGATCGATGTGCTGCTCGACGGCGCAGGGGTCGAGGACGATGCCTCCGACTCGGATGATATGCTGCCCGAGCCGCGGACCACGCCGGTAGCGCAGCCCGGCGACCTCTGGCTGCTCGGCCGCCATCGCCTGCTATGCGCGTCATCGCTCGAGCCATCGAGCTGGGAGCGGCTGATGGCCGGCAACGTCGCAGCCATGATCCTGACCGATGCCCCGTACAATGTCCGCGTCAACGGCCATGTCTCAGGCGGCGGCCAGCACGCCGAGTTTGCGATGGCATCCGGCGAGATGAGCGAGGCCGAGTTCATCCGCTTCAACGTGTCCTATCTCGCCAATATGGCCGCGCACCTCAAGGACGGCGGGATCGCCATGGCATTCATGGATCACCACCATCTGTTCGAATTGATGACGGCGGCGCGCGAGGTCGGGTTCAAACATCTCAACCTATGCGTCTGGGCGAAGACCAACGGCGGCATGGGGAGTCTGTACCGCAGCCAGCATGAGTTGGTGTTGGTGCTGAAACACGGCACCGCGCCGCACACCAACATGGTCGAGCTCGGCAGGCATGGCCGCTACCGCACCAACGTCTGGAATTGGGCCGGTGCCAATGCATTCGGTGCGTCGCGCGACGCTGACCTTGCCGATCATCCCACGGTCAAACCGGTGGCGTTGCTCGCCGAAGCGATCCGCGACGTGACCCGGCATGGCGAGATCATCATCGATGCATTCTCGGGCTCGGGCAGTACGATCCTCGCCTGCGAACGTAGCGGCGACCCGCATCGCCTCAGCTCGGCGGACGGCGAGGAGCGCGTGGCGCAGCTGCTTCGCCGCGACGAGGCGCCCTGGTCCGACATCAAATCGGTCGCCGCAGCCCTGCGCTGGACCCACTTCTCGTCGCAGCGCTCGACCGCCAGACTCGGTTACGAGCACGGCGACGCGATACTCAAGGCGTTCGCTGCGCCGGCGGGGCTCGAACGTCTCAAGGGCTTGGACCGGCGGCTCTGGGGCCGCGAGACGCAGTCCGCCGTTAAGGAGCTGGAGCGTGAGGTGCGCGCCAAGGAGCGGCAGCACAGCACAGCGCTCGACCGGCTGGATCAGCTCCGATTGCCTCTCGCGACGAACGGAGATCTGGCGACGCGGCAACGGCTCAACGACCTTCGGGAGGCACTCGCCAAGGAGCCGGGGCTGCCGCCCGCCCCTGACGGGATAGACCTGGAGCGGCTCGACAACCACCTGGCGACGTTCCGCTCGGGGCTGGAGGCGCGGTTGGGCGAGGTCCGGTCGCTGCGGGCCCTCCTGCGCGACGCCAACCCGCGGGTGCGGCGCCTGACCATCGAGGAGGACGAGGCGCGACAATCGCTGCGGACAGCCGAGCAGATGGCGGAACGGCGCGTCGAGGCGCGAGGGCTCGCCGCGTCCGAGCGGGACGCGCGCCAGGCCGAACTGGATCGGATGAATGCGACGCGCGCGAGCCTCGCCGGCGCGCTCGGCGCGAGGGCCGAGCTCCTGGAGCTGCAACTCGAGCGCGGCGAGCTGCGGCGTCGCGCCGCGGACACGAAGGCGCAGGGCGAGGCGGTCGCGGAGAAGATCGCCCGGCTGGACGAGCTGGAGGCGGCGACGACCAAGCTGCGCGCGGGGACCGCGCTGCAGGAGATCGACCGCAGCCTGGCCGAGCTGGCCGAGCTTGGCGACCCCGAGGAGGCCCAGGCGTCGGCCGCGCGGCAGGTCGCGGAGCTCTCGGCTAGGCGCGACGAGCTGGCTGGCATTCGCGAGCAGTTGCAGGGCGCGCTGTCGGACGAGACAGACCGCCTCAAATCGCTAGCCGCGCTTGCCGCGGCGGTGGCCGCGCACCTCCATGCGGAGGACACGCGATGCCCGGTGTGCGCGGCCGCCTACGAGCTCGGCGAGCTCGCGACGCGCGCGCGGGCGGCGGCGTTCACCCCCGGCCCCGCCGCCCAGCAGATCACGAAGTCGCTCAACGAGACCACGCACGAGCTCGGCCGCGTGTCTGGCCAGATGCGCATCGCCCTGGCGCGCGCCGAGGAAGCGCGAGCGGTCGCGGCCGCCATCGCCCGGCACCAAGCCGACCGGGCGCGCCAGTTGGAAGCCTACGGCGACGGGCAACCGACTGCCGAGGCGCTCGAGGAGGTCCAGTCCCGGATCGAGGACCTGCGCGAGGAGCTCGAGGCGGGCGGCGAGGTCGAGGCGCGCTTCATGCGGGTCGAACTCCAGGAGCTACAGCGGCGGCTCGCGCCGCTCCTCGCCGACCTGGAGGCGCGCCTGCTCGAGAACGAGCGGGTGCTAGAGACCCTCGCCGTCCAGCCGTACGGAGAGCGGCCCGAGACCGACCTCCGCGCCCAAATCCGCGCTGTCGACGCTCAAATCGACCAGGTCGCGGTGCAGCTCACGGCCGCCACGACCGAGTACGGCTTCGCTGTCCAGCTCGCCGAAGGCGTCGAGGACAACCTGAGGCGACTGCGCGAGCTGCACGGGAACGCGGAGGCGTCGCTTTTCGAGGAGAGCCGGCGCGTCGTGAACTGGACGCGCACGCTCGCCGAGATCCTGGATGGCGCGCCGGAGGACGAGTTTGCGGAGCGGACGCAGGAGCAGTCGGTTAGGATTGGCATACTGCTCGAGCGCCTGGCCTCGATCCGAGACGAGGTCGCGCGCGCGCGGCAGTCGCCCGACAGAGATGACGAGCTCACGCTGCTTCGGGCAACGTACCTGCCTTCAGCCGACCGCGCCAGCCCCGCAGAGCTGCGCGAGGCCATCGACCGGGAGCTCCGCCGCGCGCGCGCCGATCTGGTTTCGTTGCAAACGCTGCGGAAGCGCCTGAGCCAACGGGCCCGGGTCAGGCGGGACATCGACAAGAGGCTGCAGGGCACCGCGCTAAGACCGTGGAACGGCCTGTTCCGCGCCGTCTACGCGAGCTTGGCCGGCTCGTTGGGCGAGACGCTGGAGTGGACGGCGGACCGCGTCGACATGCGCTTCCGCGAGATCGGGTCCAGCGTCAGGCCGAACGTCGCGGGGGAACCGATTTCTGGTTGGCTCGCCGGACATTACTTCTCCGAAGGCCAGCTGGCTGCGCTCCAGATATCGGCGATGATCACGGCATCCGTCCTGCTGCCTTGGTCGCGGTGGAACGCCCTACTCCTCGACGATCCGCTCCAGCACGCCGACGTGATCAAGGTCGGCGCATTTGCCGACCTGATCAGGTCGCTCTGCCTCGACAAGAGGCACCAGATCGTCATGACCACGCACGATCGTGTCCAAGCTGAGTTCATCGCCGCGAAATTCGCCGCAGGCGGGCTCGGCGCGAAGATCATCGCCTTCGAGCGGCCTCTGCCCGTGCAGGGCCAATGAAGCTCGGGGCCGGTCGGCGGGCCACACTCACCGCGGCGCGTCGATTTACGGCGGAATGCCGGCACGGCTAGCGTCTGGATCTGTCCCCCCCGGTCCCGAGCGGCTTTTGACTCGGGACCGGGGGGATGGAGACGGTCGGGCCGATGTCCGCGGTGCGGGAGCTGCACCGCTTCGACTTTCCTTGCGCTTTGGCCTCCGGGTCGTGGAGGTACGCCACTTCAAGGAAGTGCATCTTAAATCTGCTTTTCCCGATGATATCTTCTGTTTTCGCGCTGCCGTTTTCCATTATCCGGGCGGTTCAGCCCGTCGCTTGCTATGTCTCAAGTTCGACGATCTCCAAGATGAACGAGCGGCAGGAAGTGGGCGCCCAGCAGGGAGCACTGAGTGACCGCCTTTGGGTCCTCGAAGCCGCAAGCTGCCGGACGGCTTACGCCCAGAGAACGACATTCGACGTGGCTCGAGCAGCTATCAGAACCGGCCATTTCTTCATATGCTCGCTGCTGGGCGAAAGTGCGCCGAGCGCAAACTCACGAATTTAAAAGGATATCCGCCCAGATTTGCTTGTAAAAAAACTAGTCCAGCTCTTGCATTTGACGCTGATTTAACATCCTTTGGCGAAAGCGCTACGACGGGAGACGACACCGATGAACGATCCAGATCCGCTATTTGCTTCCACATACGCTCGTGTTCTGAAGCCGAATTCGGAAACTGTCTTATATCATTATTGCAGCACCCCAACGCTGCTCTCGATCCTAGAGCACGGAAAACTGCGGTTCAGCGATGTCAACATGATGAACGACCCGCGCGAATGGAGGTATTGCTACGAATTGTTCGAGCGAGCAGCCAATGCATTGCTTGAAATGGTTTCAGATTACCCAGCACTTGAAGGACTGGATACAAGCTTTTTCGACCATATCGATGGCTATCTGTCGCCCAAGCAACTAAGAAGCCACCCGGTGATCGCGTGCTTTTCGAAGCGACCAGATGTGCTCAGTCAGTGGCGTGGCTATGCCGACAATGGCAAAGGCTGGTCGATCGGATTCAGTGGGTTAGCGCTCGATGCTATGCCGGTCACGCTGCTTGAGGTGGTTTACGATCCCGAGCAGCAAATCACCGAGGTGCGCAATTTTCTAGCCGCTATGTACCTAACTTGGCGCAAAGAAGGTGGCGATTTCAAAGATACCGTCGGTGAAGACGCCGCGTTGCTCTCCAGCTTCATCCTTGGATACAAACATCCATCGTTCGAGGAAGAGCAAGAAGTACGCGCGCTGCATGAATTGCGCGTCGATATCTCAGAGGACGGGTGGGAACTAATCGACGAAGGTGGCACGGCGAATGGCGAAAAGGTTAAGGGCGAGGCAGTAGGCTTCCGCGCCGCCGGATCGGCTGTCGTTGCGTACGTTGATATTCCGTTGCAGCGTGTTGCCGGAGTGGCAATTAGAGAGGTTTGGTTCGGCCCAAGCAACGACAACGGCCCGGGAAACGCGCTTTATCCCTTGACCCGCTACGGGCATCGCGGCGTTGATCTATTGTGGTCGGCCTCAAGCTATCGAGCCTAGCCCGCAGCGCGCTCCGAATCTGAAATGCCGGTGTCCACTATCTCACGACGTCCAGGCGGCTGATCCGGCTCGCTAAAAGCGGCCGTCAGGCCGACCTGAATAAATGGCAGAAATTAGGAAGTCGAACGGGCGCCCTGAATGTCGGAATGTCGGTCGCCAGTATCGTTCATTCCCTTCGGGCTCCCGGCGCCGGCTCCCGACCAGGATGCGTCGCTTAGCTTTCCTCCGGTGAACGTCCAGTTTTGGCAGAAGCCGCCGATCAGCCTGATTCAAAGCGGACAGTCGCCCAAGGGCCCTTAAACGATCGTTCCGACCCGCTAAATTGCCACTTGGAAGCGGCTACTGGTGGAACCTCTCTCTTCAGACCGCATACTGGTAAGTCTAAGGCCGCATCACTCAGACGGCTGCTGCTCGATCTTCGGGAAATTGTCTACGTCAAAATAAGGGTCCGTGGTCCACCCATGCTTCTCGGCCATCGTTAAGCGGAAAACTGCGGCCTCCCAATGGGACAATAACCCGTCAGCGTCAGCGAATTCCTGGGCCATTATTTCGAAGTTTATCCCAACACGGTCATAGCTTTTTCGCTTCTCGAAGGCCATCTTGCGCGACATCCCGAACCGGAAGAGGTCGCCCGACGGATCGATGGCATCATAGGCGCTGACCAAGTGCAGCGTTGACGCGAGGCGCGCATCGCGATCGACCGCAAAGCCGTTCGCCAGAAGCCAGGTATAAGCCACGCCCCAGAGCGCCAGCAGACCATGCTGAGCCAGCGGTTTCTTGTCGACAGCCGCATCGCGGGCGAGGATCGAACTTAACAGCGCTTTCAGGCGCAGTTCAAGCGTCTGGCGTATGATGTGCGCAACCGGCGCCGTCCAGTTACCAAGTTGCTCTTTGCGATAGGTTTTTAGAAGCGCCGTCGCCGCCATCTGAAAATCAAGCGCAAGCTCGCCGTAGCTGCACTGGCCATTGTGGTTTTCGACATAATAGATTGCCTTCGGCTCATCGCCGAAAGTGGAGCTAGGGCCTTGCCAGATCTCGAAATGAAAGGGCGGATCTTCAGGTGTGCTGGTCATTCACCCAGCTTAGCGCCGCGGCCAGAGTGGCGAAATACCCACGTTATGCAATTGCTCCAAGCTGATCCGCACCAATCCCGCCTTTGCAAGCGAACGATCGCTGGCCGACGCATGGGGTGGCTGCGCCAATCGCCTGCGGGAACGAGGTTCCGCGGGTCGTCGAGGATGGGCTTAATCGTCATGGTCAGTCCGTCGCCGCCGGTTCTACAATGCCGTTATGGACCGGCTGCAGGATGCCGTCGGCGTCGGGTTTGGCGATGCCGACACTGCCCGCGCGTAGTGTGCCGCCCGTCGCATAGAGAAGGTCGAAGACCAGGATTTCTTCCTCGCCATCGCCATCGAGATCGGCGCGGAATAGCTCGCTGAGCGCAAGGGCGAAGCCATTGCGCGGTTCGATCGCCACGCGCCAGTCTTCCTGCTCGACCACGTCGCAGGCACCCTCGGCGATCAGGTCGGCGATTGTCTTGCATCGTGCAAAGAGTGGGCCGTCTGTTTCCTCATCGAACTCGATCCACACTTGTCTGACCCAGGCGGACGACCAACGATCGAGGTTGCGGCAGGTAATGCGCGGGTAGCGGAGCACCGAATGTGGCGCGAACGTGGCAGTCTCCAGCGCCGCCAGCATGCCGCAATTGCGGTCAGCCATGCCGTAACAGTTCATGTCGAACTGCGTCTCCGGCCAGTAGCCCTTCTGCTGGGCGACTTGGAACTCGAGGCAATTGGTGCAAATCGTTCTAGTTCCCGCATCATCTCGAACTACCACGGCATCAATGCCGCCACCGCCAAGCGCGAAGGGCTTGGTCATCAAATCGCGAGCCAGCGCGGCGTTAAGCAAGGTGATATCATCAGCGCCAGCCAGTTCCGGCGAATGGCGCAGTCGCGTCATGCCATCTTGCTGACGGTGCACGTCGACCACGTCCTCGACGTCGAGTGAGTTCCGATCTGCCTTTGCTTTAAGCTGAAGGTAGGCAGTTAGCAACTTCCGATCCTCGATCGACGCCGCAAGCTGTGCCTCAATCAGCTCTTGATGCTGTCGAGCGATGTCGAGGAAGTTTATGAGCACGTTGTTGGGCCGAACCCGGGCGCTCTTGGTTCCATTCTGGAAACGTTTCGTTGGCAAAAGGTTGCCCAGCCCATTCAAATCAAAGTCTTCCGCAACGATACTTTCGCGTTTGAGACGGGCAAGATCGTCTGGCGCGATCGTGATCGGCACGACATGGTCGATCTCCAGGTCGCTAAATGCGATGAGGTCGCCCGTATACGGACAGCGCTTGTTGTACGCTTCCCAGATGACGGCGCGCTCTTCGGTAGAGAGTTGACGGCGCTTGGCCTTCGCCAAGGTTTTCGCATCCTTCATCGACTTCGAACATGGCATTCGCGTGAACGGTTCGCCAGTGGCTAGCGGAAATATGCTTGGTTACCGTGGAAGACTGGAATGTCTGCCCTCGACGAAACCGGTCATTCAAGGCGCCCATGGGGAGGACGGCTACGTCCCACTTCTCGCCCTTTCCGCCATCGCTGGTTGAGGTGTCGGGCGAACATGAATGGATGTCCGAAGTTGGAGAGCGCAAAACCACCGCGGAATGTCGTGTTCTGGGTCTGATCGAAATCAGCTACCTCGTAGGAAGTCTAGGCCACAAGGCCGTCACCCTCGATGACAAGAGCGAGTCCGATGCGATTTCGCAGGCTGTCAGGCAAACGCACTACAAGAGCGTCGGCCGAGCGTGTAAATGGCAGCGGCTCCAAACTTCCCGGTAAGGTCACTTTGCTCACTGTGCCTCTGCCGACCGGATTACCGCTTCCCAACAACGTCAGTCGGACAGCGCTGTCTGCGGGCCAGCCCAGTACCAGAGCATGCACCGCAGAGTCGCGCTTTACGTAGCGGATATCAGCGGCAGTGTAGGTGGTTTCCTGACCGCCTTCGGAGAAGGCACCTCCTGCGCCGTGGCTCGCTCCTTCCCCGTTAACGCGCCATGGACGAGTGCCATAGATCGCTTCGCCGAACTTCTGCATCCACACGGCGATCTCCTCGACGATCTGGCGTTCACGATCATCGATCGTGCCATCACCGCGCAGCGGGACGCTGAGCATCAGGTTGCCGTTCTTCGAGACGACATCGCACAACGTGTGCAACACCTTCGCTGGCGTTTTATACCGGTTCTCGCGGTAATATTGCTCCCCGTAGAACCAGTTGCCGAGGCAGGTCTCCGTCTGCCACGGGAAACGGTCGATATAGCTCTTCTGTCCGCGCTCGACCACGTCAACAAGACCCATGCGTCGCTGGGGAGCCGTTTCCTTCGCCGTGACTACCCCTTCTAGACGGCCATCATGCCACGCCATGTTGCGATTATAGAAGTAGGCAGCCATGTCGAGACCAGCTTGGCCGAGTGGTAGATCGTGGTTGTCGAAATAGAGCATGTCGGGCCGGTATTTGTCGATCAGCTCGCGGCAGCGCAGCGACCACCGCCGCACGAACGCCGGGTTTCGCGGCGCGCCCTCATCCCAAAGTGCATCGGTCGCTGCATGCCACGCGTTTGCTTCCGCAAGTGATCGGATCCCGTCGGGTATTGCCATACTGCGCCCGGTATACAGGTCCTGCGGGTCGAGCCCCTCCCACCATCGGCCGCGTCCGTCCGATCGGGTTAGGCGGGCGGCATCATAGCGCTGACCCTGTCGTGGACCTTCCGGGTCATAGCCGTACGCGACCTGATTCCAGTGCCAGGCATGACCCGAGTGGTTGGAAACCGCAAAACGCAGGCCGCGCTCGCGGGCGAGCTTCTCCCATGTTCCCACGATATCCCGCCTTGGCCCGACCCTCGTCGAGTTCCAGGCATGGTGCGACGAAGTGTAGCAATCGAAATTGTCGTGGTGGTTTGCGATCGCCATGAAATAGCGCGCTCCGGCTCGCTTGTAGAGATCAAGCAGTTCGGCAGGATCCCAGCGCTCGGCACGCCAACGGTGCTGGATATCCATGAAGCCGGTGTCCGCGGGATGCCCGTAATGCTTCAGATGATGTTCGTAGGAAGGATGGCCCTGCAAATACATGTCGCGCGCGTACCAATCGTCTCCTATGCCCGGCACGGAAGCCGCCCCCCAATGGGCCCAAATTCCGAATTTCGCGTCGCGGAACCAGTCGGGCGCGCTGTAGCCGCTAATTAGCGAGTCCCAATTAGCCTCGAACTGCCGTGGTGGCGCAACCGAAACGGGCCGAAGCTCGCTTTGCCGAAGTGGTACACTGGCGCGCACGGAAGCCGCCGACGCCGCGGCGGCTGTCAGCCCGCCGCGAAGAACTGTTCGCCTGGACATGTACATCCTTCTGTCTCCGGTTATCGCTGTACCCTACGTTTGTGGTTCGGGCACAGGTGCCGATCATCAGCGAATGGGTTGGCAGGCAGGTCGATCAACTAGGTATACGTCCGTTCCAGGAGGAACGGCCACTCGCGCTCAAGTCCTGGCGACGTCTGGTGAGCGGGCCAAAATCGCCAATAGTTCAATGTGTCTTTTCATGGTGGATCGGAGCCGCCAGCGCGGCGGCGATCGCCTGCTCTGCCACGGGAGCCATGCGCGCATAACCTGCAGCTAGCGGATGAACGCCGTCGTCTGTGTAGCGGGCGTCGAGCAGACCAGCCCGATCGACAAGCGCCGCATAGTAATCGGCGTAGGCGTAGCCGCGTCGCTGACAGAAGCCGCGCAGCCAGTCGTTCAAAGCGCGCAGCGTTGTCGGCTTGCGCTCGCGAACGACGTCCCGGGCGGAGGGTGTGTAATCGTTGACCGGCAGCAGCGATCCGAAGACCACCTTGACGCCATGTGCGTCCGCTAGGTCTGCCATGGCTTCCCAATTGGATTGGATCTGCTCCGGGGCTTCTTGCTGCAAGAAGCCTTGCACGTCGTTGACGCCAGCCAGGATGACGACCGCGTCTGGCCGGAGCGAGATTACGTCCTGATGGAAGCGCAGAAGCATCTGCGCAGTCACTTGGCTGCCAATGCCCCGATTGACATAGGGACGTCCCGGAAAGCTTCGCGCTAGATCCCAGCGATCTGTGATTGAATCGCCGAGGAAAACGACTCGTCGCTCATCGCTTCGTGGCGGACCCAGCCGACGGTTGGCGGCCTGGTAGAGGTAGCGCTCTCCGAAATCGCGCATCAGGCTCGGTACCAGCCGTGCGCGGAAGGGGCCAAGCCATGGTCCCCAATCGCGTTCGGCTATGAACCGCCGCTCTGGAGAGCTCTGATATGGAGCGGGAGCTTCGGCATTAAGCGGTGCGGTCATTGTCAAAATCGCGGCGGTGGTCAGGACCATTTTTGACTTCTGCACGTGTCGCCAGGACCGCTTGCCAATCAGGCCGCCGACCATTTGCCTCTCCCCTCGGTACTTCGCGGTGCAAGATTGCCGCAACACTGGAGATAACGCTATCAAATTATGCTGGTAAAAACCTTTTTTATATTTCACAACCCTCGGCAGGGCTCGAGACAGGGTCGTTCGAGGAGGGAAATTGATATGGTCAACACCATCTTGCTGCGTCGGCGGTTTGCAGGCGCGTCGACTGCCGCGTTGCTGTTGGGCTCCGGCGCTCCGGTATGGGCGCAGACTTTCCCGGCTGGTGCTTCGCAAAGCGGCTCCGTCTCGCCGAGCGGCGATCAGGGTAGCGGGGGCGAGGTGTCTGATGCCGGAGGTGACGAGATTGTTGTCACAGGCACGAGGGCAAGTCTGTCGAGCGCCCAGGCAATCAAGCGTAATGCCGACCAGATCGTCGACTCCATTGTGGCCGAGGACATCGGCAAATTGCCCGACCGCAACGTCGCGGAAGCATTGCAACGCATCACCGGTGTGCAGATCCAGCGCAGCTTTGGCGAAGGCAGTTCGGTGGCGATCCGCGGGTTGAGCCAGGTCCGTACCGAGGTCAACGGCCGCGACATTTTCACGGCCAACAACGGCCGCACACTGAGCCTGGAGGACGTCCCCTCCGAACTGCTGGCCGGCATCGACGTGTACAAGAACCCGTCGGCGAACCTGATCGAAGGCGGGATCGGCGGATTGATCAACCTGCGCACCCGCAAGCCATTTGACTTTGACGGCTTCCGCCTGTCGGCGAGCGGCAGTAGCAATTTTTACGACCTGTACGATACCACTAAGCCACAGGCGAACCTGCTGGTGTCCGATCGCTGGAACACTGGAATCGGCGAGATCGGCGTGATGGTCGATGTGGCATATCAACAAACCGCATTCCGGCAGGACCAGATCTCCAGCCAGCCGATGTTCCTGCTGCAAGATGGGCTGAATGCCGACGGCACGCCGGTCAACGCGTCCGATCGGCAAGTTGCGACCGGGCTGAACCGGCTTGGCACGCCAACTTATCTGGCCCACGGTGTCGGGATCGGCCAGTATTTGGGTGATCGTCGTCGCCTGGGCGTAGATGCAGCGGTGCAGTGGCGTCCGACCGACACGGTCGAAGTGACCGCCGAGTACATCCGCTCGGACTACAAGTTCCGATATGGTGATTACAGCTTCTTTGCCTATACCGGCCTCAATCCGATCATCCCGGACTACACGCAGCCGTTCACCTATGACGCGGAAGGCAATTTCCGCAGCGGCACGTTCGTCAACGTGCCGATCAACGCCAATACGAGCCTCGAAAGCCGCCGCTCCGTCACCAGCGACTATTCGCTAAACTTGAAGTGGCGCCCGTCAGACAGGGCCACGATCACCGCCGACGCGCAGTACATCAAGGGCACTACCGACGGCCAGCGCTCGATCGTGATCCTGGCGTCAAGCGCGGAGCGGCTCTACCATTCGGTCGCCGAAGATGGTCCGCCGACCTTCTTCATCACACCCGACGGCAATGCCGGCAACGGCAATGGACTGGTCACCGATCCAGCAAACTACGGAAGCGGCGCGGGGTACCTCGACCACATCGACCGCTCGGTTGGCGACCAGTACAGCGCGCGTCTTGATGGCGAATACAAGTTCGACGGTAGCTTCCTGAAGTCTGTAGCGGTTGGCTTGCGCTATACCGATCGCTCGGCGACGACCGACAGCTCGACCTATGCCTATTACGGCCTGAACCGGCCGCTTGCCGCCGACTTGCTGGAACTCCGGCCGTTCCGCGGCAACCTGTATCGTGGCTTTCAAGGCGTTCCAGACGGTGCGATCTTCTTCAACCGGGGGATCACGCTCAATTACGATCGTACACGTGCTGTACTTGCCGATTACGTCGATCCCTCACAGCGTCAGTCGTTGTTGGACGGCGTCGGCTACGGTCCTAACGACCGCAATGTACAAGGCGAGACAACCTACACTGCTTACGGTCTTGTGCGGTTCGGCACCACCGACTTCGCGCTGCCGTTCGACGGCAACCTAGGCGTGCGCATCATCCGAACGCAGACCAGTTCTGCCGGCTTCCGCGGTGAGTCTCCCCGAGTACAGACCGGCGTCGATACCACCACAGGTCTGCCGATCTTCGGCAACGGTCCGGTCACCTTCGTGCCTGTAGCGGTCGACTCCTCTTATACCAAGGTGCTGCCAAGCCTGAACCTGACATTTCACCTAACCGAGCCGCTGCAACTGCGGCTCGCGGCGTCCAAGGCGCTGACGCGTCCTAGCTTCGATCAGCTTAATCAGAACATCACGATCAACCAGAATGTCCCCACCAACGGCATTCCGACCGCTTCGTCGGGCAACGCCAACCTGCGCCCGCTTACCGCAGACCAGCTCGACGCCAGCCTCGAATACTATTTCTCGCGCACTGGCTCGCTGTACGCCGCAGCGTTCTACAAGAAGGTTGACGGCTTCATCACCAACGGTGTCTTCGACGAAAGCTACACCTTCGGCAACGAGACTGTGACCTATCAGGTAAGCCGTCCCGTCAATGGCGACGATGGCCGGATTAAGGGGTTCGAGGTCGGGGGCAACACCTTCTTCGACTTCTTGCCGGGCTGGCTCTCGGGCTTCGGAGCGCAGGCCAACTTCACTTATGTCGACAGTAAGGCTCCGTCGCCGGACGCACAGGACACCTCCGGCGCAAGTCTTTCCGTGCCATTGGAGCAGCTGTCGAAGTACAGCTACAACCTCGTAGGAATCTACGACAAGGGGCCGCTATCGGCGCGCGTCGCGTATAACTGGCGATCGAAATATGTCGTGACGACGCGTGGTAACGGGTCTGGCAACCTGCCGATCTTCAACGATGCGCGAGGGCAACTTGACGCGTCGATCACCTATACCGTCGCGCCGCACTTCGCGTTAACGGTAGATGGCACCAACCTCAGTAACTCGGAGAACCGGACGTATTACGGTGTCGCAAGCCGGCCTCAGTCGGCAGTTCTCAACGATCGCCGGATCAGTGTGACGGCTCGGTTGACCTACTAAAAGGATGAAATGATAGTAGTAAAGGGCAGGAAAGCCTGCCCTCTACGACTTGTAAGGCATCATGGCGCTTTAGTTGACACCTTTAAAAGTTGTTTTCTTAGCTGGGCTTACAAGGCAGGTAAGATCCGGAAAAAGCTAAAGAAATGTCTGCTGTATGATGATGGTGAACGAGCGTCCGCTTTCGAGATAAGATTCAGGGCACCTAAATGACCGCGACCTGGTCTAATCGCAAGGGGGCAGATTCGCTGGCAAAAACGGCCAGCAACATAGTCGACTCAGATACAATGGGCCCATGAGCCTGCTGCGCGCTGACGTAGTCGGATAGAACGTTTCGCGCAGCGCCATCCACTAGCGACAACCTGATCCCGAGCGCAATCTTTAGCAGCAAAGGTTAGTCCGCCAATTTTGTGATCTGCCTCCTCGGGCGATTAGTACCCCGGCTTGTATAAAGCTTTACAAGGCGACCATGCATTAACGGACCGATGTAAGCTCTATCTCAATATAAGCTCAAAGTGAGATTTTTGTATCTCACAGACTTTTAACTTCATAAGAGCTGATGGTCTCTGATTGCGCAGGTGAAAATCACAAGCCAGCCCGCCTAGTTCTTTAAGTTGGTATGTCAGCGCCGATCTCTTTGCTGTGCTATTTGAAAAATTTTGGAACTGCAATCGTTTGCGGTTGCCGTAAGCGTAAGGCTGACAAAAGAATTATGGGTTGTCTGGCCACTCTGTAAGGGGGATGTTGACCAATCGCCCTTCCTGCCTTACAAAACAGTGATAGCGCTAACGGCGCAGGTGGTTTGCCGATACGAAGCAGGCATCATAATGTTGAGGAGAGGCATCGTGCTCGTTAGTCATCGCATCGTTCGTCGTTCTCTGCGCGCTGCTGTTGCGGCGACTGCCCTCATTGCCGCTGATGCACAGGCGCAGAATGTCATTTCAGGACTGGGAGGTCAGCAGCCTTCACCGGCGACACAGGTCGACACCGCCGTCAACCCGGATGCGCAGGTGCCGCAGAGTTCGGTGCAGAGCATCGAGCAGGCGACCAATGCCGGCCAGCCAGGCGATGACATCGTCGTCACCGGTATCCGCGCCTCATTGCAGAGCGCGACCAACGCCAAGCGCAATTCGGTCGGATTTGGCGACTCGATCTTCGCTGAGGACATTGGCAAGCTGCCGGCCACCAACCTCGCCGAGACGCTGAACCGCATTCCCGGCGTACGGCTGAACCGTGACATCAGCGGCGAGGGCACTCAGGTGTCGATCCGCGGGCTCGGACCCAGCTTCTCCAAGGTGTTGCTCAACGGCACGCAGTTCGCGGTCGCATCTGATGGTGGCACCAACGGCGGGCAGGGTGACAACCGTCAGGTCGACCTCGATTTCTTCCCCTCAGAGCTGTTCACGCGGCTCGACGTCGCGAAATCCGCGACCGCCTCGACGCTGGAGGGCGGGATTGCCGGCACCGTCAACCTGCGTAATGCGCGACCGTTCGACAAGCCGGGCACGCACGTTACGGTCGTCGCGCAGGGCGCCTATACCGATAGCAACGACAAGGTCGGGCCGCGCGGCGCGCTGGTCGCCAGTCACACGTTCGGCGACACATTCGGCATCCTCGTCGGGGTGGCGGGCGTGCGGCAGAAAACGCGCATCGATGGCTACGACACGGTCGGCTTCACCGACGCGAACCTGGCGTGCGGCACCGGATGCAACGTCTCGCCGCCGGAGAGCAACGGCTTCAGCTTCGCCAGTACGACCCCGGCCAATGTCGGGCGCGGGCTGGTGACCGGCGCGCCGGTCGATCTCGCTGCCACCTCGGGGCTGACGCTGTCGGAGCTGTCCAAGGCGATCCTGCCGCGGCTGGGGCGGCCAACGCTGACCGAGGGAACGCGTTCTCGCATCTCGGCGATCGCGTCGATGGAATGGCGCCCGTCGGACACGTTCCACTTCGCGCTCGACGGCATCTACGCCAAGTCGAACCGCGATTACGTGCGGTCGAACATGAACTGGCAGGTCCGCAATTCCGGTCCGGGAACGTCGCCGCAATCCACCGGCGGCATGGTGCCGTTCGACGTCACCGTCGATCAGAACAATGTCATCACCTCTGGTGTTTTCGCCAATTCGTCGTTCTTCTCGGAGAACAGCCTGTTCAACCAGCGCACCGAATTCTGGAACGTCACGCCCAGCGTGTCGTGGCGCCCGACCGAGCGCGTCAAGGTCGACCTGTCGGCCAATTGGGGCAAGAGCAACTTCTTCCGCGAGCAGCCGACGTTCGCGTTCCAGACCGCTCCCAACTCCGGTGTAGAGGTCACTTACGACAACACGACCGGCAGCCCGCAGCCGATCATTTCCGCCAACCGCGACCTCGGCGACCCGAACCTTGGCTGGCAATGGTATCGCGTCAACGTCCAGAATATCCGCCGGGAGACCGAGACCAAGGGCGCGCACCTGGACGTGTACGTCGGCGACGATCAGCTGAACTTGAAGGCGGGTGCCGCCTATGACGAGGCGCAGCGCAGCATCCGCGCCTTCGACAATACCAACGCCTATCAATTGTCGGTGTGCGGCAGCCCGTGCACCGGCAACACCGGAACCGTGCCGACCAGCGCGCTGTCCCAATATCTGATGCGCACGCCGGTCACGAATTTCGGGCATCTGTCGGACGGCAAGTTCGGCGTCACCAGCTTCATCATGCCCGATTTCGACGCTTTGAAGCGTGCCACCAACTATGCATCTTTCCGCGACAATGCGCCCGAGGCGCGTGGTTCGGTGACCGGCGGCGCGACCGGCGACATCTACGAGACCGTCTGGGGCGGCTATGCCGAGATGAACGGCGTATCCGAGATCTTTGGGCGCGAACTCCACGCCAACGCCGGCGTGCGCTACACCTACACCCGTCAGAAGGTGGTCGGGCCGAGCCAGATCGGCACCGCGATCGTCGACATCACGGCGCGCTCCAACTACGTGCAGGTGCTGCCTTCGGCCAACTTCGCCTACGATGTCTTCGACAACCTCAAGCTGCGCTTCGCCGTGTCGAAGTCGATGACGCGTCCTGACGCCAATCTCGTGCTGCCGGGTGTGACCTTCTCGGATCCCAGCGCGCAGATCGCAAGTGCGGGCAACCCGGCGCTCGAACCATACACCTCGGACAACATCGACGTCGGCGGCGAGTTCTACACCGGCGGTGCTGGCTATGTGGGTGTCTCGTTCTTCCGCAAGAACATCAAGGGCTTCACCGCGACGATCCAGCAGCAGAGCCCGTTCGGCGACCTCAACATCCCGCTAGACGCGCTGCAATCGACGCAGCGGCAGGCGCTGCTCGACCGCGCCGCGGCGGCCGGTGTTTCTCCCGCGCAGGTCGCGATTACCGTCAACCGCCCGGTCAACCTCAACAATCTCATAATTCAGGGCGTCGAGGGGACGTGGAACCAGCCGCTCGACTTCCTGTTCAAGGGGCTCGGCTTTCAGGCGAATGGCACCCATATCACCCAGGATTCGGACAGCGGCCTCGTCGCACCCGGCGTGCCCAAGTGGGGCTATAACGTTCAGGGCTATTACGAGAATTACGGCTTGTCGCTCAGCCTGAACTACGTGTGGCAAGGCGCGGTGATCGCCGCCAACGCCCCGCAGAACAATTTGCCGCTCGGCCTGCTGGCTGATGCGCGCGGGCAACTCGACCTATCGGCCGGCTATCAATTGCCGTTCCTGAACAAGGCGATGCGGCTGACGCTGGACGTGCTGAACATCACCAACGCGCCGATCCGCACCACCTTCGGCTACGATAATGCGGCGTACAGCGTCTATTATCCGGGGCGGCAGGTGCTCTTCGGCCTGCGCGCCAGCTTCTGATCGGATGCGGGACGTCGGCCTCTCGACTGAGGCCGGCGCTTTTCCGAAAACGCGACTTGCTTGGGGAGCTGCGATGTTCAGCCTGTTGTCCGCCGTCCGAATGATCCTCACCGTGCTCGCCTTTCTGGTAGGCACGGCGGTACACGCGCAGTCCGCGGGCACGCCGCACCTCGAACGGCGCGGGAAGGCGACGCAGCTGATCGTAGACGGAAAGCCCTTCCTCGTGCTGGGCGGCGAACTGCATAATTCGAGCAGCAGCGATCTCGCTTACATGGCGCCAATCTGGCCGCGTATGAAGGCGATGAACCTCAATACCGTGCTTGCGCCCGTCGCCTGGGAGACGATCGAGCCACGAGAAGGCCAGTTCGATTTCAGCAATGTCGATGGCTTGCTGAAGGGGGCGCGTGCCCAGAATTTGCGCCTCGTGCTTCTCTGGTTCGGGGCGTGGAAGAACACCTATTCGAGCTACGTGCCGGGATGGGTGAAGCGCGATCAGGCGCGCTTCACCCGCGCGCAAACCAGCGACGGCCGCGGTACCGAGCGGCTGTCACCCTTCTCGACGATCACGCGTGACGCCGATGCGCGAGCCTTTGCTAAACTGATGCGCCACCTTCGCGATGTCGACGGGACGCAGCACACCGTGTTGATGGTGCAGGTCGAGAATGAGGTTGGCGTGATTCCGGAATCCCGCGACCATTCGGCTGCGGCCGAGGCCGCGCTCGCCGCGCCTGTACCGGAAGCGATCGTGCGCTACCTCGCCGCGCATCGCACCACGTTGCACCCAACGCTGCGCACCGCGTGGGAGAACGCCGGTGCCCGCACCGCTGGAACGTGGCGCGAGGTGTTTGGCGAGGCGGGCATGACGGACCCGTTGTTCATGTCCTGGGCGTATGCCACCTTCATCGAAAAGGTGACGGCGGCGGGAAAAGCGGAATATGCGCTGCCGATGTTCACCAATGCCGCGTTGATCCGGCCAAATTACGAGCCCGGTCAGTACAATTCTGGCGGTCCGTTGCCCTTCGCGATCGACATCTACAAGGCTGGGGCACCGTCGCTCGACTTCCTGGCGCCGGACATTTACTTCGAGGACTATTCCAATTGGGCGTCGCAATATGCCCGCGCCGACAATCCGCTGTTCGTGCCGGAGGCGCGCGGCGGGGCCGTTGGCGCCGCAAACGCCCTCTATAGTTTCGGTTCGCTTGCTGCGATCGGCTTCTCGCCCTTCGGGATCGATGGCGAGGGGGTCGTGCTTCAGGGCGACGCAAGTATTGGCCTGAGCGCCGCGGGCGAAGGCGATCCGGCGATGACGGCGCTCTACGGTCAACTCGCTTCGATCGCGCCGCTAATCCTTGAGAAGCAGGCACAGGGAGCACTGACGACCGTGTTGATGGAGGGCGGAGCGCAGCGCGCAGGGCGCGGGCGGATCGGTGACTATATCGTCAACATGGTGCGTGCCAGCGGCGCGAAGGGCGATGTGGACCAAAGCAGCCGCATCGCTGCCATGTTCCTGCAGAACAGTACTGACGAGTTTCTTGTGATCGGCAGCGGTGACGCACAACTCAGCTTCACCACCGATCGGCCCGGTGCTCCGATCGTCGGGGTGGAAAGCATCGACGAACAGTTCTTCCGCAACAATCAGTCGGTCACCGGGCGGCGATTGAACGGGGACGAGACTGGACAAGGGCAATCGCTGCGCCTGTTCGCGAAGGATGCCGCTGAAAACAAGGCGTACCGGGTTCGACTTTATCGTTATCGCTGATCGGATGACCCATTAGACTAGACACCGCCCGGTTGAGGAGCGTGCAGGCCGGCAGTACGATCACCCGGATGCGGTCAATTGTGATGGATGCGCTCGCTTACCTTCACGATCGAAGAGGTTGTCGGCGCGGTGCTTCAGCTATCCGGCGGATTCGGACACGCCAGCGCGCCGCGCGAAAACATGGCGGCGTTCGTCCATCTTCAGCCGCGTGCGCTCCCGTGCGTCGTGCTCGGTCGCCAGATAGAGGCTTTCTGTGACACGTTTCAGGTGATCTTGCATCGCCTGGCGGGCACCGGCGCCGTCCCGTGCACGTAAGGCATCGAGAATACGTCGATGATCCTCCACCGGGGGCTGGATTCCGAGCTGTCGGGCGAGCGAAAAGAGGTAGCTGCACAGCGGGGAACTATATCGTTTGTCCCAAAGCGTCCGAACGACGCTCAAGATGGCTTCGTTACGCGTCGAGGCAGCCAGCGTTAAATGAAAAGCCCGGTCTGCACGTTCCCGGATGGTTTGATCCAAGTCGCTGTCTGCAATTTGCGACAACAGGCTTTCCAGTTCGGCCAGTTCCTTTTGATCAATCGTGGCGGCTGCCAGAGCCGCAGCTTCACCTTCAAACAGGCGACGCGCCTCGGTGACTTCAAAAGGGCCGGCGTTATCAGTCAAGTACGAGGATTCAGCTTCGGCCTCGGTGGCGATCACGCGGGCCCCCGCTTTATGCCGCATCTCAACAAGACCGCGCAGCTCGAGGACGATCGTTGCCTCACGAACTGTCGGCCGGCTGACTCCGAACGTTTCTGCGATCTCACGTTCGGACGGCAGTCGGCTATTTACGGGATAATGCCCCAATTTAATCGACTGTTGAAGACGCCGTGCGACATGCATGTACAGCCGCTCAGGCTCGTCCTTAGACTGATCGATCATTAGCGTCGCATCGTCCTATTTACTTTCAGGCAGCTGCCTTGGCGATCAGAATGCCGCTCGCATACTTATTGCCTCCGCTTGCCTTAACATGTCTACTAACATTCTCACAGATGATCGTGCGGGAGCCAAAACGGCACCGTCGCAGGTAGCTGAACGTGCCGACACGTTCCAAGATCGTTTCGCGTGCCCTATCGTAGAGCGTCTGGAACGATGCTCCTGCGTGGTCCGGTGTGTCGCAAGCGCATGGTTGATGACACAAGCGTACGCGTTCGGCCTGACCCGTGTTGCGGGGAACGGCATGAGCGGTGATGTCCGCTGCTGCTGGGGTCTACTTCTGGAGTCCAGAAGGAGATCAGGAGATGGCCCGGATGGAGATCATTACCCGGACGGAACGCCGTCGCATCTACAACGACGATGAGAAGGCGGCGGTCGTAGCTGCCAGCTTCAAGCCAGGGGTCACCGTGCGTGAGGTAGCACGGCGCTTCGGCATCGCTGCCAGTCTGGTCTACAATTGACGGTCGGCGCACCGGAAAGCCGTCAGTCTGGCTGAGCCGATGCAGTTCATCTCGTACAGCGCGGTCCCGGTGTTGGCGACTGAAACGCCGCTGCCAGAATTGTCGCCGATAGGAGGAGCGACCGTCGCTGCCGAGCACATCGCCGTTTCGGCAGAGGAGATGGTCCGTCCCGCTTCCAGCACGAAACCGGGCACCATGGACATCGCCGTTGCGCTGGGTAGACGAAACTGGACCAGCAGCGCCGCGGCAACGGCCGCCACACGCGCGATGCTGCGATCCAGACAGGCTCGGAAGAACAGCATCGATCAGATCAGCGGCGCCAGCACCAGCGGAAAAGCGAGGTTGTCGATGCCGGCCGCCCCACCCGGCAGCCACAGCGGCATGCCGGCCAGCAAGGCCAGCGTCACCACGATCGCTCCCGGCCCCGCAAGCAGGATGCGCATCAAGCGGTTGGAGGGTCGCGGCAGGGCCGTGTGCGTCGCTGTTGGCATCGACACTGAATAAAAAACCAAACGCCAAGCACAAGGAAAATGCTATTGATACTTCTTCGCAAAAGTGTAGGAGCGCTGAAATCAGGGTAGACGAACGAAGAAGGCTTGGGGCAATGGCGAAGTTGATCGTGGTGGCGGGCCTTGCAGGCGCGCTGCTCAGCCAGTCGGCGTGGGCGCAGTCGACTCCACAAGAAGACGGCGAGGACATCGTCGTGACGGGTGCTACCGCCGGCACCAAGACCGAGACGCCGCTGATCGAGCTGCCGCAGCCGCTTACCGTCGTCCCGGCCGACCGCTACCTTTCGCAGGGCGCGATCAACATCAGCGACACGGTCAAATACGCCGCCGGTGTCCTCGCCAACCCCTATGGCCGCGACACGCGGGTGGACAGCTTCAACGTGCGCGGGATCCAGGCCCTGCAGTTCCGCGACGGCATGCGCGACATCTTTTCCTATTACGCCAGCATCACGTCAGACCCATACAACTTCTCCCGGGTGGAGATCGTTCGGGGGCCGGCGTCGGTGCTGTACGGCCAGGGTTCGATCGGCGGGCTCGTGAATCTCGTCTCGAAGTTGCCGGAGTTCCGGACCGGCGGTGAGCTGAACCTGGTCTACGGCAGCTACGATCGAAAGGAAGTGCTGGGCGACGTCAACCTGGCGGTGACTGATCGGCTGGCGATCCGCGCCGTCGGCCGCGTTCGCGATGCCGACACCTATGTCGATCACGTCCCCGACGATCGCGTGATGTTCGCGCCGTCGATCCGGTGGCAGCCGTCGATGAGCACCGACTTCGTGCTGACCGGCCTGTATCAGGAGGACGACACCGGCTCGACCTCGCAGTTCCTGCCGATCGTCGGCACCTTTCGCCCTAACCCCGCCAACCCCGGCGCGCGCCTCGACCCGTACACGTTCGTCGGCAAGGCGGGGTGGGATCGCTATGCCGGTCGTTCGCTGCAGGGCGGCGGGTCGATCGTCCACCACTTCTCCGACGCGGTGCGCGTCAGCCTGAAGGCCCGCTACATCGACAGCGACCTGGAATATTTCACGCACTACGCGGACAGCTATACCAAGCCGACCGACCCGTTCTCGTTCTACGGCAATGACGGTCGCTCGATACGGCTTTACGCCGACGCCAGTGATGCTCGCATGAACGTCTTCTCGACCGACAACAACGTCCAACTGACGTTCGACACCGGCGCGGCGATCAAGCATACACTGCTTGTGGGGATCGACTACAGCTGGAACAAGGTCGGCAAGCGGGCGGCGGACACATCGGCGATCCTGGAGATCGTCGATCTTTATAACATCGGTTACGATGCGCTGCGTACCTATGATCCCGCCGGTTCCTTCGCCTACGACGCTCAAAAGCAGCTCGGCGTCTACGTGCAGGATCAGATCCGGCTGTTCGATCGCGTGTCCGTGGTCGTCGGCGCACGCCGCGATCATGTCACCAACTCTGCAGGGCAGGAGGACAATGCCACGACCTTCCGCGCCGGCGTCATCGGCGAGCTCGGCGCGGGGTTCTCCCCATTTTTCAGCTACACCGAGAGCTTCCTGCCGATCGCGGGCCGGTTGAGCGGTCCCGGCGGGGTCCAGGGCGCACCCTTCACCCCGCAGACGGGCACGCAGTACGAGGCCGGGATGAAGTGGCAGCCGCTGCCTTCCACCCTGGTGACGGTTACCGGCTTCCACATCAAGGAACGCAACCGCGTCCTCTATCTCGCCAACAACGCCATCACCCAATCGGGCGAGCTGACGACACGTGGCATCGAATTTGAGGCGAGCCATACGCTACCCGGCAATTTCGAGCTGCTGCTCAATTATGGTTATGCCGAGTTGAAATCCGAGGTGAATACTGCGCTCGACTACATGCCTCGCCACACGGCTTCGGTCTGGTCCACCAAGACGTTCGGCATCGCGGGTGATGCGCAACTTCGCCTGGGCGCGGGCGTGGTGTACAGCGGCGAGAGCAAGTCAACGGGTCCGCTGGATCCCTATGGCCTCAACGCCGCTATACCCGCCGGAACGCTTTACACGATCGTCACGCCGTCGCGCACAACGGTCGATGCTTTGGCGGAGATTGCCTGGGACAAATGGCGATTGGCGTTGAATGCCACCAACTTGTTTGATGAAAAGGCGTTCGCCTCGTGCCTCGCACGTGGCGACTGCTTCATGGCCGCGCCTCGTAACGTGATGCTATCCCTTGGCTTCCGCTTTTAGAGCTGAGTATCAGAGATTTGAACAGTGAGACGGCGGAAATTGTGGGAAGGCAGGCACCCCATGATTGGCCTGCCTGCGCGTTATCCGTCTCAGCTTAACCCTTACTTCATCCTCGACCTGTCGCGCGACTGCATCTCTCGGTGGTGGTGACGTGAGAGCTTAAGTCGAAAACGGCTGAACAAGCGGCCGCTTCCGGGAAGGTCCTCAGCAAGGCGGAATGTCGCTTTGTGGGTCAATTCACTCCGATCTAAGCTTTGTCGGCTTAAGATAATTGACCCAGCATGAATTTGGCGTCGGCAACAGGGGCAAACCTGGATTGATAGGCGGGCTCCAAGGCCCGCCTCACATTCATCACGACAGCGGCGGTTGCCCGTTTGAAGCAGTAAGGCCCCCATCGACCGGCAGGTTCACGCCCGTCACAAAATGAGCGTCCTCGCTCGCCAGGAACGCGATCGCCCCCGAGATATCGGCTGGCTCGGCGCCGCGGCCCATCGGGATACGCTCTTCGAACTTGGCGATGAGCTCAGGCTGTTCCTTCATCCCCGCGGTCAGCGCGGTGTAAGTGAGCGACGGATTGACCGCGTTGACGCGGACGCCGTGCTTCGCCTCGTCCATCGCCAGCGCACGGGTGAAGTTGCTCACCGCTCCCTTTGCGGCGCAGTAGAAGCTATGGTTCCAGTCGCCGCCCAGGCCGGACACCGATGAGATGTTGACGATGCAGCCTTTCGATTGGCGCAGATGGGGGATCGCCGCGCGGCTCATGTGAACGACGCCGTAGAGGTCGGTCTCGATCACCTTGGTGAATTCGGCGAAGTCACCTTCATCAACCTTGCCGAGATGATCGACGCCGGCGTCGTTGACCAGCACGTCGATCCGGCCGAAGCGATCGACCGCAGCCTGGACGAGCGCCTCGCATGCAGCGCGGTCGGACACGTCGGTTTTGCGGGTTTCGACTGTGACATGCAATTCGCCCGCCAGCTTGTCGAGTGCGGCCTTGTCGATGTCGCCCAACACCAGCGTTGCGCCTTCCTCGGCGAAGCGGCGTGCAGCCCCTTCACCGATCCCCGAGGCGGCACCGGTGATGACGATGACCTTGTTGGAAAAGCGCGCCATCACGCGTTCTCCGCCTGAACGTAATGCTTGCCTTCGAACTTCATGATTGTCCTCTCACTATGGTCAGGACTGGCGTTCAGCTCAGGCTGGGATGTCCTGGATGGTGGCGGTGTTTGCGGCGGCAATGCCGTTCTCTCGGTAGCGGAAGTCGCTGAGCGCCTGGTAGACCTGCATGCGCGCGCGCATCACACCGCCCAGCGGGCGATGCACTTCCAGGCTATGGGCCGGGCGGAACGTCATCACCTCGTCGAAATAGCGGACGCGGTCGGGACCGTAGGCGGACTGCCGCGGCAGCCGGATCGTGGCGACGGTGCGGTACGGGCTTTCGCCGGTTGGCCAATCGACGGACGTGTCCTCGATGGGCTGCGTCTCGGCATCGGTCCACAGCTGCGCCCGAAGCTCGAACACTGCATCGTTGCCCGCGAAGTAGTCGACCGCCGCATGGCGGAAGCCATCCTCGTCCTGATGCGGGTCGAGCTGCCAATCGGCGAGCGCCTGTTGTTCGGCTGCGACAGGAAACGCCCCGATCTTGGCGACATGGTCGCCGAAGCGCACCGGGCACTGGCTGAAATATGCCTCGACAAGCGGGTGGCTGAAGGGGTGGCCATAGAAGTCGAGCGTCGGGCTTGGACCGGCGCCGACGGCGTTCAGGACCTTGTTGATGTTGCGAGCGACGGAGGCGGCTGCGCTCTTCACTCCCTCGGGCATGGGAACCGTCAGGCCGATCTTCTTGGCTTGCGAGAGAAAACCCGCAGCGGTCCCCGCCGGAAAGGTCGTGCCGCTGGCCAAGACGAAGTCCTGCGTCGGCGCGTCATGGCCGGGCAGCCTCGCGCCCTCGACGCCGAACACCTTGATCGACATGCCACGGTGGGTCGAGACGCGATCGCCGAGGTTCTCGCCAGGTCCTTGTGCGAAGCGGACGGCGACATCGAACGTGCCGGGTTCCGCGAAGAGGCCCTGTGCGAGTTCGGGCGGCAATCCGGGCGCGACGATGAGCGTGCCGATCACGCACGCCGTGCTCTTGGCATGGCTTGCCCGCACCGCGTGCCCGTCGCGCTTCTCGACCCTCTGGCTTTCCTGGGTCATGCCCTGGATGATGCCGTCGATGCTTTCTTGTTCGTCGGGTTCGCGTGTTTCGATGTCGGGCGAATAGCGCGGGTAGGTCATGGGACGTCCGATCACTTGGCGGGCGCGAAGGAGAACAGCTGCGTCTTGATCGACGGCGGTGCGCCGGGCGTGAACCAGTTGGTGTCCTGGATATGGCTGGCGGTGACGTACATCGTCCCGTCACGTCCTTCGGAGAAGGTATCGGGCCAGCGCAGCCGGCGGTCGGTCAACACCGTCTCTACGGTCGCGCCGTTCAGCCGCTTGATCGCATAGTCGGTCGGCGAGGTCAGGTAGAGCACGCCCGCCTTGCTCATCCACAGGCCGTCCGCAACGTGGGTCTGCGCGACCGTCTTCACCGCCGCCGCCCGGTCGGCCTCGCTGACGTTCGGCCGCAGCTTGGCAGTGTCGATCGAATAGAGCGTCTTGCCGGTCAGTGCCTGATAGTAGAGCGTCCGGCCATCCTTGGAGATCGCGATGCCATCGGCGGCGAAGGCAGGCTGGCGGCCGTCGGGGCGCACCAGCGGCTTGCCGTCGAGCGTGACCTTCACCGTCTTGTCGATCTGCGTCGAGGCGTGCCCGTCGAGCGCGCGGTGGCTCTTCCCGCTCTCCAAATCGACGACGATGATCGCGCCGCGCGTGCCGCTGTCGGTGATGTAGCCGGTCTTGCCGTCGGGCGAGAAGCGGATGTCGTTGAGGTAGGTGCCCTGCAGCGCGACGTCGCCGGGAACCAGGATCGTCTTCGTTACCGTGTTTGATGCCAGATCGATGCGGACGAGCTTGGGCGCGCCTTCGAGGATCTTCTCGTTCCCCGGCGCGCCGGGATCCAGCACCCAGAGATTGCCGTGGCCATCGGGCACGATCGACTGCACGCAGACGAAATAGTCGCCGACCGGCAGTTCGTTGGCGCGGGCGTTGCGCCAGCTGTTCCACCTGGCGTCGGGATAGGGACGCAAGCTGCCGTCCTTCATCACCTCCGCGACGGAGATGGGCGCGTCGTCGGTCCAGCGGGGAAAGTTGACGAAGCGGCGGCCATCCTCGGTCACGGCGACGCCAGTGGCCTGATGATCGAATTGCGCCACCTGCGTCAGCTGTGCGCTGCGTCCCTGCGCGTGGGCGACGCCGGCTGCGGCAGCGGCGACCAGGCCGATGGCGGCGATCCCGGCGGCATAGGGGGCGGCTTTCTTCATGGGCAGGCTCCTGTCGGTGACATCGGTGAGCGCGGCGGGGTCGCCGGCGAAAAGGGTGAGGAGGTGGCGCACCACCGCTTGCGGGTTCTCACGCTGCGGAAAGTGGCCGACCCCGGTCATGGCGATGCGGGCGAACGGCCCGGCGAATTTCGCTCGCACGTCCTTCGCGGTCGAGGGCGGGTTCACGCCGTCGGCCTCGCCGTGGAGGTAGAGCGTCGGCAGCGACAACGTCCTGGTCGCCTTGACCTTGTCTTCCAGCCAGGCGCTTCGTGGATCGGGTTCCGCTTCGCCCCAGCGTGCGCGATAGCTGTGGAGCGTCACGTCGACCCAGTCGGGATTGTCGAACGACCGGGCGACACGGTCGAACGTGGCCTCGTCGAACCATCCCGGCGGGGACCAATTGACCCAATGCAGATGGGTGAACCCGCGCCGGTCCGCGCGCACCGCCTTTGCCCCGCGCGCGGTTGCCATGAACCAGTGATACCATTGCCGCTGGGTCTGCTCGAATGGCGGCGTCGCCATGCCGCCGAGCCGGGGCGGGGTCGACAGCATGGCCATCCGCTCCACCCGCTCCGGCCAACCGACCGCAAGTGCTTCGGCGGTGTTCGACCCCCAATCGTGCCCGGCGACCATGAAGCGGTCGATGCCGAGAGCATCGAGCAGCGCGATCATGTCGATCGCGAGAATCGCGCTGTTGCCGGTCCGCGGAGTATCGTAGTTGTTGAAGCGTGTGGCGCCGAACCCACGCAACGTCGGGACGATGACGCGGAACCCTTCCGCGGCCAGCGCGGGTGCCACCTGATCCCATGTCGAGGCGTCATCCGGCCAGCCGTGGATGAGGAGCAACGGCTGACCCTCCTCCGCGCCGTAAAGCGACACCTCCATGTTCAGGTCGCCAGCGGTAATCATCGGCATTCGTCTGCCTCCCGGCGGTCCAGTCTTTTGCGTGCGATGGTGACTCCTGCCGTCCCATCAGTGCTTTGGGTGCATCGATAGAGCCACGGCCAGAACGGCCAGCGCCCCGTTAATCTCCGCGCTGACCTGCCAACGTTGAGCGTCGAGGGGCCGCCCGCTACCTTTGCCAATTAGGCACGACCGCCAGCAGGCTCGTGGTAGGGGCAGCCGTTCACGCGAGCACGGAAGTCGGCGGAGTGGCGGTAGGTCTCGTTGCGGGCGCGGTTGATGTTCCCGAGAGGCCGGTGTGCGGCAAGCCCGGTCCAGATCGAGAAGCGCATCTCCTCGTTGATCCTCTGGACCTTGTCCTCGCTTAGGCTGTCCTGCCTTGCCACTCGAATGGTCGCTACGGTCTGGAAGGGCGCATCGTCCTGCTTCCACTCGATGGTCGGATCTTCGACTGGTTGCTCCTCGAGGTCGCGACAGAGTTGGACCCGCACCTCCCATTCCATCTCGAGTACCTGGGCCTCCGACCGGATGACGTCCCGCAGCGCATCGGGGCGGGTGCTGGCGTCGATCGTGGTGCCGGTCTGATCGGTCAGGTCCTTCGACACCGGGAAGATGGCAAACTTGGCGATATAGTCGCCATAGCGGAACGGCGTAACGCTGAAGTAGGTCTCGCCAAGCGGATCGGAGTTGGGTCCTCCGCCAAGCGTCTGCACCTTCGGGCTCTCGATCCCGACCGCACTCAGCACGGTGTTCACGCCGCGCAGCACTTTCGACATCGCCTCCTTGGTGCCCTCGAGCTTGTCGGTGGTGCCGGCCAGGAGCTTCAGGTTGCCCAGGAACTGGCCGGCGGTCTTGTTCTGGAAGACCGGGCCGTTGACCATGACGAAGTCCTGCGTCCGTCCGTCGGCACCGGGCAGGCGTTCGCCCTCGACGTCCATGACCTTCAGCGCCAGACCGCGCGGCAGGCTGATGGTGTCCGGCAGGATGTCGCCCGCGTTGGTCGAGAAGCGCATGACGACCTTGTGCTCGCCCGGAGTGGCGAACAGGCCTTGGGCCAGCTCGGGGGGAAGGCCGTCATGGACGGTCAGCACCCCCTCGAGGAAGCCGTGCGCCTTGGCGTGCACCGAACGGACCGCGTGACTGTAATCCTCCGCTGTCGTCTCGAGAATCTTGTCGAACGTCTGTTTGAGCTCTGCGATCGTCTCGGCTTCTTCCGGCTTCACGTCCTCGACGTCGGGCGAGTAGCGGATAGGTGCTTGGGTCATGGTCACAGATCCTATCGAACGGAGGAGGGGGCGGCCGACCGGCCGCCCCGTACGCTCAGCGCCGGGGCGCAGGCGCTGCGAACGCTGCCCGCAGCCGAGCAACCGCGAGGTCATTCGCCTGCTTGGCACCGGTCACGACCTTGGCCATGCCGAAGAACTCATGGGTGACGCCCGGGAAGATCTTCTGCTCGACCTTGTCGCCGGCCGCCCGCATCGCGGCCGCCAACGTCTCGCCATCCGAGCGCAGCGGATCGATCTGCGCGTTGATGATCGTCGTCGGCGGCAGACCACGCAGGTTTGCCGCGACCAGGTTCAGGCGCGGATCCTGCGCATCCGCCTTACTCGTCTGGTAGTAATAGCCGAACCACGGCAGCATCGCGGCATTGAGCGGCTTCGCGTTCGCCGAATCCTTCCGCGACGGCAGCGTCATGCTGCTTTTCGCGATCGGATAGACAGATACGATGTGTCGCGGCATCGTCAGGCCGTTGTCGCGCGCGTAGATCGCGGTCGCGACTGCGAGGTTGCCGCCGGCGCTCTCGCCGACCGTTGCGATCCGTGCGGGATCGCCGCCCCAGCTCGCCGCGTTTTGTAGCGTCCAGCGATAGGCCGCAGCCGCATCATCATGCTGCGCCGGGAACTTGAACTCGGGGGCATGGCGGTATTCGACCGAGACGACGATCGCGTTTAACGCCTTGGCCATCGCCCGCGGAGCCGCGTCGTAGGTCGCCACATCGGCGATGACCCAGCCGCCGCCGTGGTAGTAGACGACGACCGGCATGGGCTTGCCACCGGCGGGTGCACCGACCGGCTTGTAGATGCGCGCGAACTGCTTTGGGTCGCTGCCGTACGGCAGGTCCTGCGTAGTCACCGACGGATCAGGTGCGGTCGACATTCCCTTCTTCTGCATCGCCGCCTTGGCGCCGTCCGCGGCCGAGGGCTGCATGCGGGCTTCCGCAGGCGTGAGCGTCTCGATCGGCTTGCCACCGAGCGACGCGAGCGCGTCCAGGACCGACTGCATGTCGGGTGCGGCCTTGGGGGGCTGCACGGATGTCGCGGGCGGCGGCGGCGGAGGTGGGGCCGTGATCGAGCGTGCCGACTGGGCCAGAGCCGGAACGCCTGCGATCACGGTCGACGCAGCGATCAGCATGGAAATGGTTCTGCGCAAATATCCCTCCTGTAACTATCCGTTTCTCAACCATCGGGCGACCTGCAGCGTTTCGGTACGAAAGTAGACCCAAGCGTTTGGGCAATGAGGTTGGGCAGTATGGACGGCGGCATGGATGATCGGGCTTCAACGGCGGATGGTACGCACAGGCCAAATGCACTGCCATGTGAGGCGAATGCACTGTTGCGTCTTTTGAACGACGCTGATCGCGCTGCCCTTGCTCCCCATTTGGAGCTGGTGCCGTTCCGCAACGGCGACATGATCGCGCGGGCCGGCGACGAGGCGGACAGTATCTGCTTCCCATTGACCGGCATCGCTGCCGTATTGGACTCGCTGGAAGGCGATCGCCGGTACGCCGTCGCGTTGGTCGGAAGTGAGGGCTTCATCGGCTGGCATCTGCTGCTGGGTAACAGTCGATGGCCCCATGATGTGGTCATGAGGGCCGAGCACGGCATGGCGATGAGGCTATCCGCCCAAGCGTTGGATGAGGTCATGGCGGAACACCCGGAGATCAGGACTGTCCTGCTCCGCTTCGTCGACGTAGTCATGACGCAGATGGCCAGGACGATCGTCTCGTCGCTCGCACATTCGATCGAGCGCCGGATGGCCCGCTGGATCCTGCTCTATCATGACCGCGTATGCGATGACGACATCTGCATGACGCACGAGGAGTTCAGGCTCATGCTCGGCGTCCGTCGCAGCAGCGTCACCGATGCGCTTCATAAACTCGAGGAGGACGAGGCCATCCGCTCGGTGCGCGGGCGCGTCATCGTCCGCGACAGGGAGCGGCTGCTGCGCCTGGCTGGTGACACCTATGGTTTTGCCGAGGCAGAATACCGACGCCTGCTCGGCAACTGACGATCGCCGTTTCAATCGGGCGCAGGCGATGGCGTGGAACGCCTGACCAGCTGGTTCGCTGAGATCGGCCATCCGTCATTTCCCAGACATTGAAAGTTCCCCATGTTCGATGGACTTAGCCTGCCGGTCCTGCTCGCGATCTTTGCCGCGTGCGCGGGGGTGATCTGGATCGCGGGGGTGAAGCTCGCGGACACGACCGACATCCTGTCCTCGAGGCTGGATCTGGGCAAGGCGCTTGGCGGCATCATCGTGCTCGCGGTAGCCACCAACCTGCCCGAGCTCGCGATCACCGTCAGCGCGGCCATGGCGGGCAATCTGGGTGTGGCGGTCGGCAACATCCTCGGCGGCATCGCCATTCAGACGGTTGTGCTGGTGGCAATGGACATCGCCATGAAGGAGAAAGTGCCTCTGACCTACCGCGCTGCCAGCCTCACACTGGTCGTGGAGGCAATGCTGGTCGTGGCGGTCTTGATCGTGTCGATCATGGCGACCCAGTTGCCCGGCACGCTGATTGCGGCGCGCCTGACCCCTGGCGCGGTCCTGATCGCGGTCTTGTGGGTGATCGGCGTGTGGCTCTCCAGCCAAGCCAGCAAGGGGCTGCCGTGGCATGATACGAGCGGCACGGCGCCTGATGGTCAGGAAGAGCCCAAGGGGCATTCGCAGGCAAAGAAGGACGACGCGTCAGGGCGGCAGGGCGAGAGTACGATCCGTGTAGCTCTGGTGTTCGGTGCGGCGGCACTGGCGACGCTGGCAGCCGGTGTGCTGCTCGAGCGGAGCGGCGATGCTATCGCCCATCACGTCGGTCTCAGCGGCGTCCTGTTTGGTGCGACGATCCTTGCGGCCGCCACCTCACTGCCCGAGCTTTCGACCGGCATCACCTCGGTACGGATGAAGGACTATCAGCTCGCCGTCAGCGACATCTTTGGCGGAAACGCGTTCCTTCCTGTCCTCTTCCTCCTTGCAGTGATCATCTCCGGCAAGGCGGTGCTGCCGGATGCGAAAGCGAGCGACATATATCTGGCGGGTCTCGGCGTGCTTCTGACCTGCGTCTATGCCGCTGGCCTGATTTTCCGGCCCCAGCGGCAGATCTGGCGGATGGGAGTCGACTCCTTTGCCGTTCTCACCCTCTATGCTCTTGGAGTCGGCGGCCTATTCGCAATTTCGACCGCCCACGGCGGCTAGGCCAATCTTTCACTCTCGCCCTTTTGGACGAACGCGCAGCGTTGAAGCCTGCCGTGTTAGAGATGAACAAGTGTCCGAAGATGGGAAGCTAGGGAAGGGGCCCGAGCGTCAGATTCTGGGTCTGCTCAGACCTCAGTGCGTTCGGCCAGTTCCAAAGCGTCCTCAACGTCGACGCCCAAGTAGCGCACTGTGCTGTCGATCTTGGCATGGCCGAGGAGGATCTGAACGGCGCGGAGGTTGCCGGTCGCCTTGTAGATGATCGACGCTTTCGTGCGCCGAAGCGAGTGCGTCCCGTAATCTTGAGCCGGAAGGCCGATGCCGACGACCCACTCGTGCACGAGGCGGGCATATTGCCGCGTGCTCATATGGGCCATGTAGTCGTTTCGGCTTGGAAAGACGAAGTCGTTCAAGGTTCCGCCGCGACGCTCCAGCCATGCCCGCATCGTCTTTCGTGCAGTGTCCATCAGTTCGAACTGGACCGGCCGTCTGGTCTTCTGCTGAACCACGACAGCGCGGGCTCGGACGCGCCCGCCAGAAACTACATCTCCGATCCGCACCCTGACCACATCACAACCGCGCAGCTTGCTGTCGATCGCAAAGTCGAACAGCGCTCGGTCGCGCAGTCGTTTATGCTGGTCGAGCCAGAAGCGAATGGCCCATACCTGTTGCTGTTTCAGCGCGCGCTTCGCACCAATTAGCCGGCCTTCGTTCCAAGGTCGAAGTTCGCGAAAGGCGGGATCCATCGACGAGTGACCCATTGATCATCTCCACCGAACCAGACTGCCAAACGAGCATACGAAGGCACGGTAAATCGGCGGTTTCGAGATGCGGTTAATTGATCGGCGGTAACCCTGAACGAGTGGCCGATTCCGGTTCCCGCCTCGCAATCGTTAGACGACCGAACGTGGGTCTTTGCCGCCGTCGCGAGACGTGGCCGTGCGGAAAAGCTGCTACCTTCGATAGAACTCCGCCACCATCAGCAACTGCTGGATCGCCCGCAGCTCTGCATCCAGGTGGAGCGACAGCTTGTCTACGGTCGCGAGCATGTCAGCCTTGTACCATCGCCACTCCGATGGGGGCACGCGCAACCACCGCGTTTGGTATGCAACGAACTCTTGCCCCAATTCCATGCAGTCGATCTTCATGCCTCTGGCGACGATCTTGCTCGAAGTAGGGGCGTGAGCGACGATTGGATCGAAGATGCTGCCATGCTTCAGGCGTTGGTAGCGCTGGAAATGCAGGCCGAGCGCGGTTCGCCGATCCGTAAGCAAGGCGCATGCATCGACGCGGTCTTGTGTCACCAAAGTCCGGGCGCGCCGCATCATCAGGCTTGCCCGCAGGACGTAACCCTCGGCCTGAGTGCGCAACGCTGTCCGTTGATCGGTCGACCCGAAGAGGCTCGGTACCTCCGACAGGCTGCTGTCGATCACGCTGCCACGTCCTGCTTGACTGACGCCGTTTCGTTTGCGGCCGAGATCATGACACTCGAGAGGATGGCATAGGCGCTGGCCCATGCGGCCTCAGTCTCGGGGTCAAAGCGCGCACCCAGCGCCCCGCGCAGCGTCTCGATGAGCGCCACGCCGACGATCGAGTAATGCCGCTCCTCGACACCATAACCGACATGCCTGATGGCCAGCGCCCGGGCGACCGGCACCACCTTGTCGAATTGATCGAGCGCATCGACGACGGCTGCGAGCGTGAGAAACAGCTTGCGACCTTGATCGTCGATATCGCCGTGGAACAGCGCGCGCGTTTCCGGCGCCAGCGTGAACAGCCGATCATAGAAAGTGTGTGCTGCGCCGGCGGCCGCTGGCAGCACGTGGGCGAAGCTTTCCTGAACCAACTCAATCTGATCGCCGGTCATCATGAGCCGAAGGTACAGCGCAAAAGAGACCGGTGCGTTAACGGGGCGCGGTGATCGAGCCGGTCGGATCTCGGCTAAAAGAACGAGGGTTAAGGATATCCGGGATGCATGGGGCACGGTCTCAAATCCGTCAGAACGATGACCAGTCCTCCTGCGCGGTCGGCCGCAACGCGGTGACCCGCGGTGCCGAGCGCACCACTTCGAGCGTGGAACGCTGTCCACCGACATCGTGACGCTGCTGGGCCGGCCGATGGTCGCTCTTACCGGCAAGCGTGAAGCGCGCGACCTCCGTTGCCAGATCCTGCGCTTCCGACGCCAGGGTGCGGGTCGCCGCGGTCGCCGTCCGCAACCACCGACACATTGTTCAGCGTCGAGGCCATTGCCGTCATCGCGGCGTTGAAGTCGTGGCGGACCGTCTCGAATTGCGCAGCAAGCGGCGCGTCGATCTGTAGCGTCAGGTCGCCCGCCGCCATCCGTCCGAGCCCGGAGCCCAAAGCCTCGACCATCGCCTGCGAGTCCGCGGTGGCGCGTTGGATCGTCTCGGCATTGTCGCGGAAGACCCGCATCGCCCGGCTCATACGCCCGACACAGTCGCGGTGATCGGAGAACAGGATGTCGGCGTCGAGATCGCCCGCCGCGAGCGCTTCCATCCGCACCACGGTTGTGACGTAGGGATCGCTGATCAGCTTGCCGCTGTACCAGGTCAGCAGAACCGGCAACGACGCCAGCGCCGAGCCGCCCAGCATGATGCTCCACACCTCGGTCGCCGGCGACATCGCCGCCATGTAGATCAGGCTCAGGCTCAGCGCCGCGACGAGGATCTGAAAGGCGACGACTACACGAAATTTGACACGGATCGGGGCGTTGTTTCGGAACCAGGCAATCATCTTCGTACTCCTACCGGCCGGCAGAACTAGCGAAGCTCAATAAATTTCCATTGGCGAAATAGTGATTTGCCACGATCTGTGTAATCGAAAATGCATGGTTAAGGTTCGAAAGAGTTTGTCGGCTCTATTTAACCATATCTTGTCGCTTTACCGCTTCGAAAGCTAGAGAAGGCAGCCGCGACTGACGATATAACATTCATAGTAAAGACGTGTTCACCATTCCAATAGGCTTGCGAAACGCCCCGATTGCTAAAGCGCGATTAAAGAGCTCCAATATCTCGGGGGTTATAAGGAAAGGCAGTGTTTCGCGTTCTGCTCGTGATCATCTCAAACGAGCAGGAACACCGTCAGCGGGCATGGTGCTGGTGTAAGTTCGTCCGGCCATGTTTCGCGTCGAGTGAGAGGCGGGGCAGTTCGCGCCCCCTCCCACGAAGATTCTATGACGCGTCGGTCAAAGCCCCGGCGCTCCTGCCTCGGCAATCGGGCGCTCCATCAATCGTCGCATCGCATCGACAATTTCAAAGCGGTCGATTGGCTTGGGATAGAATTCCGCACGCTCCGGGAGCGACACGCTTTCGCGCGTGAAGTAGGCGGCGGTCAGGATGATCTCGATCGGTGGCCAGCGCTTCCTGATCGCCGCAGCAATCTCGATCCCTTTGCGACTGCGCGGCATGTCGAGGTCCATGTAGACCAGACGGATATCCAGCCGCTCTTCCAGAAGAGTGATCGCGTCGGCGCTGCTCATCGCTTCCACCGCTTCGAAGCCGGCATCCTCGACCATGCTGATCGCGTCGATTCGCAAGATCGGCTCGTCCTCGACGATCAGCACCGGCCATCGTGTCAGAGGTTCAGACTGTCCCATGCCTGTACGCGTTACGCCTCTTGCACCTGATACAGCGGTGCAGTCGCCTCTACGGTCAAACCTTCCGGTCCATAGGAAAGCGTAACGCCCCCGGAGCCAGTTAGTCCCATGCGGATCAGGCGCGAGCCAAACCCTTTGCGCGTCGGCTCCATCGCTGGCGGTCCGCCGCGCTCCGACCAGTTCAGACACAGCATGTCCTGCTCTTGATCACCGGTGACGGTCCACGATACCGCCACTTTGCCATTAGGCGCCGTGAGCGCGCCGTATTTGGCGGCGTTGGTGGCCAGTTCATGCAGCATCAGCGACAACGACAAGGTGGCCCTCGGACCGATAATCACCTCGGGGCCGGACAGCAGGAAACGATCTTCGCCGAAGGTTGCCAAGGCTACCTTTGCGACGTCGCCCAAACCTGCGCTCGACCATTGATCCCGCGTCAGCACGTCGTGCGCTGCGGCAAGAGCAGTCAACCGCTTCCCGAACGAGCGAACGGCCTCTTGATCCTCAACCTTGTTCAACGTCTGTTGCGCGAGCGCTTGCACCACGCTCAGCGTGTTCTTGATGCGGTGGGCCAATTCCTCGTTGAGGAGAAGCTGCTGCGCGTTTGCGGCGTCGCGATCGCGCCTCGCTACGACTTCGGAGGTGGTTTCCGTCACGACGAGGAAGATGCCTGCGACCCGGCCGTCCTCATCCCAGATCGGACTATGTGAATGCGTGAAGAACGCTTCTCTCGGCACGCCGTCGCGATCCGGCGTGTAACGTCCGTTCTCGACAAACACCGTCTTTCCGGCGCGCACCTGATCGAAGACCGGCGTCAGCTGGTCCCACATCTCCGACCACCAATCGCGCGCCGGTTGTCCCATATGCCGTGGATGCTTGCGGCCGAGACTCGGCGCATAGGCGTCATTGTAAAAGGTGAAGAGCTCCGGACCCCAATGCACCATCATCGGAAACCCGGAGGCGAGCACGATCTGGACCGCCGTTTTAAGCGTTGCCGGCCAGGCAATCGGATCGCCTAGCGGGTGATTGGTCCAGTCGATCGCCCGCAAGGTGTCCGCACAATCGCCGCCGATTTCCGTGAACGGGTTATGTGGGTCGTTGAGGACGAAATCAGTCACAAACCGGCCATATTGCCTTCTCTGCTGCTATGCAGCTGTTTTTTCATTTTTGCGTTGAGAACCCCCTCGTTGTTGGCGGTCTGAACGTCTGACCAGACTACGGCCTTCGGGCGGAGGCGCCATAGGGTACTAAGCGGGTAGAAGCGCATTCTTCGATTAGCCAACGCCCTCAGCGCAGCATAAACAGAGGCGGAGGGTTGCTCTGCCTCAACGGCAAATTTCGGTGGGATGCGGACCCAGCTCGCGGCGTCCCAAGTGCACCGAAGCTTGCTCGCCATGAGTGGGCTCAGGCCCGCATGGGACATATCGATCGATCAACAAGGATGTCCGATCGAGATGGCTGCGTGAGATCAAGAACGTCATGGAAAGCGCTTGCGGTGAGCGGTCGACTGACGTGGTACCCTTGGATCGTATCGCAACCTTCCGCGACTGAGAAGGCGAGTTGCTCGCTCGTCTCGACACCTTCAACAGTCGTTTTGATGCCGAGGCATGCGCTCATCGTGATGATCGCCCGGATGATTGCCGCGCTTTCCGGATCGTCGGGGATCTGACGCACGAAAGACTGATCGATCTTGATCTTGTCGAACGGGAATTTGCGCAGATAGCTCAGCGACGAGTAGCCGGTGCCGAAATCGTCCATGGAAATCCGCACGCCGGCCGTTCGGAGTTCGGCCAATGTCTCAAGCGTACCCGCCTCGTCGTTGAGCAACACGCCTTCCGTGATCTCCAACTCCAGACGGCTTGGTTCCAATCCGGATTCACGGAGCGCCGACAAGACAACCTTGCTGAGCGCAGGGTCACGGAATTGCGCAGGCGAAAGGTTCACCGCCACGCCGATGTTTGCGGGCCAACTTACCGCTTCGGCGCACGCTGTTCGCAACACCCAGTCGCCAAGCGGGAGGATCAGTCCGGTTTCCTCTGCCAGTCCGATGAAGTCCACCGGAGGGACGAGCCCCCGGTCGGGATGGTTCCAGCGCACCAGCGCCTCCGCGGACGTAATCGCGCCGGTTTGAGCGTCGACCAGCGGCTGGTAGTGCAATTGCAGCTCTCCGTGGCTGATCGCGTGCCGCAGGCCGATCTCGAGGCGACGCCGCTTCTGTGTCTCCTCATCGAAGTGCGGGTCGTAGCGCCGCCAGATCGCGCGACCGTCCGACTTCGCGGCATAAAGTGCCAGATCGGCGTTCCGCAGCAGTTCGGCCGGGTCGTTGCCGTCCTGCGGCGCCCAGGCGAAGCCGACGCTCGCACCAAGGTGCAGCGCCTGTCCCTGATAGATGAAGGGCCGACCGCCGATCGTTTGCACGATGCGCTCCGCCAGGATGGCAACGGAGTCGAGATGATCTGCGGCAATCTGCAAAACAGCGAATTCGTCACCGCCAAGCCGGGCAAGCACATCGCCGTCTCGCAGCGTCGCCTGGAGCCGCTCCGCCACCATCTGCAGGATGGCGTCACCTGCGGCGTGACCGAGCGTGTCGTTCACTGGCTTGAAGCGATCGAGGTCGAGCATGAGCACCGCGAAGGACTGATCGCGCTCCCGTCGCGAAGCCGTGTGGATTGAGAGCAGATCAAAGAAGCGCCCGCGGTTGGCGACACCGGTCAGCGAATCGCTGAATGCCAAGGTGCGCATGCGTGCCTCGGTCCGCAGCCGCTCACGCTGGTCACGTACGGCAATGACCGTCTGGAGCTTGTGCCCGAGCGCGACCTGCGCGCGCAGGATGCGGACCGGGATCGTGTCGCCACTCGCGCTGACGAGCTGTGCCTCACGCTCTTCCCGCTCGGGCATGCTGGCGAAGTCGACACCAGGGAGCAGTTGGCTGAGGAAGGCACCCGGAAGCGTGCCAGGCGCGTAGCCGGAGAGACGCTCGATGCTCTGATTGGCGGTAGTGACTTCGTCCTCGGTGCAGATCAGCAATCCTTCAAGCGCAACATCCGCGAGCTCGCGTAGGCGGCGCTGATCGAGGCGGAGCCTTGCTTTTGCGGCGAGGTCGAAGCGCCAACCAAATATCGCAAGGGTGAGGAGGGCGATCGACACGCCCGCTACCCACGGCGCGATGGTTGCAGGCGACATGGCGGTCGCCGGGAAACTAACAGTCGCATCGGGGCGAACGGTCATCGCCGCCATGCCGCAGAAGTGCAGAACGGCGATCGAAAGCAGTAGTAGTGGTGGCGCAGCGCGGCGAATGAAGCGGCGTCGGTGCGCCAACGTCATCATGCCCAGCCCGGTCAGCGGCACGCCAACGACGAGTGAGAGCAGCACCAGCACCGGATCCCATGCGATGCTGCCCCGGACGAGGTACGCCGACTGACCGATGTAGTGCAGCGCGGCGATGCCAACGCCGATGACGAGCCCTGCGACAAATTGCTGCAGGCGGCGGCGCGAGCGCATCGACACGAGAATGCCCCCGCCGATACCCACGATAGCACAAGCTAACGATGCGATGGTGACCAGCGGATCGAACGCGGCTTCAATGCCTGGCTGGTAGGCCAGAAGCACGATGAAATGCGTAGCCCATGCCGTACAGCCACCCGATACGATGCTGACGAGAGCCCATCGGAAGCGAAGCGCATCGACTGCTCGCGCCGCATGCCGCGCGATCGCGAATGTCGCGTAGACGCCGACAGCACAGACAGCAGCGGCAAGCGCCACAAGCCGCAGGTTATGACTTTGCGCCGTACAGTGCGCGATGGTATGGAGCAGACCCATAACGGCGCGGTACGCCGCAAAACTTAACGTTTACGGTAGCGCCTCTATGATCATGAGCGTGCTGCAGTGCCTGCTTCGAGTTCTAGCCATCGGCAGCCCGCCCTTTCAAAGGCCAATGCTACTTCAGCAAAAAGTTTGGGTGGGAGCCGGCTCAACACTCTCCTAGGGTCAGGACCCATTGATGTGAGCGTCGCGATCTGATTCAGGCTCCGCAAGGAGACCCGGATGAGCGACCTCTTTTGGCTGACGGACGATCAGATGGAGCGACTGCGGCCGTTCTTTCCCAGGAGCCACGGCAAGCCGCGCGTTGATGATCGACGAGTGTTGAGCGGCATTGTGTTCGTGAACCGCAATGGGCTGCGGTGGCGCGATGCGCCCAGCGCCTACGGGCCGCACAAGACGCTTTACAACCGGTGGAAGCGCTGTTGCGCGGCGGGCGTGTTCACGCGGATGATGGAAGGGCTTGCGGCGGCGGGAGCCGAGCCGAAGACGGTGATGATCGACGCCACCTACTTGAAGGCGCACCGCACGGCCTCGAGCCTGCGGGGTAAAAAGGGCGATCTCGGCCGTTTGATCGGCCGCACCAAGGGCGGCATGAACACCAAGCTCCATGCCGTTACCGACGCGAACGGCCGACCCTTGAGCTTCTTCATGACGGCGGGCCAGGTCAGCGATTATACCGGCGCGGCAGCGCTGCTCGATGATATGCCAAAAGCGCAGTGGCTACTGGGTGATCGCGGCTACGACGCCGATTGGTTCAGGGACGCTCTGCAGGCCAAAGGCATCCAGCCCTGCATCCCGGGCCGGCGATCCCGCAACGAGCCGGTCAGATACGACAAGCGGCGCTATCGGCGACGTAGCCGCATCGAGATCATGTTCGGATGCCTCAAAGACTGGCGCCGCGTCGCGACCCGCTACGACCGCTGCCCAACTGCATTCTTCTCCGCCATCGCGCTCGCTGCCACTGTCATCTTCTGGCTGTGATCAACGAGTCCTGACCCTAGGCTGTTCGGCACCAAAAGCGCTGACGGCTATCTGTCGTAATGAAGATGAACGAACGTCGGGTATGGGGAAGCTCTGCGAACCGACTGAGCGTCCGCATGTGGGTCATCTTCGTACGAGCGCTCTTCGATCAACCACCTCGTAATTCTCGCGTGAACGATTGTGCATCCTTGGCAAGCAGGCTCAGCGCGCTACCGAGCAACTGGCTGTTCTCCCGGAAGCGATGGACGGAGGCGACGTTTTCCTCCGCCGCGGACGAGATCTGCTTGCTCGCCTCTGCCAGACGGCGGCTGCGCTCGCGCACGCTTTCCAGCAATGCGTCCAGGTGACGGACCGAGGAGGTTTGACCGCGCGTCATCCCGACGACGTTCTGCGCGACCGTATCGAGGTCCGCGATCAGGCTATTGAGGCTGTCGGTGCCATCAACCACCGCCACGATTTGTTCCTGAACCGCGTCGATCTTGGCACGTGCGTCATTGGTGGACATGCTCGTACGGCTGGAAAGCGACTTGATCTCGGTCGCGACCACCGCGAAGCCCGTGCCGGCTGGCCCCGCGCGTGCAGCCTCGATCGTGGCGTTCAGCGCGAGCAGGTTCGTCTGCTGTGCGATCGCCTCAATCACGTCGACGATCTGCTCGATCGATTCCGCCTGCGCCTGGGTCCGCGCGACCGCGCTCTGCGCATTTACCGCATGTTCGTTGATCGAGCGGGCTGCCCGGCTTGTTCCCGCCACTTCTGTATCGATGCTGGTGAACGCGCACGCCATCCGCTGCGTCGCTTCGTTCGCCTCTCGCATCTCCTTGGTTAGCTGATGCGCGATCACGTCAAGATCCTGCGCGAGCTGTTGCTCCGCGCCGGCCGACGACAACAGGCTCTCGGCATGATGATCGAGATGCACCATCGCGCGCTGCGCCTCGCGGATCGCGCCTGCCACCCGGTCCTCGAAGGAACTGGCGAGCTGCGCCATGATCGCGCGGCGTTGCTGCTCCGCCTGTTCCTCGGTGTGGCGGATCGCCGCCGCGTTGCGCTGCTCACGCTCCTGTGCCTCGTCGCGCAACGCCGCCGCTTGTCGCTCGAGCTGTCGACCCGTTTCGCGCTGCGTCTGGAAAGTCTGCAACGCCGTGACCATCAGGCCGAACTCGTCGCGTCGATGATAAGATGACAGGTCCAGATGGTCCTCACCGTTCATGACCGCTCGGGTCGCACCCGCAATCTCGGTGATCGACTGCACCGTCGACCGGCTTATGACATAGGCGAAGCTCAGTCCGAGCAGGATCGCCACAGCCGACATGATCAGGATCAGCAAAATCGTGATGCGCGTGGTGAACACCGCTTCGGCGGCGCTGGCGTCGGCGTGGGCAACCCCTGCCGCGGACACCTGCCTGATCCGTCGCTCGACCAGCGCAGCATGGGCGCGAAAGGGTGCGATCATGGCGGCGGTGCTCCCGAAATCGAGCTCAAGCATCGACGTGATGACCCCTACGGTTTCGCGGTAGCGATCCAGCACGGCAACGGCGCGCGCGATCGTGTCGCGATCGGTCGGGTGCCCGGCGCGATAGCTGAGCAGATCGGCGCGCACCTGCAACAGGCCGTCCTGAATCTCCGCGGTATCGCGGGAAACGTCGAAGGTTGGATTGGCGGCCTTCGCGACGAGCAGACGGTAGACGCTTGAGTCGTTCGCGCCGAAGCGGCGCTCAATCGCATTCAGCTGCCCGACGTCGTGCATGTCGCCGTGGACGATCCCGCTGACGCTGCGATCAGCGACCAGCAACGCGGCTGCACTAAGCGCCGCAACCGCGACGAACAGTCCCAGCATCAGCAGCGGCGTCGCCGCCACCTTGGTGGCCAGCGAGCGATCAGCGAGCCGGATGCGGCGTTCGATCCAGTCTGCCAGCGTTGAGATCATGTCAGATGCTCAGCCGCAGGCCGGCGCGAATGCGGCGATCTGCCGGGATCGGCGAGCCGGCGACCCCGCCTGCGAGCGTGAGGTTTTCGGCTGCCACATAGGCGGCAACGTGCGGAGAGAAGCGGTAGCCCAGCCGCGCATCAATCCCCAGCGCATCGCGGACGCGGAACAGCGCGAGCTGCTGCCCGGTCGTGAAGGCGAACTGGCGGGTCGGGGAGGTGTAGCGGGCCAGCATGCTCGTGTACCAGCGCGCGCCGGCATCATAGCCAAGCTCGAAATTGGCTTTGTGCTGCGGTGTCGTAAATCGCGGTGAGAAGGCTAGCGCGATCGGTGCCACCAGGCTGCCGACCTGTTCGTCGGTGTGGGTCCACGTATAGTTGCTGCGCCACATTACGGCGCCGCGCGTGCCGGAGGCGGATAGCTCGACGCCATAGGTGTCGTAGTCACCGGCCACCTGGAAGCGGGCGACCGCCACCGGAGCCGGCACGAAGTGAAACTCGAGGAGGTCCTGCAATCCGTCGCCCGGCGATGCGATCGCCTTGTCGGTATGCGTGTAAAAGCCGGTCATCTCCAGGCGCGCACTGCCCAGCGCATGCTCGTAGCCGATCTCGCCGCTCCATGTGCCGACCGGGTCGAGCGCGGGCGCGCCCGCCACGAAGACCGGGAACGGCAGGGGGGTGGCGGTCACCAGCGGGATACGAACCCCGAACGTGGTCAGCGACGGTAGTTGGTATCCGCGCCCGCCATTGACGCGCAGCCGCCCGCTCGTGCCCACCTGCACCAGCAGCGCTGCGTTGAGGCTGACGCGGCTGAACGCACGGTCGAAGTCGTGCGGATCGTTGAAGGCCGGCTCCGCCACCGCGCCGCTCACCTTCAGCCACAGCCGGTCGAGTCGCGCTGCGGTGGTGAGCGCGACACGGTCACCGAAATGCATGTCAAGCATTCCGTCGATCGACGCCACGTCATAACTGACCTTGTCGGCGAACTGCGCCTCGCCGGTGATCCGGTTGTTGCGATATTCGCTTCCCAGCCGGAAGACGTTGTTCTCGCCAAAGCGATAAAGTCCGGCCGCCTTGAGCGAAACGATGCGGTTGCCGATATCGAGCGTGGCTTTCGGCTGGTCCTTGACCGCGTCGACCCCGTAAGTGGCATCGAGCCAGTTGACGAAGCCGTTGAAGGTCAGGCCGCCCCAGCCGGTATCGCGCGACACGGTCGCATGCAGGTTGCCGCTGCGATAGTTCTGGTTGGAGAGAATCTGGCTGGGCAGATACTCCATCTGCTCGTTTGTGGCGTAACCGCCGCCGATCGCTGCCGTCAGCGGGCCGACCCGCGCGTACAATTCGCTGGCCACGTGCGAAGCGGCCACGTCCCGGATGCGCCCGGGGGGCAGCAGCGTGTCGGGAACGCGCCGCTCGTCCTCGCGCATGTGCTGTCCGGACAGCTTGACGCCGGCGCCGGCCGCGATCGGTACCATCAGCGATCCGGCCAGTCGCGACCGGTCGTGATCGCCGATCGCGGCCACCGCCGTCACAGCCAGCGTCTCGTGCGGCTTCTTGGTGATTATGTTGACCACGCCGCTCGCGGCGTTGAACCCGAAGAGCGCGCTGGCGGGCCCGCGCACCAGCTCGATCTGCTGGATATCCTCGATCGGTACGCCAAGCAGGTTCCAGTCCGTCATGCCGTAATGGTCGAGATACACTTGGCGCCCGTCGACCAGCACCAGCAATCGCGCATTGTAGCTCTGCACGCCGCCGCGAACCGCGATGTCGCTTTGCCCCGCGGTCCAGCGGTTTACATCGATGCCGGCATATCCCTTGAGCAACCCTGGCACGTCATGCGCCGGCGAGCGAGCGATCTGCTCCGCGGTGATGATGACCGTGGAGGCCGGCACTTCAGAGGCACGTTGCGGTCGGCCGGTGACGCTGGTGGTCACCGGCTCGCCCATCGCTCCCGCGAGGGCCGAATAATCGACGGTCTGGGCAGCTGCGGGAAGAGCGGCCGGAGTGAACACGGCCAAGCCCAGCACCATGCGCAACAGGCGCATCATCAAATCTCCTTGACCAGCATCAGGAATGCCGATCCGAACTTGGCATCGACGGCGCGCGCGGCGGCGCGATTGACGGTGATCTGCACCCGCGGGCTCGTCGCGATTGCGACGACGCACCGGCCAGAGGTCACGCAGGACTGGTCGGAGGTAATCGTCACCGTATGCGCGCGCGTCGCCGCCTGCGCGATCTCATCCTGCTCCGCGCGCAAGCCGACGGTCACGAAGGCGACCTGCGCGCCGGGCAGTCCGGCGAGTGCGTTCGCCGTGATGCGCCTGGTACGGAGCCGTCCCTTGCTGGCGCTAATCGCCCGCTCGATCGCGGCCGCTTCTGCGACCGAATCGTCGTTGCCGGGCGCGAAGATGATCGCAGCCTGGATCGGTCCCGAGGGTGGCAGCTGGAGGAACGAGATGACCCGGGTCGCGACGGGCACGTTGAGCTCCGCCGCCGTCGGAGCAGCAAGACTCACAATCCAGATACTGGCGATGATGATGAAAGAGGCGCGCACCTGTAAATTCCCGTCGTTGCGCTCACGGCCTACGGAGGGCGCCTCACCATTTGGTTAACAAGAGAATTTTGTTGACCGCGGCGCTTGCAAGCTCGGGAGGCGCAAACCGACCGGTTCGGCAGCGGGAAGGCTCGGACTGCCGGCCGCTCTCAACATGCGAAAAACGCCGTTTCAAGCGCCCGCGCGAGCCCGGTCACCGAAGAACGCTACGAGAGACCAGCGATTACAGGGTTTTGTTTATGAGTATGGACTAATCGGGTTTGAAGACGAGCACGGCGCCACGGGCTTGGATTTGATGGGAACGTCCGTGAAGCCACGTTTACTGATCTCCGCCGCTTGCGTGCTGTCACTGCTCGCGCCGGCCGCGTCGGCGACGCTCAACGTGCCGGTTGCGGCGCGCGTCCTGTCGTTCGTACAGCCAGCGCCTTCGGGGATCATCCCGGTCGCCATCGTCTATCAGGCGGGAAATGCCGATTCAGAATCCGAGGCGTCAGGGATGGAGCGCGCGCTGGCGCGCAGTGCGGTCAGCGGTCAGGCGTTGATCCGCACGCGGCGGGTGATGGTGTCGAACTTAGCGCAGCTGTCGGGATCGCGCGCCGCCTTCGTCACCTCCGGATTGCACAATTACCAGAGCGATCTTGCCGAGACCGCCAGCGCTCAGGCGATATTGACGATCACTTCGGACACTGGCTGCGTGGTGGCGGGTCGCTGCGTGGTGGGCATTTCGGAAGGCGCCAAGACACAGATCGTCGTGAGCAAGGAGGCCGCGCGGCGCAGCAGGATCCGCTTTGGCTCGGCGTTCCTCATGCTCGTCAAGGAAATCTGATCCGTGCGCACGTTCCGTATTATGCTGACCTCCACGCTGGCGTTGGTCGCGCCTGCCGCCGGGGTCAATGCGCAGATTGTAGACCATGCTGCCTTGAACGAGGCTTTCGGCGAGCCCATCACCACCAGCGTGACGGGCAAGCCGCAGCGCGCTTCGGAAGCGCCTGCCTCGGTCACCATCATCACCAGCGACGAGATCGCGCGATCGCCGGCGAGGAACGTCCCCGATCTGCTGAAGGCGCAGGTGGGAGTCGACGTGAACCGCTGGACCGCCGGTCAAAGTGACATAGCGATCCGCGGTGGTGTGCAGACCTATAATGCGCGGCTGCTGGTGCTCGTTGATGGCAGGCAGGTGTATCTCGATCATTACGGCATGACGAACTGGAACCTGCTGGGTGTTCAGCTCGACAATATCCAGCAGATCGAACTGGTGCGTGGGCCGGCAAGCGCTTTGTTCGGGTTCAACGCAGCGAGCGGTGTCGTCAATATCGTCACGAAACGTTCGGGCACCGACACACGCTTTGCCGCGCGCGCTGAGGGCGGAACGCACGGCTACGGGCGGCTGAGCGTGACGACCGCACTGCCCCTGGCCCCCGACATCGGCTTAAGCTTGTCGGCTGGGCATCAGGAGGAAGACGAACGCCGCATTCCGGCTCGCCTCTACCAGCCGCCCTTTACCCGCGGCGTCGGGGCAGACCAGCTCAGCGGGACGTTGTTCGTTCAGGCCGCAGCGCGGACGTCCATCGAGCTGAACGGTGGCCTTGGCGGTAACCGTCAGCTCGAGTTTCTTCCCAGTCAGATCCTCACCGAGCAGCGGTTCCGCAACCAGACGTTGGGCGCGCTCGTCAATCATGACACGTCGTGGGGCAGCCTGAGCGCGCGCAGCTACACGAACTGGCTGCAGGCCGATTACGGCATAACCACTCCGGTCACCGATCCGTACAGCGCCGTTGCGGACCTGCGTGCGAAGAACCGCATCTCCGTCAGCGCGGGCTCCGCTCTGGTGCGGCTGGGCGCGATCGGCAGTGCCCGGGTCGGCGTGGAATATCGCGACAATCAGCTATCGTCCGAGCGACTGTATTCAAAACGGATTGGCTACAGGGTCGCAGCGCTCAGCGGAATGCTCGATCTGCATCCGACCGACCGCGTCGCGCTGACCGGCGCGGCGCGGGTCGACAGACTATGGCTGGAGCAGGGCGGGGCGATCCTTACCCCGCAGATCGACCCGGTCGCGGCCTATGACCGCACCATAACGCCGGTCAGCTTCAACGTCGCGGGTTCGGTGCAGATCGCCGAAGCCGGTCGCTTGCGCGTCAATGGCGGGCGCGGATTGCAGCTCCCGTCGCTGATCGACCTTGGTCTTCACGTCGCTATCCCTGCGCCTGACGTCCCTATCCCTGTCTACCTCGTCGGCGATCCTCGCCTGTCGCCCGTCAAGGTCGACAGTCTGGAAGCGGGCTACTCGCAGGGCTTCGCCTCGGGGCTGCGCATGGATGTCACCTTGTTCTACACACGGGTGGATCGATTGATCGCTTCGCCCGGAGGCGCGGTCGATGTGACAGTGGCGTTCACGCCCGAACCCGTGGCCGTCGCCCGTTTCGCGAACGTCGGCGCCTACACCAGCCACGGTATCGAGCTGGCAGCGAGCGGTCGCATTCAGTCCAGGATTGGCTGGTCGGCCAACTACAGCCTTGCCCGGATTGACGAGAACATCCCCGCAAACCGCAATGCGGCTTATTACGCGCTTTTCCCCGAAGCGGCGACGCCGCGTCACCGCGCGAACGTGACCGCGGATTACGCGGATGACATATGGTCGGCCGCCGTGGCGACACATCTGGCGACGTCCAGCCGACAAAGTAGCTTCCTGCCGGATACCAACCTCATCTCGATCCAGGTGCCAACATCAGTCAGCGTCGATGCGAAGCTGACACGGGCGGTCGGGACGCGGGCGAAGATCTATGTGGCCGGTGAGAACCTGACCGCGGCGCAAGGCGTCTATTCCTCGCCGATTCCCGCCGACCGCCGCATTCGCGTCGGCGTCAGTGCCCGGCTCTGAAGACCACCGCTGGCTGCGATCGACCTTCAGGCGGCGTGTGGCGATCATGCCAGATACGCCTCGGCCGCCTCCTGCGAGAGGAAAACATCCGGGTGTTGATTTCCACTGAGAGCTGACCCGGCGAAGGTATAAATTCCCACCGAGAAGTGACCCGTGTCTCAACCTCACCCCGGCTGGCTGCCGGGGGGTCAAGGAGTGATAGACATGGCGTTACTGAGCGTCATCCGGCGCTGGGCATTCCGGGATGGAATGTCGATCCGGGAGATAATCCGCCGCACGGGACTGTCGCGTAACACGATCCGCAAATACCTGCGGTCGGATGCGTTGGAGCCGAAGTTCCAGGTGGTCGACCGGCCGAGCAGGTTGGACCCGTATGCCGAGCGGCTGTCGGGCTGGCTGAAAACAGAGACGGCCAGATCGCGCAAGCAACGGCGCACGGGCAAGCAGATCCACGCCGATCTGGTCGCGCTGGGCTATGACGGGTCCTACAGTCGGGTAGCGGCTTTCATCCGGGCGTGGAAAGCGAACCGTCAGGTCCAGGAGCAGACAACGGGCCGGGGTACGTTCGTGCCGCTGGTGTTCATGCCCGGCGAAGCCTTTCAGTTTGACTGGAGCGAAGACTGGGCCGTTCTGGGCAGCGAACGGGTGAAGTTGCAGGCAGCGCACACCAAGCTGTCGCACAGCCGGGCGTTCATCGTGCGTGCGTATCCGCTTCAGACCCACGAGATGCTGTTCGATGCGCACCAGCATGCCTTCCGGCTGCTTGGCGGGGTGCCGCGGCGCGGAATCTACGACAACATGAAGACCGCAGTCGACCGTAGTCTCCGCGCACAACGCCACGCTCACTCGGCTCAAAGAACGCATAGAGAAGGCGAGAGCCGCGGGTGAGATCGATGGATCGGTGAACACGCAAACTCTCGCTCGCTTTGTACAAACCGTGCAGACTGGCATGTCGCTCATCGCGCGCGATGGCTCCGTCAAACC